>JBBRLF010000256.1:0-7518 GCA_038231515.1 candidate division WWE3 bacterium
AAGGTTGTTGCTGACTTCGCTCAAGCCGCCTTCTGCCACTTGCACCAGGCTGATCGCGTCGTTGGAGTTGCGTTCGGCCTGTTTCTGGCTTCGGATCTGACCACGCAAGCGTTCAGAAATCGACAGTCCAGCGGCGTCATCGCCGGCTGAAGTGATGCGATCACCGCTCGCCAAGCGCATCATCGATTTCGACGCGGCATTTTTATTTACATCCAGAACACGTTGAGCGGACAGAGAAGCCAAATTCGTATTAATTCTCAAACCCATATCAAAACTCCTTACTTACCATTTGTGTTTGCGCGTTGACACACCGCGTCATAGTTCGCGTATGCGTCTCCCGTTTCCGGAATATCCGGAACTTGTTAAACCCGAGCGCGCTTATGCGATTGCCCGAAAGCAAAATGCGCGAGCGGATTGAAAATCATTCAGATCAAATTAAAAAAAGTTTGTGATGTGTTTGCGTGAAACTGCGCGTGCTACAACGTCTGCGTGTGGAGATACTGCTTTTGAATACTACTATTTGGATACTGCTCTAGCGGGTTTACTACGTACTGCTTCGACTTACCCCAACTTGTGCTTTCAATACACGTATCGGCGGATGTGAAAAATACTTTAGGAAAAAAATGCAGGCAGGGATCTTTTCTAAAAACACTGTGAAATCAAGGTCAAGCCGCGGCCGTATTTAAGCTCTTTGGAGCGAGTGGGGGTGAAGAACCGTCCCCGGGTTCTTCACTCCCACCCCCATTGAGCCCAAATGAGAGGATATGGGTTTTCCTTTTGGGCTACCCCACGGACTCAAGCCCCGTAAGGCCTGAGTCCTCGATCCTCGTATGACTTCTCAACTCGCCGGCTATCAGCCGATGAGCTTGAGGGCCAAACCAGGTGCCTGGTTAGCCTGGGCCAAAGTCGAAGTCGCTGCCTGGGTCAAGATGGATTTCTTGGTCAGTTCAGCGCTTTCCATTGCGACGTCTGCATCACGGATGCGAGAGTTCGCGGCAGAAATGTTTTCATGGTAAACATCCAAGTTGCTTACAGTGCTCTGCAGTCTGTTCTGCATGGCGCCGAAACTTGCACGGGTACCGCTAACCATCGAAATCGCGGTATCCAACTTTTCGAGGTTGGTCTGCGAGCTTTCGCGGGTTGACGTGTTCACTTCAGCGATTCCAAGAGCTGTTGCCGTGGCATTGGCAGAAGCCGTATCGTACGTAATACGATCCTTTTCAGGATCGCCGTGCGTACCGACCTGGAATTCGAGGTTGTTGCCGACGCCGCTCAGGAGCTGATTGCCGTTGAACGTGGTGTTCTGCGAAATACGGCTGATCTCACCTTTGAGTGCCTGCGTTTCCTTGTCGGTGAACGAGCGCTCAGTATCGCTCAGCGTATCGCTGGCAGACTGAATCGACAGTTCGCGCATACGAATCAGCATGCTGCTGACTTCGTTCAGGCCGCCTTCAGCGACCTGCACGAGCGAGATTGCATCCTGAGTGTTTCGCGAAGCCTGTCTGTTGCTTCGAATCTCAGCTTTGAATTTCTCGCTAATGGCTAGACCTGCCGCATCGTCGGCGGCATTGACGATACGAGAGCCGGTTGATAATTTTTCCATCTCATGATTGCCAGCTTCACGCTGAGCGCTCAATGCGCGTTGACCAACAAGAGACTGAACGTTTGTACCTATACGAAGACCCATAACTTCTCCTCCCAAAGTGAAAGAAACGTTTGTGAACGCCACCCGGCGTGCACAAGATCGTTTTTTTATTACTCATCAAGAGAGGGAAGGTCTGATTTGCTGTGTCCCACCGACCATCTCTTGCTGTCCCACCAACCGGATCGGGTACCTGACCAAATTACTTTAGACTAATTTAGTCAACTATTGACATTCCTCGGGGGACAGATCGACGCCTGGGAGAGCTTTTATTCAAGTAGCTGATATTAGATAGAAACAAAGTTTCGAGTGAATAAAATATGCGCGATGCGTCAGGAAAAAATTGCCACTTACTCGCTAAATTTATCTGCAGCCTCGTAGGGTGTTTTCTTTTTTTGGAGCACTTGGGCCAGAAATTTTCTGCCGTCCTCGCTGTGCATCTTCTGGCGAACAGCCCGACTTGCGGTGCTCCAGATGATTTCCATGATCTCGTCCTCAATAAAGGCCGCGCGCTTTTCCTCAAGCTTACCGTGCTTCTGGGCATACTCACGGTAGCTGCACACCTGGGCGAAAAATTCCGCGATCCCCTGATCAAAAAGCGCCTGCGTCTTCAGAACCGGAATTTGCCAGGCGGCGGCGTCATTCATCCCGATCATATTGATCAGCTCACGCACCAGCTTGTCGGACTCGGGCCGATCACATTTGTTCACCACGAAAAGATCGGCAATTTCCATGAGCCCGGCTTTCATGACCTGAATACTGTCGCCACTTTCGGGCACGAGAACAACACAGACCGCGTGCGCCAGCTTGAGCACGTCCAGCTCGGTCTGACCTACGCCGGCCGTTTCGACGACGATCCAGTCATAGCCTGCGGCATCAAGCGCCATGACGACTTCCTTGGAGGACTGTGAAAGACCACCGTGCTTGCCCCGGGTGCCGAGGCTGCGTATGTACACACCGGGATCGCCGGAATGGGACTGCATGCGAATGCGATCGCCCAGAATCGCACCGCCGCTAAAGGGGCTTGAAGGATCAATCGCGATCACCGCGACGCGCTTGCCTGTTTTACGAATCTCAGCAACCAGCTTGTCGGTAACCGTGCTTTTGCCGGCGCCCGGCGGGCCAGTGATTCCCAGCACGAAGGCGTTACCTGTTTTTGGATAAATCGCGTCGACCAGAACACGCAGATGCTCACCACGGTCTTCGATGAAGGAAATTACTCGAGCGAGCGAAAGGCGATCGCCTGCGAGCATTTTATCGATAAGTTCTATGCGGGTTGCCACACAGTAGAAGTATCCAAACCAGTGACGAAAGTCAAAAGCAGGCGACGGAGCGGGCCGCGGTCAACCGCGATTTCCTAACGCTTCTTGATCTTATTAACGATATTGGTCGTGGATTTTCCGGCAACAAATTTTAACGAGAAAACTTTGCCACCCCAGCCAAGGACTTCCTGCGAACCGAGAATCTGCGAAGTTTTCCAATCACCGCCCTTGACCAGCACGTCGGGTTTTACTCGGGTGATGATGGAAATCGGATTTCCGCCGGTGAACCAGGTAACCGCATCGACGCTTTCCAGGGCCGCAACTACCAGCAGCCGCGACTTCAGCGGATTGATCGGCCGTTCAGGCCCCTTCAGCTTGCGAACTGCGGCATCGCTATCCAGCGCCACGACGAGAAAATCGCCCTTGCGGCGCGCGGCCTCGAGATAGGTGACGTGCCCGGGATGAATGATATCAAAGCAGCCGTTGGTAAAAACCACTTTGCGTCCGCCGCCCGAAGCGCGACGGCAAATCTTCGCGGCCTGTACCGGCGATAAAATCTTGCTGCGGAAAGGCCGAAGCGGTTTCAACTGACGACGACTTCGGTGTCTGTGATCACGTCATGCCAGCAGCGGCGGCGTGAATCGAAAAAATACCAGAAAAGTCCCACACCGAGCGGCACGGCCGCGATAAAAAAACAAACCGCACGTCCAAGCGTGGCAAACCCGCTCTGCGAACGAATCCGAATACCCATGATGGCCTTGCCCAAGGTACGCTGCCAGGTCGTTTCCTGAATGAGAAAATATCCCATATGCACGACCATATAGAGCAGGCAGAGCGGCCAGAAGATCTGCACCCCCCGGCGCTCGGACAACAAAGTTCCGAGATCATAGCCATTCAAAGCAAAGCTGGCCCAAACAATTACCGTAAACATAGTTGTCGAAAAAACCACATCAAGACCGTAGGCGATGATTCTGCGCAGAAATCCCGCACTTGCCTGCTCCATCGTTTTTTCGCCCGCCACCTCGGCCATGGCGGTTTCGGCATCAAACCGTTCGACCATTTTGCGCGCACTGTCAGTTCCAACCGGGGCTTGCGCCATCGGTGAGCCAAACTTCGGTGGTCGCGCAGGTGGATAGTCAAAGCTGACCACCGGCTTACGTTTCGCATGGTTCGGCGTATAAGGAAGACCATCGGCGAAATGGTTCAGACCTAACCCCTCGGACATGGGTTTGAATTTGATCGAGCTAAACGGATCGGTATTCTTATCCATACCCAAATATTATGGTCAAGGTTGCACACTAATGCAACCCGCTATGTTGATGAAACTACTCTAATGACTCGTGCAAGGGTAAGGGCCGCCACCACGGCTGTTTCGACGCGCAGCACCGCAGCGCCCAAAGACAGTGGAATGAAGCCATGTTCGACGAGATCGGTTCGCTCTTGTTCTGCGAACCCCCCCTCAGGACCCAGGATCAAACGCACCGCATGATTTCCCGAGGCGGCCAGGGCTTTCCAGGTCGAATGGAGTGCCACGGCTTCAGCCATCGCCTCAGCCCGAAGCTCCGAGATAAAGGCGAACGATTTTACCTCGCCCGCGTCAACTCTGGATGCCGCAAGAAACTCCGGCCAGGAAACTGGCGGCGTGATCGTGGGACGCCACAGATGCTCGGATTGTTCCACGGCGCCATCCATGATCGCCTGCCACCTGCGCACGTATTTATTCGCATCGCCACGATCGGGCTTCACAATACAACGTGAGCTGACTACGGGATAAATGCGAGTCGCACCGCACTCGACTGCTTTTTCCACGAGCCAATCCATGGTCGAATTTTTCGGCAACGCCACGACAAGCTCAAGCGGCAACGGCTGCGGCGCGACGCGACGGACGGCACCCAGGCGAACGCCACCGCCATCATCAAGCTCCTCGAGCACGCCTTCCAGCAGGCGGCCCGAACCATCGGCAACAAGAAGGGGCTCATCCCATTCCATCCTCAAAACGCGGCGCAGGTGCTTTAACTTTTCATCGTCAAGGCGCACGCGGGTGTCGGCGCCGGCCCTGGCGGCTTCGGTGATCAGAACCGTTTTACTCATTTCCTGGCTCCTTCGTTCAGGCGTACATCAGCCAGCGTTCGGTAGTCGCCATTAGGATACATCACGATATTGCTCATGGCCTGCGTACCAATAAACGTATTGTTCCAATACCAGAGGCTGACATAGGGAAGATCATGGGCCGCGATTTTCTGCACTTCTGAAAAATAGGCCCTGCGCTTGCGATCATCGACTTCGGTCATTCCTTTGTCGACCAGCTTGTCGAACGCCGCATTCGAATACGAGCCCCGGTTCAGGCCGCCGTGGGACTGCGAGCTGTGCAGGGCACGATAGTAAATCGATGGACTATTCACGCCAATCCACCGCGAATGAAAGAGCTGAAAGTTACCCGCATTGATATCCGCAAAAAAGGGTCCTGCTTCGACCACCTCGAGCTGGACGTCGATACCCACCTGCCGCAACTCGTTTGAAAGCAGCCGCGCCATCTCATTGCCGAATTTTTCAGTCGTGGTCTTGAACGCCAGCCTGAATCGCCAGCCCCCCGGCGCCTTACGCGGATACCCCGCCTGGTCGAGCAAACGCTCGGCATTGGCCCGGTCGAAACCATAACGCTCAACGTCCGATTCATATGAGTCGCCATGCGCGGGGGCCATAATTCCAGTGGCGCGATAGCCAAACCCACCAATGCGATATTTTAAAATGCCCGGAATATCAATCGCCTGAACAATGGCCTGCCTCACCTCAAGCTTAGCCAGGTGTGGCTCTTTAAAATTGAAGCAGAGATAGCTGAAGTTTACTCCCGCCGAATCGAGGATCTGCATTCCGCTCGGACCATGGTTACGCAGATACTCGGTTTTAGTCAGGCTGAGACCGCTGAGCACAACATTTCCGTCGCCGCGCACCAGGTACTGATACCGGGTATTGTCATCACTGACGTACTTAAATATTATCTCGCGAAAGGCGCCGACCGCCAGCGGCTCGTAGTAAGTCGTGGCCGCCTCGACGTGAATTTCCTGATTACTTTCCCGCGTCATTCGATAGCGGCCGGCGGCGATCAACTCGCCGCCCTTTCTTTTGAAAATCTTGAGTACCGGAAAATCGTTCAGCAAAAAGGGCTGGGGCGAATCGGTCTCGACCCGAACCAAGAGTGCCCCCTGGGTCGAGATGCGCTTCACATGTGCCAAAGCGATTGCCATGGGGGATGCGCGCATTGAAGACGCTGACTTGCCCTGCAAAAGCGAGCCGCCTTTGAATTCATTGAGCGAATGCACTACATCTTCGGCGGTCAACGGGGTGCCGTCCTGAAATCTCAAACCCGGACGAAGCTTGAAGCGGAAGTCCTGATATCCGCGTACCTCCCAGCTGACGGCAAGGTCGCCTTCGACATGCATCTTCGCGTCGAGGCGCACCAGTGAGGCATGTATCAGGCTGTTTATTTTTTGACTCACAGCATCAGTGCTCAGAAGCGGGTCGAGATTCCTGGCTTGCTGCTCGATAAGCATCACCGCCGTTCCCGCTGGGATATGCGGCGCCGAACATGCGGCGCCGAACATCGAAATCAGCACCGAAAAAAGCACGGCTAGATTTGCCCCGAAGAAAATACCATTCGACGGTCTTGGGGTTGGAAAAAATCGCAGCATCCCATAGACTTATCACACGATGATCGTGAACCGAAACATGCTTCTTCTGCTGGCGCTGCTTGCGACTTCCTCGCTGGCCTTTGCAGAAACTATTGAGTCGGTCACGGACGCAAAACCACCCTCGGCTGTCACGCCCGTCGAGGTCGAAGTGGAGCTGGATTCAAATGCAACCGCGGCCACGTTACCAACGGCACCGTCTGGCACGGCACGCTCCGAGCAGCCCCTGGTACCGCCGGCCAATGGTACGCCCGCACCGCTGACCGCAGAGGGCCCGTTAAAAAAACGCGTGGAATTTTGGGTCAGCATCTATACGCAGTTCTCGACGTCAGAAGGCGTGATTCACGACGCAAAGTATCCCGAAATTGTTCTCGAGAAGCTCGATTTTCGCTCTGAGCAAGAGGATTACCACACGCATCCGGCCATCAAAGAGAAGCGCGCCCAGAACCGCATCAGCGACATCAAGGATTTCTATCGCGATCTGATGCTCTCGATTCATAAGAAGCAGCAAGACCTATTACCACTGAGCGAAGCCGAAAAGCGCGTTTTCGAGCTTTATAAAGACATCAAAGAGCCGAATAAATTTTACAACGCCGCCCACAACAAACGCATTCGTTTTCAGCTCGGGCAGCGCGACCGCTTTATGCAAGGCCTGTTCTATTCTGGCCGCTATCTGCCGATGATGGAAAAGATTTTCAAGGAACGAGGCATTCCGGTTGAGATCACGCGCCTGCCTTTCGTGGAATCGTCTTTCAATCTGAAGGCCCGCTCCAAAGTGGGTGCCAGCGGAATCTGGCAGTTCATGGGTAATACGGGTCGCAAGTTCCTTATCGTAAACGGCACCATCGACGAACGACGTTCGCCGTTTAAAGCGTCTGAAGCTGCAGCGATGTTGCTGCGTGAAAACCATATGATTCTTGGCCGCTCG
>JBBRLF010000257.1:0-7433 GCA_038231515.1 candidate division WWE3 bacterium
AGTTGAAATCTGCTGCAACGTCGACGACGAGACTTCTGAACGTACGGCCTGGACGGTGGAACGGTTGCTTGAGCTGGGTGCCCTTGACGCCTGGGTTACTCCCGCCGTTGGAAAAAAAGGGCGCGTGGCGATGTGCCTGTCGGTGCTGGCCGAGCCCGCGCATTGGCAGGAGCTGGCCAGTTGGCTGCTGCGCAATAGCTCGACGTTTGGCCTTCGTCACCGTCGCTGGGATCGGCTGAAGCTTGCTCGCAAATTTGAAACTCGGCAAACTCCCCGAGGTGCGGTGCGCTTCAAGATTGGCTCAACCACCGATGGTACGGTCTTGAAAGAGAAGCCTGAGTTCGAAGACCTGCGGGCGATCTGGGCTCAGGATAAGTGATACCTCTGAGCAGCGGACGCTGAGCTAGTTCTTTTCGACGCCGAACGAGAACTTCTGCACACCATTGGCCTTGAGCATGTCAATGATCGCAATCACCTTGCCATGCTCGACCTTTTTATCGGCCAGAATGATCGACGACTGCGGATGGGTGGTCTTGATCTGCGTGGCCAGCTCTTCGAGCGTGTATTTCTTGGACTGCAGCGTGATGACGCCGGTAGCGTCGACCATGATCTGCAGCGTGCTCTTGGACTGATCTTCGCCGCTTTGCGCCTGGGGCAACTGCACCTTGAGCGCGTTCTGATACAGCGTGGGCGCGGTGATCATGAAGATGACGAGCAAAACGAGCACGACGTCCACGAGTGGGGTGACGTTGATCGCGGCAATTTCGTCGTCTTCGGCGCCTACCTGGCCAGCCATCGTTTAGCCTTGTCCCGAGCCCATGAGGGCGCTCTTGGTGCGTTCGGCGGTGAGCATCATGTCTTTTACCTTGCGCTGAAAAAAGTTGTAGCCGACAACGGCGGGAATGGCCACGAACAGACCGACGGCGGTAGCGACCAGGGCTTCAGAGATGCCCGAGCTGACCACAGCGCTGCCCTGGGTACCTTGGGTGGAAAGGTCGTGGAACGCGCGAATAATTCCCAGGACGGTTCCGAACAGTCCGACAAACGGCGCATTGGCTCCAATCGTGGCAAGCCAGCTCAGGCGGCTCTCGGCCTTGAGTCTGGCGTCAGCCACCAAGCTATCAGTCAGGTGGCGGCCGCGGTTTGAGCGGTCCGGCACGGAAAGGGGTTTGAGCGTTTCAGTCAGCTTGTCTTCAAGGGCTTTCGTTGCACCGCGAAAGTAGGTCCAGCGCTCAAAAATCAGCGCGATAGAGACGATGCTCAGAAAAATAAGGAACCACAGCACCCATTGGGCACCGAGCAGAGTGAAACCTAGGAAGAGTTTGGTGATCATCGAATGAGGTTAGGGCAGGCCCGCAGAAAATCCAAGACAATATTAGACCATTTTGAGGCTAAGGCTGCGCGTCGAAATTGCTCGTTTGGGCGGGTTCGTGTACTGTGCAGACACTATGCAGAAAGCCTTTGATCCGGAGTCGTTCGAAACCCGTTTGTACGCGTGGTGGATGGAGCAAGATTGCTTCCGCGCCGAAAACGAAAGTTCCAAGCCTGCCTTCTCGATTGCAATGCCGCCACCCAACGTTACGGGTGCGCTGCACAACGGGCATGCGCTGTTCGTCACGATTCAAGACGTGCTGACGCGCTGGAAGCGTATGAGTGGCTTTAATGCGCTATGGCTGCCAGGTACCGATCATGCGGGCATTGCCACGCAGATGGTGGTTGAGCGCGAGCTGCTTAAAGAGGGAATCAAGCGCCAGGCCATGGGCCGCGAAGCTTTTCTTAAACGCGTGTGGGAGTGGAAATAAAAAAGCGGCGACATGATCGTCGGACAGATGAAAAAGCTCGGCGCGAGCCCGGACTGGGATCGGCTGCAGTTCACCATGGATCCGCACTTATCCACAGCTGTGCGCCACGTGTTCGTAACTTTGTTCGAGCAAGGGCTGATCTATCGCGGCACGCGCATCATCAACTGGTGCACGCGCTGTCAGACGGCCCTTTCTGATCTGGAAGTGAAGCCGGTTGAGCGCAAAGGGCACTTTTATCATCTGAAATATGAACGCACCGATGGCGGTGCCCCGTTGATCATCGCGACGACTCGGCCGGAAACATTGTTGGGAGACACGGCGGTAGCCGTGCATCCAGATGATGAACGCTATAAGGGGCTGGTCGGTAAAAAGGTAAAGCTGCCGCTGATGAATCGCGAGATTCCGGTTATCGCCGACTCGTATGTGGACAAAGAGTTTGGTAGCGGCGCGCTCAAAGTGACGCCGGGTCATGACTTCAACGATTACGATATCGGCAAGCGCCACAACCTGGCCGTGCTGAATGTTTTCGACAAGGCCGGTAAGGTCAACGCCGAAGGCAAGCAGTATCAGGGCTTGAGCGTAACCGAGGCGCGCGAAAAAATTCTGGCCGATCTGGCTACAGCCGAACTGCTCGTGCGTACCGAAGATCACATGCATAGTGTAGGCGTATGCGATCGCTGCGAGCGTATCGCCGAGCCCATGGTCAGCGAGCAGTGGTTCATGAACGTCAAGCCGATGGCGGAAAAGGCCATCGCGGCGGTGCGCAAGGGTGAGAGCTTAACGCTGGCTGAAGTTGAAAAGCGCGACGATGCGATCAAGATCGTGCCCGAAAGCTGGACGTCGACCTATTACCACTGGATGGAAAACATTCGCGACTGGTGCATCTCGCGCCAGCTGTGGTGGGGCCATCAGATTCCCGCCTGGTACTGCGACAAAGGACACACCACCGTGTCGCGCGAAAACATCACGAAATGCGCCACTTGCGCGTCAGCGCGAGTGGTCCAAGATGAGGATGTGCTGGATACGTGGTTTAGCTCAGGCCTCTGGCCGTTCACCACGCTGGGCTGGCCTGAGAAGACGAAAGCCTACAACACGTTTTATCCGACCAATGTCATGGAAACGGGTTTTGATATCCTGTTTTTCTGGGTTGCCCGCATGGTGATGATGGGCATGCACTTCAATGAGGGTCGCGTGCCGTTCAAGCGCGTGTACCTGCATGCGATGGTGCGTGACGAAAAAGGCCAGAAGATGTCCAAGACCAAGGGTAACGTGATCGACCCACTCGACATCATTCGCGACTACGGCGCCGACGCGTTTCGCTTTACGCTCTCGACCATGGCGGGCCAGGGTCGCGACGTGAAGCTGTCGCTGGACCGAATCGAAGGCTATAAGGCCTTCTGCAACAAGATGTGGAATGCCAGCCGTTATGTGCTGATGCGGCTGGGGCATGTGGCCAGCGAGCTGCCTGGTGATCCGATTCCAAAAGCGGATTTCAAAAAAATCACGGGCGGCAAGCCCCTGGCCGACTGGGTCGCAAGCAATCGTAAAGACTTTCATCCGCTCAACAAATGGATTTTGGCCGAGCTCGACCGGACGATCGTCACGGTCGACCGCGGGCTTGAAGAGTTCCGCCTCAATGAGTCCTCGCAGGCAGTATATGATTTTGTCTGGGGCCAGTACTGTGACTGGTATATCGAGTTCTCGAAAGAGTTACTTGGTTCGGCTGAGCACGCAGCTCGGGTGGGCGAAACTCAAGTCTGTCTCATGCATGTGTTGGAGGAGTCGCTGAAGCTGGCGCATCCTTTTATTCCCTTCATTACCGAAGAGATTTACCAGCACCTGCCCGAGCGGCCGGGCATGAAGCAGGGTGCCCCGCTGATGCTGCAGGCGTTTCCGGTTGCCGCCAAACAGGACGGCACGCGGGATATCGAAACCGTGAGCGTGTGGAAGAGCGCCATCGATACGCTGCGCGCGTTTCGCGGCGAGAACAATATTCCGCCCAAGGCGCGCCCCAAGGTGTCGTACGAGGTGCTGGATGCCAAGGTGGCCGATCAGTTCATTGCCGGCGTGCCTTTCATTCGCGCGCTGGCGCAGCTGGAATCGCTGGCGGGCGAGACGGGCTATCTGCGTGGCAATCCGACGACCGGCGAAATCATCAGCACGACGGCAAAGTTTTTCATTCCTTTGAAAGGCTTAGTCGATGTGGACGGCGAGCTCAAGCGCGTCGAGAAAGACAAGCAGGCCACCTTGGCCGACATCGAGTTTACGAAGGCCAAGCTGACCAAGCCCACTTTTATCGAAAAGGCGCCCAAGGAGCTTATCGATAAGGAAAAAGACAAGCTCAAGGCCCTGGAAAATAAAATAGGCGAGCTCGACCACGCGCTGGAACGCCTGAGGAAGCTGAAATGAGCGACACCTGTCTGATCGTCTGTTCGCGTTCGCTGGCCGGAGTACCGGGGCACGTCGCCGAGATTGTGCAGGACGCGTTCAGCATCGCGGTCGATGGCGGCTTGAAACACTTTCGCAAGCTGAAGCTCAAACCCAAGCTGTGGGTTGGCGACGGCGATTCGATTTCGCGCTCGGAGGTGGGCAAGCTCAAGTGCAAGAAAATCCGCCTGCCCAAGGCCAAGGACTATTCCGACTTTGAGTACGCGTTGCACCTGGCGGGCAAAGCTTTTCTCGATGGCGAATGGGAAGGCAACGTCGTGCTGGTTGGTGCGCAGGGCGGCCGGCTCGACCATGAGCTGGGTAATATGCTGGTCGTGCAAACCTGGATGCAGGATCTGGCGCGTGCGGCCGGGCCGGACAACTGTCCCGGGCTCGTAAGTTACGGGCCGCGTGGCATGTGGATCGCGACGATGAGCGCGCTGGAATTTCATCAGCCGCGGGGGCAGCTTTTTTCTGTCATGTGCTTTGAGCAAAGCCCGAAAATCACGATTGCCGGCGCAAAATACAAGCTCAAGCGTGGCGTGCTGGATCACGCCTCAAGGGGCCTGAGCAACGAGGGCATCGGTAAGAACGTGCAGCTCAAAATTGAACAGGTGGGGCGCGCTGAACGCGTGACACCGGTTTTCGTGATTTTTCCCAACGCCCGCGATGCAACTTAAGCTGTTGTTGCCGTTTAGGGGTGCGATCGGTATTCTGCTGTTCATGGGACGTCGTTTCGTCGCGTATGCTGGCATTCTGTTTTTGGCTGTCTGTTTAACTCTTGCCAAAAGTGAGGCCGCCGCGCTTAGGCCGAACGTGATTCTGATCTCGATTGATACTCTGGCCGCCGATCATATGGGGCTGCACGGGTACTTTCGCGACACCACGCCGTTTCTCACGAAGTTCGCCGGTGAGAATGTGATGTTCGAAAACACCTTTTCGCAGGCGGCTTATACGTTGCCGTCTCATATGTCGATGTTCACCGGGCTTTACGTGGATACGCATAAGATTTTCACGCGCATGCCGCTGACGACGCTCGACCTCAAATACCTTACGCTGGCGCAAGTTTTAAAGGCCAATGGCTATAAAACAGTCTGGATGGCGACCACGCGTGACCCGCATCTCAGTCCCAGCCGTGGGCTGGGGCGTGGCTTTGATGAGCTTCACGACGTGGATTTCGAAATGGGAAAAGGCCTCACACACGTAAAATCATTGCTTGGGAAGTTGAAGACCAAACCCTTCTTCCTTTTTCTGCATACCTATATGGTGCATGACCCTTACCATCCCATTGCGCCCTACGACCGGATCTACGTTCCCAGCAACTATCCCAAGGTCGTGGTGGATAAAGATAAACTATTTAAGCTCACGCCGTTCATCCCCGCGCCGATAGAACCAGACCTGAGTCTTTATGTGCAGCGGTATCTGCATGCACGTATTAATTTTTTCAAACAGTTCGATCGGGGGGATCCAGGGGCGATGGCGCACATGGCTGCGCTCTATGACGGTGGCATACGCACGGCCGACGATGCCATGAAAGAGGTTTTCGCCACGTTCAAAAAGCTAGGCCTCTACGAAAACTCCTTGATCGTGGTGACCTCCGACCATGGCGAAGCTTTCAATCAACATGGCTATTACGGCCATTTTCGGCCCACCTACGAAGAGATTCACGTGCCGCTGATCATGAAAATTCCCGGCACCGCACCCAAGCGGATCAAGGCAAGCACATTGAGCATCGACATCATGCCGACGATTCTCGACTCGCTCAAAATCGTCGGGCCAGGCAACCTGGAAGGGCGGAGCCTGCTGCCGCTTATCGCCGGCCAAGCCATTCAGCGTGACGAGTTTTCATTTTCTCACGGCGAGGCCAGGATGGACGCGATCTGGAACTCGGAATGGAAGCTAAGATTCTTCGACCCCGCCGTGCCAGATCCGGTGCTCTTCCATATCAGCGACGATCCGCTTGAAAAGGTTGACGTGTCTGACGAGAATCCGAAAATCGTCGCTCGTTTGAAAAATTCTTTAAGCGCATTCAGGGCAAAGCGGCTGAGTAACTGAGGTTGGCAAAATTTTTCAAGGACAACGCAGCTGACTGGCCACGCCAATTTCGGCTTCGGCAAAGTTTGGCGCGGGTACAAAGTTTTCGAAAATAAAGGCGCCATGGTCGCACACGAGCATGGCGACAATGACGCGATAAGCCGCCTGTTCTTGCGTGCAGGAGCCATAGGTTAGCCGGTCATTCGCGAAGAGCACCCGGATAGGTATCGGCTTGCCCGCACTTTGTTCGACCCGCTTGAGGGGCTGAAACTGACGGGGGCAAAAGGTCTTCGTGGTCAGAACCGAAAAATACGGGTCACGGTGCGGATCATAAATTGAATCGATCAGCGCGAGGCGATCACGGATGAGCGACTCCGCGACGCCGGCCTTGAGACCCTGGAGTTTTTCGACGTGTATGATTCTTCCACTGACGGCGTGTGCGATGAGGCTTTCGACCGTAACGCCGCCGTCTTTGGTTTTCTCCTGGCTCGTGACCACATATGATTCTGTCAGGGCGGCGCCTAATCCCAGAAACTCGCCGCGCTTCACTGCGAGCGTTGTCTCGGCTTTGCGGGGAGCCACGCAGGCACCGAGCAGAAACAGTCCGACAAAAAAGAGCATTCTGGCAAACAGAGGCATGATTCAGGGATACCTGAAAATACATGTAACTTCAATCGCTTACAGTGCTTTGGCCGGGCCGTATATACGCGAAGCCCGCGTCCGTATTATAATAAGGGGAGTCAGACGTCGGGGGACCTATGTTAGCGATCTTCAACCTATACGCCAGAAGAAGTGCGAGTTTCGCAGCGATCGGAATTTTGAGCGCAGGTGCCGCCTGGGCCGGGCCCGACAAGACGGTGTTAACGGCCGAACGCGACGTTTACGGTTTTCATGCGCAGCAGGCGCTGATTTTTGAAACGGATCGCCTGGTCTTTTCCCGCAACTCAAACTTTCTTTGCCCTGCCACCAATGAGGTGGTGCTGGGGGTATTTCACGCCGCCTACAATGCCAATCGCAAAACCGACAAAGCCTACCTGGAGCAAATCACGGCCCGCCTGCCGGCCGGCGCCGGTACCGAAAACCCCGGCGGACAAAGTCCACATGAGCTGAAATTTTTTATCGGCGCGCGCGATGTTACGGCGGATCAGCCGAACTCAGCTACCGTAAGGC
>JBBRLF010000258.1:0-7433 GCA_038231515.1 candidate division WWE3 bacterium
CAAAGTAAAACGGCACCGCCAGCAGCGACGGACCGGGCGCCTTATTCGTATAAAAATGCCCGTCCCGCTGTGACCAGTCGCCGCTATTTTTATAGTAATTGTCGACCCGCAAGGAATGGTCCAGCACCACGGCCTTGGTCAGGTTAAAACGGCTACCTGGGCTTTCGCCGATATAGTCCGGCGCTTTCCAGTAAAGAATAAAGAGCAGTACAAAAAAAATCAGCACCCGATATCGGCGCACCTTATCCCACATGAGACTAGCGATAGCGCAGTCAGACCTCGAACTGGAGGTTTTTCTTCTTGAGCTTTTCGACGAGCGTCGTGCGATTCATCTTCAAAAGCTCGCTGGCCTTGTTCTTATTGCCACGGGTGCGGGACAAAGCCTGCAAAAGGATGTCGTTCTCAAAGGTATTGATTATCTCGCGCAGGTCCACGCCGTTATCGGGCAGGACAAAACGCGGAAATAATATGCCATCGCCCATATCCAAAGCGCCCGCGTCGAGCTGAGCGATCGCATGGGTGGCAAAGCCAAAGCGGCCTTGCGCGCCCAGGTTGCTTTGAGCCAGCTCAACCCGTTCGAAGATCTTGGGTGGCAGGTCCTTCATCTCAACCTGGCCATCGCCGCAGAAAACAACGAGCCGCTCGACCAGATTCTCGAGCTCACGCACATTGCCCGGCCAGTCATAGCGCAGGAAAAGGTCGATGACCTCGGGGTTGTCGAACTTCACCGAACGTTTCTTCTCGGTATTGAAGCGGGCCGCGAAGTGCTCAACCAGGAACGGAATGTCGCTCTTACGTTCGCGCAACGCAGGAATATGAATAGGAATCACATTGAGGCGATAGAAAAGATCTTCGCGGAAAGTCTTGTCTTTGACGCCTTCCTCAAGATCCTTGTTGCTCGCGGCGATTATGCGAACATCGGCTGGGATAGCCTTCATTCCGCCGACAGGTTCAAATTTGCGTTCCTGAAGAACACGCAAAAGCTTAACCTGGAGCATCGACGGCATATCACCGATTTCATCCAAAAAGATGCTGCCGGTCTGAGCCAGCTCGAAACGTCCCTGCCTGTTGGAAATGGCACCGGTAAAGGCACCTTTGACATGGCCGAAAAGTTCGCTTTCGAGGAGTTCTGCGGGAATGGCGCCGCAGTTGACAGGGATCAAGGGTCCCTTGCACCGGGATGACATCTGGTGGATCGCGCGAGCGACCAACTCCTTGCCAGTTCCGCTCTCTCCTGAGATCAATACTGTACTATCTGTATCTGCTACTTTTGAAATAGCCTCGAAGACGCGGGCAATTGCCGGACTCCGTCCGATAATTCCGCCAAAAAGCTCACATCCCTGTGTTTTCAATGAATCAAACCCCACTCGTTTGGTCCTCCATCCTAGAAGATCATTAACTGCCAGCGTCTCATCTTGAGACACCAAGCTCGCGGTCCCCACCGCTCAAATGAGGTTAACAGGATTTGGATACCTGTCAAATTGCTAACGCTCTTCTTTTACTTTCCGGTTCTTTTCCGACGGATTTCGGCAAAAAGCTCCAGAAGTGTCAAAGTTTTTACCAGCTAACGCCAAACCTATGGCTGAAATTACGCTCTGGTAGCCATTATCCTTCAATGATCTGTTTAACCCAGGGGCCGGCGCGCCAGTAACCCTCAAAGACTATCCAGACGATGGTGACAATCACCAACAAGGCGGCAACGCCAAAAAAAGTGAGGGTGCCCGAGCGTTCGCGACGGTTGTAGTGGTACACGCCCAGCTCAAAGAATACGAGCGCCAGCGGCACGGCCCAAAACGGAAAATAGCGAACCAGGAACAGAACGGTATAGAGCATCGACTTTGAGGATACCCGAACGGAAAATAAAAAGGGATACCGAATCGGTATCCCTTTTATTAGATCCTGGAACTGCTCAAATATTACCGCTGGAACTTACTTCGCGATCGATTTCAACTGATCGATCTTGTCGGTATTTTCCCACGTGAAATCTTTTTCACGACGACCGAAGTGTCCGTAAGCCGCGGTCTTCGTGTAGATCGGCCGCAGCAGATCCAACGACGAAATTATACCCGCTGGTTTGAAGTTGAAGGTCTCGCGTACCGCAGTGGTGATCTTGTCGATCGAAACCGTTTCGGTGCCGTAGGTGTGAACCATCAGTGATACGGGTTCGGCCACGCCAATGGCGTATGCAACCTGCACCATGCAGCGTTTTGCCAAACCAGCGGCCACTACGTTCTTTGCAGCATAACGAGCCATGTAGCAAGCCGAACGGTCAACCTTCGTTGGGTCTTTGCCGCTGAATGCGCCGCCGCCATGGGCACCATGGCCGCCGTAGCTGTCGACGATGATCTTACGACCCGTCAAACCCGTGTCGCCCATTGGTCCGCCCGTGACGAAACGTCCGGTTGGATTGATGAAGTACTTGGTCTTCGAGTCGATCAGGTCTTTGGACACGGTCTTTTTGATCACTTCCTCTAGAATCGCTTCTTTGATCTGATCATAAGTTACGTTGTCGGCATGCTGGCTTGAGATAACGATGGCATCGATACGTTTTGGACGATCGTTTTCGTATTCAACCGTAACCTGGGTTTTGCCGTCGGGGCGCAGAAAAGCGAGCGTGCCTTTTTTGCGGGTTTCCGTCATGCGAGCCGCGAGCTTATGCGCGAGGTCGATGCTCAGTGGCATGTGCTCTGGCGTCTCGTCGATCGCGTAACCGAACATGAGGCCTTGATCGCCGGCGCCCTGTTCTTTGTGCAAGCCCTGGCCCTCAGTCACGCCCTGGGAAATATCAGGCGACTGCTTATCGAGCTGCACGAGTACCGCGCAGCTTTTATAGTCGAAGCCTTTTTCCGAAGAGTCGTAGCCGATTTCCTTGATCTGGTTGCGTACGATGGTCTGAATGTCGAGCTCGCCGCCTTTGGCAGTGACCTGACCGGCGACAACAATGAGTCCAGTGGCCGAGAGCGACTCAACTGCGACGCGTGCCTTCGGGTCCTGCGCCAGAAAACCGTCGAGAATGGAATCCGAGATCTTGTCGCAGATCTTGTCCGGATGTCCTTCGGTGACTGATTCACTGGTAAAAAGATAGCTTCCCTTCATTTCGTCTCCTAATTAAACGTGAATTGGGAACTTCGGAGTCGTTCCCTTGTTGCGCGCTTCCTTCTTGCGGGCCGCACCTTTGCGAGCCTTACGGACTTTACGCTGAATCTTGGTTCTCATACGACGTGATGGCATTTGAAACTCCCTGCTAAATCTATGACTAACTCTTTAAAATTGAAGGCCCCACCCTACTTTAGCGCCTGATAGCCTGTCAACGGCCATGCTGGCCTGCCGCTTGCTTATGCTCCGGCCATGCGGATCAAGATATTTACCCTTTTCCTGTTACTCACAAACTGCCTTTGGGCCGACCTTGCACCTCCACCCCAGCTTCCCACTCTTTCACTTCGAGTGGGGCAGCGCTATCCCATCGAGGGGGTCCTTGGGCAGGACGCCAAGATCAGCCCTGAGGGTATCGCAACAGTCCATCAGACGGCAGAAGGCCTGCTGCTCAAAGCCCATGAGGCGGGAACGGCCACCCTTTCTTTGACCAACGGGGGTAAGACCATCGCGGTCAAGGTCGTTGTGCGCCCTGCAGCAAGCCAGAATGGCCCAGGCGGGCAAGGCGCCGGGAGCTGGAGCCAGGCGCAGCTTGAGCTAAAAAACCTTCCCGGCATCCAGCTGGCCGTTCTTGGCGGTAAACTCGTGGTCCAGGGCGAGATTCTTGGCCGGGCAGCCTATCAAAGAGTTCTTTTATACCTCAGAGACTACTCCAAAAACCTGATCGTCTTGGCTATGCCCGGGCCCGGGATCAAAGAAAGTCTAATGGAGCAGGCTGGAACCCTGCTGGCGGGACGCGGTCTGGACAATGTGCGGCTGTCAAACGCGGGCAACCGGTTTTTTCTCGAAGGCACGGTTTCAACCCCCGAAGAGGTTGAGCAGGCCTTTGAGACCGCCCAAGGCGTGATTCCCAATATTGAAAGCCATGTCCCCGTTCCCATTCGCATCGATCCGACGATCATGGTCCGTATTTTCATTCTCGAACTCTCGCGCCAGGCGCACCAGGCGCTGGGGCTGGGGTGGCCCACCAGTACGCCCCAGGCTGCGCTTTTCTCGCCGACCTCGATCGCCTTTAATCCAAGCTGGGCCGTGAATCTGATGCATCTTTCAAGCAACGGTCAGGCCAAAATCCTGGCCGAGCCGTCGCTGGCGGTAAAGAGCGGCTCCCAGGCCGAGCTGGCCGCCGGCGGCGAAATCCCGATTCGCGTCACCGGGGCGTTTGAAAACAAGGTCGTGTGGAAACACTACGGGCTCAACATCAAGCTGCACATTCTTGGAGTCGCCGGAAAGTATATCCGAACTAAAATTGAAACGGAGTCGAGCCAGCTCGACGAAGCCACGGCTGTCGATGGAGTACCCGGCTTAAGAACAAACACGATGAACACCGAGATCGATGCCATAGAAGGCCAGCCTATTTTACTTACCGGGCTGTTCCAGTCGTCATCGTCAAAGGATGTCGACAAGGTGCCACTCCTGGGCAGTATTCCGCTGCTGGGCGAGCTTTTCAAATCGCGCCGTTTTCGCGATCACGAAAGCGAGCTGCTCGTCGCACTCCTGCCAAGCTTTGGCGCCAATGCCATACACATCCCATTATCCAGCCTGCACGGGCTTGAATTTGAATCCCGCTGGAGACCACTCGATTGATTATTGCATTTGAGGTTGCCACCGGCACCGCCGCACCCCGGCGCTATCGACTCGCCAACGGCCAGTACACAGTCGGCAGCGGGGACTGCGACATCGTTCTTTCCTATCCGACCGTCTCGCGCAGGCATGGCCAGCTAACCCTGGCCGACGGCATCGTATCTTACATGGATCTGAGCAGCCGCAACGGCACGCTGCTGCTCAGCGACGAGAAGCCACTCGTGGTCCAGAGCGACCTTGCAATCGCCTGGTCGCGCACGGCTTGTCTGCTCATCGGGCCCTTCACCTTGAGCTGGAGCCCGGCTGCCACTGTGGAAAGTGTTTGCACCCCTTTGCCAGCGTTGCAAAAGCACGCCCAAAGATACTCCCAAATGCTGACCGAGAATCCCGGTCAGGCCCGTGATCTATTCTGGGACGAGCTAGAAGCAGATCCGCTGCGAGCCGAAATCGTCGAACGCATACAGCGCGAATACCACGGCGACGGCCCCCTGCAGTCCTGGCTGCTCGACACCGCCTGCCGCGAAATCATCCTGAACGCCCACGATGAACTTTATGTCGATCTGGGCGCGGGCCTGGCTCGCTCGGAGCAGACTTTTCTGACTCGCGAAAGCTTTGGAGCCTGGGCCGTACGCACGGCCCACGAGGCCGGACGCAGACTCGATCTGCAGCACCCGATTTGCGAAGCTACGCTACCCAACGGCGCGCGGTTTCATGCGGTGATGCCGCCGGTTTCGGCACGAGGAATCTCGGTGGCGATTCGCCGCTTTGGTTCGGCGCCTATTGATGAAGAGCGCGCGCTGGCATCGGGCTGGCTCGATGAAACTGCGCTGACCATTCTGAAAGAAGCGATAGTCCAGAAACGCAATATGGTGATCTCAGGTGGCACCAGCACGGGCAAAACGAGCTTGCTCAACTTTCTCTGTAAATATCTTCCGATGACCGAGCGAATCGTAACCGTGGAAGACACCGTCGAGCTTACACCCCCGGTCCAAAACCTGGTGCAGCTCCAAGGCCGCGCGGCCAACGCCGATGGCATCGGACACGTGGCTCTGCGCCAGCTGGTGCAATGTGCGCTGCGCATGCGGCCCGATCGCATTATCGTGGGCGAGTGCCGGGGGTCGGAGGTACTGGAGATGTTACAGGCGCTCAATACCGGGCACCCGGGCAGCCTGACCACCGTACACGCCAATTCGACGGACGAAGCCGTGCAGCGCCTTGAGCTGCTGGCCTTGCTTGGCGCACCAAACCTGTCCGTCGAATGCATTCGCGAGTGGATCCGCTCCAGTGTCGAAGTGATCGTGCAGGTGGAGCGCGACTCCGGCGGCCATCGTCACGTGGGGGCCATTGCGCAAAAACCATCGCCGGGAGGCAGTCTTGAGATCGTCTATCGGCGCGACGCTCGTTAAATGGCGTAGGATTGAGCCGTCACGAATTCAGCGCATTGCCGCACGCCTCAAATACGTCCAAAACGCGGCGCCCGCCAATACGCAAGAGCTCCTTCGATTTGGCTTCAACGGCGAGCGGCTGCGCCTCGAGCTTAAGCACGTACCGGGGGTTACGTTGGCAAACCTGCTTCAACATCCGGCCGGAAAAGACCACCTTGGCAAGGTTGCGGCTCTATTGACCGAGCAAATCAAGCTATGGCAGCGTGAAAACTTTATCCATGGCGATCTTTCTCTGACCAACACGCTGCTCACCCGCGAGCAAGTCCACGGGCGCTTCCAGCTCTGTTTCATCGACTGGATAGTCGATCTAACGTCGTTTGAAGGAACTCCCCAGTTCGCCTCACCCGAGGTGTTTCGGGGTCGGCGGTCTCACGCCTCCGATCGCTATGCGATTGAGAAAATATTGTGTATAGTCAGAAGACATAACGAAGGGGCTCTGAATGACGCACGCGACTAGGGATTTCGTTTGGGTGATGAGAATTTTCACCTTCATTTATTTCATCGGCGCGATTGGTTTCTTTTTTCTACCCGAAGAAACTTTCTATCTTATCAATATCGGACCGCGCGTTTTCAAGTTCTGGGAAGAAATCCCAATGCCTTCCGAGCATTTTTGGGTCACGCTTTCAACCAGCATGATGATGATGCTGATGGTGACGTCGTGGTGCTCGAGCATCTATCCAAAGATGAAAAGTTACCTGCTCATCCACATGGTTTCGAAGTTCACCTCAATCTCGGGCTTTCTTTTCCTGTTTGTGCGCGATCGCCACTATTTCGCCTACGGGTACGGCGCTCTTACCGACTCCCTGGTGGTTCTGATCGTGCTGGGTTTTTTCCTGCGCAGCCTGGCCAGCGGCGAGGCGATTGACACTGCAGCACTGGCCACGGTGACGGCCACCTCCGCGAACGATGGCGCTGCCGACGGCCACTCCCCGCACTCGTAATGGTGAAAGACAATCTTCCCCGATGGGACAAACAACAGCATGGGTTCTACGAGGTCTGGTACCTCAAGCTGAACACGCCCGGCACCCCGCCCGGCCCCGCGCTGTGGTTGCGTTTCACGACCCTGAGTCTCAACAATGGACTCAAAAAGGTCGCCGAGGTCTGGGCCATCTTCTTTGATCCACAGCCTGCTGGCGGCAGCAAAAAAGTGGCCATCAAAAACACCTGCTCACTGGCGGCCTATGAGAGCAAGTCTGATGGCTCGATACATATTGAAGATTCCTTTTTCGGTCCGAACCACACGGCTGGGACGGC
>JBBRLF010000259.1:0-7393 GCA_038231515.1 candidate division WWE3 bacterium
AGATAGGTTTGGGTATGACAATGGCGATTATGACTATGATGCTACTCACGCCACTTGGCACCCAAAGTTTAACACACGCCGCTACAAAAATAGAAGTTCATGGGCATCGGGGTGCGCGCGCACTCCGACCTGAAAACACGCTGCCTGCCTTTGAGTATGCTCTTGAGGCCGGAGTCGACGTGCTGGAGATGGACCTGGCAGTCACCCGCGACAAGGTACTGGTCATCAGCCACGACCCCCACGTGAGCAAGGCCATCTGTCTCGACGGGGCTGGTCAGCGACTGGTGGACGAGCCCCTGATTCATTCGCTCACACTGGCGCAGGTAAAGAAATATGACTGCGGCACCCTAAAGAATCCCAGATTCGCGACGCAGCAGCCCGTGCCGGGAACCCGAATCCCTACCTTGGAAGAGGTTTTCGAGCTGGTGAAGAATTCCAAACACCCCAATGCCCGGCGAATTCGTTTCAATATTGAGACCAAGATCTTTGCCGAGCACCCCGACTATACGGTAGAGCCGCAGGAGTTCGCGAAACTGCTCATGGATGTTCTCAGAAAGCACAAGCTGCTTTCGCGTACGATTGTCCAGTCGTTTGATTTTCGAACATTAGTCGAGGTGCGCAAGCTCGATCCCAAGACGATGATCTCGGCGCTGGTCGAAGACCGGTCTGTGGACATGGTCGAGGCCGCCACCCGACTCAAGGCCGATTTCGTTTCGCCCGACTGGGAGCTGCTCACCCCCGAGCTGGTGGCGAAGCTTCACGCCATGAAGGTGCAGGTTGCGCCGTGGACGGCCGATACGGTAGACAGCTGGACCAGGCTCGTCGCCCTGAAAGTTGACGCGATTATCACCGACGATCCGGCCGGCTTGATTGAATTTCTTTCGAAACAGCGGTAGGCCTTTCGGCTATGAAGAAGCTAATGGTTGTTTCCTTGTTTTTCCTGCTCTCGGCAATGCTGGCATTGGTCAATAATGACGTGCAGGCGTTCGACTCCGTGGTTCGTCGCATCGCGTGCTATGCCCGCAATGCTCACGGCGCCACCTTTGAGGCGATTGGTACCTACGCACCCAAGGTTGAGTCGAGCGCGCTCGACAAGTGCTACCGTTTTGGCTCACGCGAATGCTACAGCACGGGCTGCCGCGTGGTTTACCTGCGGCAGGGCAGCTGACCTCTACGAAAATATTCTGGCCAGCACCCGGCTCACGGTTTCCAGCCAGGACTCTTTTTTTTTCGGCGCGGGCTCTTGCGCAGCTGCGCTAGCCGGGGGCGTGCCCGTGCCAGACGGCGCAGGTGAGGTCGCCGAAGCGTTTTCCGCTACCAGCTCTTCGTACTGAATCGCGGTTTTTTTGGGCTCGAGTGAAACGTCGAGGACCCGGCCTCCGTCATCGGTGATTTTTTTCTGCTTTTTTACCTTCGGAGCATTTGCCGCTTCGTCACTTTGCATGCTCCAGGTCAGCGAGCCTTCGGGCGCATCGTGTTTGATGAGTACGCCTTCGTCGGGCGTCTCTTTTTCGTTTTTGATTTTCGAAGTCAGCTCGTCGACTTCCTCGGCTTCGTTGCTCAGGTTTTGAAAGCCACCAGCCGTCTCAGCTTTCGACACGTGGTCGGCGCGGCTCTGCTCTTTATCCATTTTGAATCGTTTTAAAGCTGCATTTTTTTCGGCGTCCGCAGAGTCGGTGGGTGCTGAGCTGGCCCGCAGCTCTTTGGGTTGTTCGCCAGCGGCGAAGATGGGAAAAGTCATGCGAGTTTTTATATTTTTTCCGTCCTCGGTGGTTTCTCCGTAGCCTTTTGGCTTGGGCTTGACTGGGTCAGTGCCCAGGCGGCGTACGGCTTTGCCGTCTGGCTCAGTATTTTTCTGGCCGATATTTCGGTAAGGCGTGTCGGAGTCTTTTGAGTCCTCGTCGGTACCGGCTGGCGATTTCGGCTTGGCTTTTCCTGCTGCCAAAGCCTCCTCGTCGTTTTCTTTTGTTTCCGTGTCGGGCGCCGCGACCGGCTCATGAGGCCACTCCGGTTCGGGTTCTGGCGGCGGGTTGCCGGCCGCCGCGTCGTGGTGGCGCAGTCTGGTATCGTTGCGGGCAAGGCTTGCGTCTTTAGCAGGGCTTGGCTTGACCTTGGTGTTGAATTCCGATTCGGTGGCCCGCATACCCGGGCCGGAATAGTGCCCTGGCAGCGGGGCTTCGGGCAAACTTTTACGAGGTTCGGGTGCTTCCGGGTCTACCTCGGATATGCCGCCGCTGCCGTGAATACGTGCCGAGGGGTTTTCGTTGGTGGCGTTTTCGCGCTCCTTGGGCTTCCACTGGTCGAGAAAGTCGGCAATGTCTTTGACGGGCGAAACCTCGTAGGGCTTTTTGATTGGCTCGGCGCCACTGATGAAAAAGTTTTGCCGCGGGGGATTGACAGGTTTCTCGGTGCTTTGATGTTTGATTTCAAATTTTGAAAAGTCACCCGTCGACTTAACAAAAATCTTGCTGCGATCTGTAGAGCAGGCGAAGAGGTTGGGATCGGTCACCAGGCTGTCCGTGTTACGATGGACGAGCTTGGGCGCTTCGCCTCGGAAAATCCAACATTTGGCTTGCTGGTCGTAGACGGGTTTGTCGCCCGTAAAAAAAACCGCCTCATTGGGAGCCGCCGGAGTCTTGCCGGGAATTACCGTTACCCAGGTTTCTTCGAACCCCGAGCTGGCGGGTGCGGGAGTCCAAACTTCCATGCCGGTTCCGAGCAAGGGAGTGTTGGCGAAAATCACGATGCGCTCGTGCTTGCTGCGGCCGGACAGATCACCACCAGCACCAGGAATATAGAAGGTTTGCCGGCCCGGAGGCGAGTCTGCATCCGGGCCTTTGACCAGGATCTCTTCTTCGGATTCGCCAAAAGGGTCGCAGGGCGCTTCGCTCATGGCCGCCGCCGCGCTCGACACGGCCTTGACGTAATGGCGGTTCAGTTTGAAGTTCAGCGCCTTCTTGGCGATGGGCGCGGGAATAAACTCGTGAATGCCCACCTCCATCCAACGCTCAAGGGTCACACCCCAATGCTCCGCCAGCAAAATCATCCGCAGCGCGGGCTGGCGCGCGAACTCGCCATTGGCTGAATGAAGGCGTTTGAGATTTTCGAGCATCTCGAAGGTCGTGGCGTAGCTGGCTTCGTCGGTGATCGAGAATACCGTGGCACAGGGCCGGGCGGCGATCATGAGCTTGAGGATGTCGATGTCGAATTTGACCAGGTGTACCGTAAAGTAGCCGTCCCGTTCCAGCGCGGTCAGGGCTTTGGACAGGCTGGGGGCAATCGGCAGATTGATAAAAAGCGGAATGGATGACATTCCACTTCATTATGACCTAAAATAGGAAGGGATGCCTGACCATAATATCAACTTCCTGGTTGTCGACTCCGACCCGGCTTTGCAAGCGCTGCTTCAGAGCACGATTCATTCCAGTGGCTATGGCCGCGTCGCCGCGGTTAATGACGTGCGCGAGGCGCTGGTGGTGCTGGCTACTGGCGTGGTCGACTTCATCATCTGTGACTGGAGCAATGCCAATGGCCCCGAGCTGGGCTTGCTCAAGCTGCTGAAGGCCCAGGAAGTTTACAAATACATTCCGTTTCTGGTCACGGCCCGGCCTCAGAAAACCGTGGCGCTTGAAAGTGAGCATCAGCGCCGGGTGACGGCTGCTCGTGGCGATGGTTACCTTGCCAAACCAATCGAGACCGAAGCTTTAAAGCGCAGCCTTGAAGAGATTCTGGCGCGGTTTCCCTCACTCTAGACGACCGCACGGTGCGATCCCGACTCAAATTCCGGGTCGCAGGATTATTGATTCGCAGTGCTGCACTTTGAGCACTCCGATGGCGCGCAAGAGCTGGCGGGCTTTGCCGGCAAACCAGAGTCGTTCCTGGAAGATCGTATAGACGCTGCCCACGGCCGCCATGACATAGTAAGTCCATTTGCCAAACGAGCCGTAGTTGAGCAGATGTAGATTGCGCACCAGTCCGTAATAGAACGTTCCCCACACGGTATTGATGACGATGGTTTTGGCGGGACTCCATTTGCCGGGCTCAAGAATCGCCTTACCGTCTGGCCCGGTACGCGCCTGTCTGGAGTTGATATACTGTTCCACCCACGAACCGGCGACCAGGCTGAGTGCCGTGTTTTCCAGATTGTTGTGCAGGGACTTTGAGGTCAGCACCTGATCCCAGCCGAAGGCCGTACCGACGATCAGGCCGTTCAGGACGAAGGAACGAAGCGCCGAGGTCATATAGAAAAACAGCCGGCTGCTCTGGGCCTTGAACTCGCCTGGTTTGGTTTCTTTGACAATGCGCCCTTGAGTCAGCACTTCCACGATTGGGCGCATATAAAAAGTATTGGCGGCCACCCAGGCCACGATAAGGCCCACGGTGGGCGCGATATGCACGGGTACGCCGCTTTTTTCTACGAGGTACATGCTGACACCCAAAGACACGCCGGCCTGTGCGGCCTGAAACGCGGCCGAGCCGGCCTCGATCCAGCGCTGGTGGGCGTTGGACTTCATTTTGACCCAAAAAGTCATGCCATTGGGCAGGCCAAAGACCCGTTTGGCGATGAGCTTGGCCTTTTGCCAGGTGTTTTGAGTTTGCTTGGCAGCAGTTAAGGGGTTGTTATCATAGCTTAAAAGTTCGGCTCCCTTGTCGCGGGCCTCAGTCAGTGCGGTGTCGACCTCGGCCTTCGTCAGCAGCTTAAGCTCGTAGGGGATGTGGGCGCGATCGAGGTGCACCAGCACCCATTTGAGCTGCTCGGGCAGCTCGTTGCCAACGTGCAGAATGGATACGGGCGAGTCAAGATTGGGGGTGGTGGCCAGGTAGTCTTCCACCCAATGTTTGGCGAAAGCGTCGGCATCGGCCATGGTTTCAAGATTGTTCGCAGTAATGGCCAGATTACGCGGGGTTGTGTCGGGCGACGCCAGCAGGGGGGTCGCACTCAAAAGCCAGCAGAGCAGACTAAGAAAAAGCATCTTTTTGACCATAGTTACTACGCAGTGCGTTATCATAAATACCCTTCAAACGCACCTGAAATCTGGGGCGGAACCGGTTATAGGGGCCCATGAGGTTTTTGGCACTCTCGCTGGCCATTCATATCCTGGTGTTTGCGTTGCTGGCAAAGCCAACGCCGGTGGCCGCGCCTGGCCTGGCGTTCGACCTGATTACGACGGCTCGTCCCCGAGAACGCGCGCCTTCCCGCCCAATTAAAAAAATTGAGTTGGGCGATCTCGGCTTCCAGGGTCAGCTTGGTTTGCACGGCCAAACCGGCGCGCGCGAGCGCACTACGCAAGCCAGCGATCCCCGTTTCGGACTCGGCGGTGGCGGCGGGGCTCGCATGATGGCGGAGTCGCGCGATACTTCGGTCTTCCAGGAGCTCTACCGGCGCATCGACGCCAACGTGACCTATCCCAGTGAGCTGCGCCAGCAAGGCATTGAGGGCGTGGTTACGGCGCAACTCGCTTTTTCGCGCGAAGGAAAATTCCTGAAAGAGCAGTCGACGGTCGAAAACGGCGCCAGCAACTATCTGCGCGTCGTGGTGGCGCGAGCGCTGCGCAAAGCAATGGCAGACGAGCTGCCCGAGACGATGAAAAAAAATCTGACCGCGCCCTTCACACTCGACTGCACGTTTCGTTTTGAGTTTACGGAAGGCGACGCCGCTGCGCTGAAAGCGGCGAACAAACTCATAGCCGGCAATTCGCTGTTCTTTTACCGCAACTTTCACCACTCCCGGCTGCAGTGGGAGGTGGGGCCTTTGTCGGGCCTGCTGCCCGTGCCCGCGCTGGGTATAAACCCCGCGTGGTTTGCCGAGAAAGTCGCTGGATTGTTTTCAAACAAATCCAAGGTCGATCCGCTGCAGCCGTATCGCGACGACCCGGAATGGTGAAGCAATTCGGGTGAGCAAAATTTTCCGCCCCGCACCTTGCTCGGATTCCCGAGCGGCCTTAATCTTTGGATGATGGAAATGCTTAATAACGACTCCGGCGTACCGGTTGCACCTTCTTCGATTGATGTTCGCAATGGCCTGCGCGCGCAGCGCGGACACTTCACGACCACCGACGGCGTCAAGATTGGCTATCACACGGGTGGCAACCCGGACGGACCACCGATTCTTTTCTGCTACGGCTTGCTCTGCAGCTCTTTTCATTTCAAGTACCAGTGGGAACATTTCGCGCGCACGCACCGGCTGGTGATGCTCGACTACCGCGCGCACCACATCTCGGATTGTCCGGAGTCGCTGACCACGCTCAACTTTCCGCGCCTGGCGCAGGATCTGCACGAGTTTGTAGAGCATCTTGAAATCACCGGCCCGGTTGCGGTGGTGGGGCATTCGATGGGTGTGAATGTTGCGCTGGAATTTTATGAACGCTATTCCGCTCACGTCGGCTCGCTCGTGCTGATGGCGGGCGCCGCCACGTTTCCGGCGCGCCACCAGATTCAGCTGCAGCGCCTGGCATTCATGAATTCAATGATGAAAATCGTCGATGGGCTTTTTCCGGCTATGGCCGATGCCTTCTGGCGCCGCCAGGCCGATGCCCCGGGCGCCGATGTGGTGGCGGGTTTTGTCGGCTTCAATACGAAGCTTTCCAAATCCGAAGACATTCGACAGGTCGTGCAGCAGATGTCGGGTTTTTCACCGCGCGTGTTTGCCCAGCTTTTAGGCGAGTACATTCGTCACGACCGCCGCGACACGCTGGCGCGCATCGAAACGCCCACGCTGATCATCTCGGGGGAGTGTGACAAGGCGGTGCCGGTTTATTTTCAAGAGCAGCTTTATCTTCAGATCCGGGGCAGCCAGTATGTTTCCATTGAGGCTGGAAGCCATTGCCCGCAGTTTGATCGGCCGGCGGAAGTGAATGCGGCGATGGACTCGTTCCTGGCCGGTACTGTCGGTATTTCGCATTAGCCTTGGGGAAGCTCGGGTTGTGGACGTCGGGTATGGCCGCCAACACCGCGTCTGTTGCCCGCACTGACTGCCCGCGTGTCCGACGCCAGAAACCAGACGTCAGTAACCCGCGATCTTCAAAATCCTTCGCGCTTCAGGCGGGAAACAATTTCCGAATAGAACTTGATATAGTCCAGCCCGCGCGACCTTCCCAGAAACTGGCCAATTTGCGCATAGTGATCACCCTCGAACGTGCAGATCATCTCGCCTAGCTTGGCAGAATGTACGGAGACGAAGCCGTCGTTGTCGCCCTCGTAGCGTTGAATGATTTTATTGGGCAGCCAGAAAAGCGGCAGGGCCGTGCGCAGCATGGGGCTGCGAATCACGCTGGTGGCGCTGAAGTAGGCGACCTCGCGCATTTGTGGGGCGACGAGGGGAAGGGTTTCCGTGCAGAACTTGCTGGTGAGCTGCTGATAGGCGCGCGTGCTGTTCTTGATGGGCGCCAGTAAT
>JBBRLF010000260.1:0-7387 GCA_038231515.1 candidate division WWE3 bacterium
GGAAACCACGCCGCCAAAGGCCGTAAGCGGATACACGATGCACGACGAAAGCAGCGTACCATTGCTGTCTTCGAGCACATAAAACGTACCCTGCTTGTACTTATACGAGGCCAGACAAGAGTCGAGAAACATGCGCACGGGAAGTCCAGCGCCCCAGGCGTCGTATCCCATCAAAAAAACTTCATCGAGCTCTTGCGACTCAGCGCTCCGTACGTTCACAAAATTATAATACCATTTGAGCGGCCCGCGTCTATAGCGCGTTTGCGGGGGTTGTTTGCTTTCGTTTGACGTACATAACCAGAGCATATGCCGCTGCAAGAACTATGACAGCCCCCACAAACCATTGCAGTTTATCGCGACAAACTGCCACCAGTACCTCTGGAGAATCGAGCAGATCCGGACGATCACCGATTACTTTCACGCCAAACCAGCTCAAAATTATGCACCATAGCCCTGCGCCTAGCGTCGTCGCGACGGAAAAACGGGCAAAACCCATCTTCAAGACCCCTGCCGGAATCGAGATCAGGTGGCGAACAACCGGAAGCAGCCGAGAGAAAAATATGCCGGCTACGCCGTAACGCGTGATCCAGCCCTCGGCCATCAGCAGCTTGGATGGGGGCATTAAGAAGTATTTGCCATAGCGGGCAACGACCGGCCCACCGACCGTGCGCGAGACGACGTAACTCAGCGCCGCGCCAAAATAGCTTCCACTCGTACCAGCCAGCACCACCAGCCAGAATTCCATTTTGCCTTGAGCAGCCCAGTATGCTGCCGGCGCCATTACAACTTCAGAGGGAATGGGAACGATTGAGCTTTCGAGCGCCATCAATAGAAATACACCCAGATAACCCCAATCACGGACGAAGTTGAACCATGAGACCAGCATTTGATGAAACATGCGGACGAACATAACATGCTGGGGGAGAGGCGGCAAAAATCTTCTTGAGGACACGGGTTGTGGACGGCTGGTGGCTGATGTCGGACACGCGGACGTTCGGTGCGGTATGCGGACGCGGTGTTGGCGGCCATACCCGACGTCTGACTCCCGCACTGACTGCCTGCTTGTCCGAAGTCAGACGTCAGTCGTCTGGGAACCGTTCTTAATCTTTAGTAACGCCTCGAGCACAGTCAATGCGCCGGCCGGTGTCCAGCCCAGTTCGCGCTTGAGCTTCTCGCACACCAGGCCGCCATTGAGCGGACGCAGGGCTTTCTGGCCAAGCTCCCGGGTATTGACGGGTTGGATCAGCTTGGCGTCATAGCCAAAAATCTGCGCGATCAGCCGCGCAAAGTCGGTGCGTGCAAGCTGCGTTGCGCCCGCCACGTGATAGATGCCACTGGCTTCGTCTGCAAGCAGCTCAAAGGTTGCCCGCGCCAGCTCGTGGGCCCAGATGGGGTTGCCCAGCTGATCTATTGGAACTCGTGTCGCCTTGCCCTGGCCCCATTGCGTAAGCATCTGCATCAGAAAATTCATGGCGCCCGGCAGGTAATCATAAACGCCGGTCGTGCGCAGGATCAGCGCGCGCGGCGCATTTTTTTCAAGCCACTCTTCGACTACGACTTTCGAACGGCCATAAGCCGAGATGGCATGCCGTGGTGCGGTCTCGGCATAGGGACCGGCAGCACCATCGAAAACATAGTCGGTACTGTAAAAAGCCACAATGGCGTTGAAGCGGTCCTGCGCCCATTTCATTACGGCAATGGTGTTGAGTTCGTTGACGCGCCGGCAACGTGCCGTATCGGCTTCGCAGGCCTCGACGTTCGTAAAAGCCGCGGCGAAAATCAGCGCCGTGCGCTTGCCGGCAGCCAGGCCCGCACCAAGCCCCTCGAGCTGCTGCGCCAGCTGCGATGAGTCCACCTCGAGATCCAGCATGCGCCATTGCACGCGCTCACCCCACTTCGTACCAGCCTGGGCCGAGCGCGACGTTGCCACCAGCTTCACGTCAGGGTGTTCAACAAGCAACTCGAGCAAGCGCAGGCCCGTTTGCCCCGTACCGCCCACGACAATCACCTGGTCGAACAGAAACTCGACCACCGTTGTTATTTTTTCCAAGGCGCTCGATTCGCTGCCCAGAGCTGACGCAGCAGCGAAACGTCGCGCATCGTATCCATGCACTGCCAGAAGCCGTCATGACTGTACATCATCAGCTGCCGGTCGCGGCTGAGCTTTTCAAGCGGCTGGCGCTCCAGCACACAGTCGTCGTCAGCGGAAAGATAGCTGAAGAATTTTCGGGAAAACATGAAAAACCCACCGTTAATTGAACCGGCCAGCTTCGAATCTTTGCCGCGACCAGACTCGGGCTTCTCCGAAAAATTTTTAACCACGCCTTTTTCGACCACGAGTTCGCCAAAGCGTGAGGGCGGCCGCACGCCAGTAACCGTACCAATGCCGCCATGCTGGTGATGAAACGCGACGAGCTTGGCCAGATCAACATCGGCCAGACCGTCACCGTAGGTGAGTAGAAAATGATCGCTCTTGATATACTTCTCAATGCGTTTAACGCGGGCGCCGGTCATCGCGGCATCGCCGGTATCGGCCAAAGTGATGGACCAGTCGGCGCCATTGCCGGGGGCCTCGCCCAGCAGCTCCACTCGCGGGGCAGCACCCAGGGTTATCTGCAGATCGCGTTCGTGGTACTGGTAATTGAGAAAATAATCACGAATCTGCTGACCCTTGTAGCCAAGGCAAAGAATGAAATTTCGATAACCATAGTGCGCATAGCTGCGCATGATGTGCCACAAAATCGGCCGGCCGCCGATTTCGACCAGCGGCTTGGGCTTGGTCTCAGTCTCTTCGGCCAGGCGCGTGCCCAGGCCGCCGCAAAGAATGACCACTGGAGTATCGGTATTGCGAGTTAACTTTTTCGCCATGTGCTGTTAGCTTGATTTTCGAGGCAAACCGATGGGAAATCAAACCGGCAGAAACTTCTTGGGCACATACCGGGCCCCGCTTATTGTTTTCGCGATTATCGCGACGGCCATGGCGCTGGATTATCGTTTTTTGGGCTCTGACCCGGATGCCTATGCGCACGGTGTGCGGGAATTCGAAGCCACGCATTACAATGCGGCTATCGCCGAGTTCGGCAAAGCGCTGCGCGCAAACCCGGCAGATTCTGCCGCGCGCCTGGGGCTTGGCCGCTGCTATCAGGCGATCGGCTGGACCGCGGAAGCCGTCAGCCAGTACGAGATGTCGGCTAAAAAAGCCTCGGACACTCTCAAGCAGTCGTACCTGAATCTAAGCGCGATCTCGGAGAAGCTCGGCCAAAAAGACGAGGCCAAGCGCTATCTGCGCTCGGCCCAGTCTCTTTGATCCAAACTTATGAATTAATGATCGAGAAGCTTACGAACCTGCTTTTTGATCTGCAGGCGTTCGGTGTTCTTCGCAATGCTGAGGCGTTCAGCAAGCGAGCTCAGCAGAGCAAAATCTTCGTTCGAAAGATCGGGGCCCATGACCAGTGACTTCGACTGGACGCCGGCTGCCTTCGAAACACGGTCCTGCACTTCGCGCAGAACGACGGTTACGATTTCGCCTTTACGGATACCGAGAACATCGGCAAGGCGCTTGATCTTCGCACGTGGAAGCGGAGAAACCCCGCGTTCAATGTTGCTGATCGACTGAGCGGTTTTGAGACTGAGAAGCTTCGCGACATCGGCCTGACTGAGGCCCTTTTTTTCACGGAGCTGCTTAATAAACGAACCAACATGTTTTCCCATAGACCAGTCGGTATAACAATTTTAACTGTCGCGCAACAAAGTTACGTGTAACAGATTTTGATAATCTGATTCAGTTTAGGTGGGCGGCTATGCCGGCCCGGTCGAACCCGGACGATTGCCATGTCCCAGCACTTCGACGATTGAACGAAAGACGTCTGTAGGGGTGATGTCTTTCATGCACTTCATCCAGTCGGGCTGGTCGCATTCATTTTTATAACACGGCGCACAGGGCGGGCGACTTATCAGCTTGCGACCCATGCCATACAGGTCAACTTCCTGCTCGCAGGTAGACCCGAACAGCACGATGGCCGGCGTGGTGACCGAAAGGGACAGGTGCATGGCCAGCGTATCGCCGGTCACGAGCACATCACATTGCTCGAGCAAACCGGCAAACTGGCGAATAGAAAAACCGCAACCCGGATAGTGGGCAATGCCTTTGAGCTTGGCCGATAGCCGCTTGTTGCGTGCATCTTCATCTTCGCCGCCCAGTAACAGCACGCGGGCCTTGAGCTTCTTTTTCAGCAATTTGGACAGCTCGAGAAAGTACTCTTCCAGCCACTGTTTGGTGCGAAAAACCCGCCCGGCCCCCGTATTGAGGCCAATGATTGGAGCGCGGCTCACGCCTCTTTTGGCGTCCCAGCGCAGGCGTTTCATCAGAAATTTAGCCGCCTCGCGATCGGTATCGTTGAGGCTGAAGTCGTAGGGATCCATGGGCTTGGGAATTGCCAGCTCCGAGCACTCGTAGGTAACTTCCTGATAACTCTTGGTGTTCGTATTGAATTTGATTTCATCGGACATTCCCAGGTCAAAGCAGTACTCGGAACCCTTGTTGACGGGCGCCATCTGACCCTGGGAATTCATGATAAAACCGAACTTCTTTTTCGCCTTGATGACGGTCGCAAGTCCGATGGCCGCGTCTTCCTTGTCATAGCAATGCATCTCATCAAACTCTTCGGCCAGCAGGCGCATCAGGCCGCCGCCGTCGGGCTGATCCACATAAACCAGCCGATTGATGCGTGGGCAGTTCTCGAGCATGTCTTTGGCATTTCGCTTCGTGACCCAGGTGATGTGCGCGCGAGGGTACAGGCGTCGAAACGCATGAAGCACCGGCGTGGTGCGCAGAACATCGCCCAGCGCTCCCAGCTTTACGATGACGATTTTACGGTCCCAGGGCTCATACTCGTCGCAGGTCTCACACAGCTTTTTTGCGACGCAGGGCTTGTAACCACGGAACTTTATGCAATCAAAATTGTACTTGGCCATGAATGTTTGCGATGACACTATTATACGGAGCCGCAAATGAAAACCACAATCATGATACCCACCTACAACGAGAAAGAGAATATAGGCCGGTTGATCGGCGAAATTCTCGCGCTTAAAGTACCCGGACAGGAGCTGCATGTTCTGGTGGTCGACGACAACTCGCCAGATGGCACGAGCCCGGCGGTAGCCGAAATCGCAAAAAAACAGCCCCGTGTACGTCTAATCACGAGAACCACCGACCGGGGGCGCGGCAGCGCCGGCGTGGCGGGCTTTCGTGCCGCCCTGGCCGAAGGTGCGGACTTCGTGGTTGAAATGGACGCCGATTTTTCTCACCATCCCCGCTATCTGCCTGCCCTGATTCAGGCCGCCGAAAAGGGCGCCGACGTTGTGCTGGGCAGCCGCTTTATCCGGGGCGGCTCTGACAACGACCGGGGACTTTACCGCCAATCCGTCACCAAGTTCGCGGGCGTCTACGTGCGCACCATGTTGGGCGTGCGGGTAAAGGATGTTTCGAGCGGCTACCGCTGCTTTCGCCGCCAGGCTCTGGAGCTGATCGGGCTCGACAGCATCATCTCGACCGGTCCCTCGATCGTGCTCGAAATTCTTTTTCGATGCGCGGTCAAGAAACAGCGGATCGTCGAAGTTCCAATCGTCTTTATCGATCGGCGTGCCGGCGAAACCAAGCTGAACTGGCAAACGCTGGCCAAAACGCTGATGATGGTTGCGCGCTTTAGGGCCATGAAACATCTCAACCAGCTATGACCGACGACGACGACCTGCCTCCCTTCATTACGAAGCAGGGTCATCGACTGATTCTTGCCCTCACCAGTCTGGTCATCCTTTACTGGTTTTTACCCGAGATTCGGCTGGCCAGCATTTTTTACAACGACGGCGTCAGCCACAGCGCCATCCTGCGAGGCATGGACACGGCGTGGGCCCGCGGCGGCAATATTACCGACTTCTGGATGGCCTATATCAATTTTGGGCACGCCCTGCTGCGCTCTTATCAGTTTCTTTTTCATCTCGTCATCTGGCTGATGCACAGAACCTTGCTTGCGGGGCTGGGCCTAAGCACCTGCTTCAATGTTTGCATCACGGCCATGGCCATGGCGCTACCCTGGTGCGTGTATAAGGGCTGCCGCATCCTGGGTCTGGCAAGGCGTGAAGCCGTCATTGCCGCTGTAGCCCTGGTCATGCTGCACGAACGCGACGGCTACGGCATTGGGCTGACAAACTTCACGTTTTCCGGCTACGGCACCTACAACCAGCTTTTTGCGATGCTTTTTTTTCCGCTGACCGTCGGCTACGCGCATCGCCTTTTTCGCACGGGCAAATACGGGCTGACCACCTCGCTGCTGTTTTCGGCCACCTTTATGGCACATATTCTGACGGGGTATTTCGCCTGCCTGTGGATTGCCATCGATGTGATTTTTGTCCTGGCCACCCAGCGTAACGTCGCAACCCTAAAACGCGTGGCCGGGGCCGTCGTCAAATTTGGCGGACTCACACTGCTCTGGACGGGGCACTGGGTTATTCCCATGGCGCAGGACAGTCTGCTCCAGCACAAAAGCGAGTTTGAAGCAGACTGGAAATGGACCGGCCATGGCGCTGAAAAAATGTTCTCCGACTTCGCGTACGGCGACAACATGGACGCCGATCGTTTCATCGTGCTTACCCTGCTTTCGGCGCTGGGCCTGCTGTACTGCCTTGCGGCCTGGCTTCCGGCGCGCAAACGCCCCACTGCGCTTTTAAGAAGATATCTTTCGGTACAGGCCGTGCTGTGGCTGCTCATAACCTTCGGCTCCCTGACCTGGGGCCCCGTCTTGAAGCTGCTGCCTTTTTCAGGAAGCGTGCACTGGCATCGCGCGGTCGGAGCAGCGCAGTTTGCCTTCATGCTTTGTATTGGCGTGCTGGTTGGCAAGATACTTACTCATGAAATATTCAAAAAGATTTCAACTCAGAGCCGCCTGGGGCTTGGCGCCGCTTTTTGCACCCTGCTACTGGTGCCCTGCCTGGCCGAACGCAAATTTTACTTTCTCGATACCAACACCCATTGGCTGCGTGACACGTTCGTGATGTGGGAGCAGCAGAGCAACTCCTTCAAGCCGGTGCTGGATTTCGCGCTCGCGCACGATGACGCCCGCTACGAGGCCGGCAATCCGTGGACCTGGGGCAATGACATCAAAATAACGGGCACTATTCCGCTCTACGCCTTGCTGGCCCAGAACAATGTCGAAACCGTCGGCCCCATTCATCACCATCAAAATCATACCGAGGTGCTCGCGTTCAGAGCCGACGTCACCAAACCCGAACACGCAGAGCTGATGAACGTGCGTTATGTGACCCTGCCCGACGCGGAACCACCGCCCACCCGCCACTGGCCCACCACCAAAAATCCACCCAGCGGCTACAA
>JBBRLF010000261.1:0-7346 GCA_038231515.1 candidate division WWE3 bacterium
CGAACGCCCGGCGGCATGAAGAAGGGTATGATTCACCGCGGGCAAAGGCCGCCGGCTTGCGACTTCCGGGTCAGGCCGCGGGTTTTACGACCGCATCGACCTTAGGTGCAGTGGGCGTGAAAATTATTTTCGTCGCCAAACGTTCGGTCCCGTCGCCAGCCGTACCCGAGAGCTGCACGACCTGGCCGGCTTGTAGCTCACCCACGGTGCTGCCACTCAGGGAAATTGCATCACCGGGGTTGGCCAGCGTGCGCGCCAGAGTTTTTCCAGTCGTGGCTTCGGTGCCGGTAATCAGCGCCAGCTCATTCGTGGGCAGCTTATAGTGTTCCGCCACACGGCTAAGGGCTTGCGTCGTCATTAAAACTTCGTAGTTTTCGCACAGCTCGCGGGCCACCACTTCGGCTTTGACCGGACGCTGGTAGGCGAGGGGCACGCGGGTGAGAGGAATTTTTTTATTGGCAATGACGGCGGTGGGCATGAACGAACCCAGCCGCGGCAGGCGCTGCACGACACAGGTGCCAGAGATGCGTGGCATCTCCTCGTCGACGATCAGCATGGCGATAGTCGGGTTGTGCTCGATGATTTTCAGTATCTCGTGCGAGTCACGGACTTTCTGCGTGGTCCACCCGTAGCTTTCGAGAACCTTGCACAAAGTGTTCGTGAATAACGGATCCTGGTCCGTGTGTCCGACCAGCACCAGCTTGTTTAGCGAAGTATTTTGTTTCATCCTACGTTACGTATCGGTCAAAACGGGCGATCCCTTCGCTTGACCGGCTGGGAATTTATTGCCGGGGGCGGCTGCCCGGTGCGGGCATGCTATTCTTCTGCGATGAGGCTTTTTCTGCTCGCCTTGCTCTTGAATGCCAATATCTGTGCCGCTGGCTTGCCACCGGCGCTATCAAATCTAAAGGCCCCTCAGATCGACGACGTCTTCAATACGTTTAGCGCGAACTTCGCATTTCGGCCGCTCGAGCCGGCGTCAGTCTATGGCCAGAACTGGGGTGTAACGGCCGGCCTGATCGTGGGTGCCACGAACACCTCAAAGCTGACGTCCTCCATTCCCAGCGTCAAGCAAACTTATTTTCCCAATGCGATGATCATGGCCGGCGCGCATGGTGCCTACGGTATCGGAGTCGAGGCGGGTTATCTGCCCGCCGTGAATGTCGGCGGATTTCACGCCAAGATGATTGGCGGTGCGCTCAAGTGGACGTTTACCGAGCTTCTTCCTCCCTCAGTGTTCGCCGCGGCTTGGCGGGTGATTTACTCCAACACCTCGATGGCCTATGCGCAAACGGTAGGCGGAGTGAGTGACACTCTCGTCTACAAGAACAATACCGAGGGCACCAGTCTGAGCATGAGCGTCAAGCTCGCCCACGTCGAACCCTTCGTCGGTGGAGGCTATCTTAAGCAGAACAGTACGCTTTCCAATAGCGGCAGCTTTGCGCTTTTTGATACCAGTGCGAGCACGACCAGTTCGTATAGCGGCTCGGGCGGAAGCCTTTGTTATTACGCCGGCGTGATGTTTCTCTTTGGCCCGCTAACCGTAGCGGCACAGCACGACTCGTTGTTCGGAGTAAACGTTGAGAGCTTCAAGATTGCGATGAGGCTCTGAGGTAAGCTAGCGGGTGCCGTTGGATTCCGCCTCGAGATCCCGGAGTACGTCGTGCGTGTGGGTGGCGGGATTGACGTCGTCGTAAAAGTGCACGACCTTGCCATCGCGGCCAATCAGAACACTTTTGCGCTTGTGCAGCCCGAGTAAAAACATCGTGCCGGTATCGTAGGCCTTGGCAAGCTGGCCGTCGCCATCGACGAGCAGATCAAAGGGCAGCTGGTATTTGGCGCGAAACTGCTGATGGCTCTTCTCGTCCTGGCCTGAGACGCCAAGAATCACGGCGCCCAGCGCTTTGAACCGGGCAAACTCGTCGCGGAAGCCGCGTGCTTCCCTGGTGCAGCCCGGCGTGTCGTCCTTGGGATAGAAGTAGAGCAGCACCGGTTTGCCCTTGAAGTCTGAAAGTTGAATGAGCTTGCCGTCCTGATTCTTTGCCGCGAACGGCGGCGCCACGTCGCCGGCTTTTAAACCCAGCAGCGCGAAGCTTGTCAGGATCAGTAAAAATATTCTCATGCCCGGCAACTTAGCCTTGGCCTGCGCGTGTGTCCAGCATCACGTGCAGGTCAGGCAAAGCGTGCGAGCCTACTTCTTTTTCGGCCTTGGCGGCACGCAGTACTTCGTAAGCGCGTCATCGAAATCCGTCAGATCATCGTCATAGTCTTCGTGCGGCAGCAGCACATCGCCGTCCAGCCTCAGCGACGTGTCGCCGTAGGAGTAGCTGACGGTCTGGAGCAGGCTTGGATAGTTGGGGTCGACGATCGTGAGTACGTAGCCGGTTTTTGTCAAGCCGGCCAATGGATTGTCAGCTTCCGGCTTGGCTCGCAATGGCGTGATGTTGAGCAGCAGCCACGAATGGGAGTCGGTCCAGCCCATCGCCTTGCCCTTCATGCGCAGAAAAATCATCTGGGGGTGGCTGAACATGCGATTGGACAGATGGTCCATGCGATTGCGCAGCGAGCTTTGATCTTCGCTCGACGCATCGCCCGCGCGGTGCGCGCAGTCGCCGGTAAAAAGGCAGCGGGCGTACCAGTTGCCAAGCGCGCTGCTCAGCTGCTCCTGGTAGGCGCGCGTAAACTCGTTGACGTTGGCAAAACCGGGAATCGGTACAACTTTATTCATTGAGATAAGGTCGGAGATGATCTTTGCGGCCTGCTGCTCGGTGGGCTTGGGCAGCTCGGGTTGAAAGTTGCCCAGATAGGCGATCGAGCGTTGAAAGCGGGTGTGGGACCAGCACGAGCCGGTGTGAAGGGGGCCAGAGGGATTTCGGAAGGCGATGGCGCCCTCAGTTGCCGGGTTCATTCTCATTGGATTCAGGATGTCGTGGTCGGTACGAGCGCAAAACTTGCGACGCTCGGGCGAAAGCGCCACCTGATTTCCGTGGAGGCCGATCGCGGGAGTGGTGTCGGTGAGGTCGGGGCCATCAAGAAAGTAGCCGACGTCGGTAGGCAGTGGCACCGCAACAGTGCGCTTGGGCAGGCATTCGGGTTCGGCACCCTGGGCGTAATTCGTCACCGTTAAGGTAAGGCAGCCGAGTGCCAGCAGCGCCAGCCGGTTTACGATCATCTAGAGGTCCCCCCCCCAATATTATAGCACGACAAATATCCTGTTTTCCGGGGTGCTTGGTCTTGGACTGCCGGGGACGGTATTTGCAGTATGCAACCTTCAACACGCTGTCTCCATGTGAAGAAAATGGCTTGTTAAACACCGAAGAAACAGACAATGCTGGGCCCGGATCTGGGGGCAAAGAATGGGTAGTTTTGAGACGTTCTGTGCGATAGCGATGGTGCTTTTGGCGCCGCTGAGTTTCGGCTCGGCCGTCGCCGGAATGAGCGACCTGACCGCCAGCTCAGAGGCCCTCAACGAGCAAGTCGTGGGTACCTCGACCGCGGTTACCCACACCCTCGGCGGCCCACGTTCTCAGAGACCTTTTACCTTGTCCTTCATGGCGTCGTTTACCAGCCCCGGTTTCAACAATATGGATGGCCATATGAATCCACAACCGGGCGTGGGTAGATCCTCGTCCTCGGGCGTGCGCAGTGGCAGGAAAAAGGGCAAGGCGGCCGCGGTTGCCGACACCACCGCCGATACCGGTACGACCACGGCCACCGCCACCGTTCCGGCATCCCCGACGCCTACGGCCGCCGGCGCGTCGATGAAGTACGTGATTTCAGGCAACGCCCGGCTCTCGGAAAATATCGTGCTGGGGCCCTCGGTCGATCTGTCACAGAAGTTTTATGGTAGTGAGCCCAACAAACTCAAGTTTGGCGATCCGCAGGTCAAATTGGCGATCTCCGACGTTGTTCATACCAGCCTGGGGCCTCATACCTTCAAATCGAGTCTCTGGTTTTCGGCTTCGGCGCCGATAAGTCAGCTTTCGCGCAACCATCATGCGATTACCTCGGTCGCAGCGTCGCTGATTCCGCGGCTGGCGTTTGCGCAGTCCGACTTTTCGCTTTCAGGCATGGGCTCGATTCGTACGACCCTGCTGCATAAAGACATCGGCGATGGCATCCTGACGCCTTTGAGATTTTTTCTAGGTGTCCAGACCAACTATAAGATTTCACGTCCGGTATCGGCGTTCGTCATGGTGTACAGCAGCGCCAACACCGGCCCGGAAATTCCGATGGGCGATGTGGATCTGGCGGCCGATAGCTCCGGAACCGGCGGCAATAGCACTCACAAAGTGGGCATCATGCCGGGGGGCTCATCCGCGCCACCAACTTCATCTCGATTTCGCCGCGCATGAACTGGACCGTGGGCAAGCCGATGAACACGACCACGGTAGGGCTAAACGCCAATATCCAGATGATTTGAGCAGACCGCCTGTGCTACGGTCGCAGCTCATATGAGCGACTTTAAAGTAGTACGGATGATTGTCGAGGTCTGTCAGCGCCTGCATGCCAAGAACATGCTTGCGGCGGCCGATGGCAACGTCAGCTTCAGGCTTTCCAACGACCGGATTCTGATCACACCCACGGGCCTCAATAAGGCTTTCATCAAGCCCACGGATATGGCCGTCATCACGATGGACAATCGAATTTTGGAAGGCAAGCCATCGGGCGAACGGCTGATGCATCTGGAAGTCTACCGGCAGGCGCCCAAGGCGCGTTGTGTGGTGCATGCCCACCCACCCACGGCGATTGCGTGGAGCGTGGCGCATCCTAATCTGACCGAACTGCCGGCGGAATGCCTGTCGGAGGTCATTCTGGCGGTTGGCCGTATTCCTATCGTGCCCTATGCCCGGCCCGGCACGCAGCAGATGGGTGACAACTTAAAAGCCTTTCTACCGGAATGCCGGGTGATGATATTGGCCCGGCACGGGGCGCTGTCCTGGGGCGAAGATCTCAACGAGGCGTATAATGGCATGGAACGACTCGAACACTCGGCGCAGATTCTGCGCAATGCTTACACCTTGGGCGGTCTGACCTCGCTGCCGCCTCAGGAAGTTGCGGCGCTGCGTGAGCTGCGCGCGCAGCTGGGAGAAAAAACATTATGAAGGACATGGTTTCAATGGGCCTGCGCCATGAGCGCGGAAAGCTTTTTGTGCTCGATCAGCAGAAGCTTCCGCATCAAGAGCTGTGGCTCGAATGCAAGAGCCCCCAGGAAATGGTCGACCTGATTCACCGGCTGGCCGTGCGTGGCGCCCCGCTGATTGGTGTCGCAGCGGCTCTGGAGCTTGCGCGCTATTACGAACGAGGTGCCACCAAGGCCGCGGTACGCGAAGCGGCCGGAATGCTCAGGGTCGCGCGTCCTACCGCAGTGAATCTGATGGCCGCGGTTGATCGCATGCTTGCCGCCCTGGCTGCGGACGAGCTGGTGAAGATGGCAGAAACCATTTTCGATGAGGACGTCGCACTGTGCGAAGACATGGCCTGCCACGGCGAGCTGCTGATCAAGGACGGCGACCGTATTTTGACCCACTGTAATACGGGTGGGCTGGCCACGGTGGGAATCGGCACCGCGCTGGGCGTGATTCGCCGAGCCTTCGAAAACGGCAAACGCATTCACGTGTACGTGGATGAAACGCGGCCTTTGCTTCAAGGTGCGCGTCTGACGGCCTGGGAGCTGACCAAGCTTGGAATTCCGTTTACGCTGATCTCGGACAATATGGCCGGCATGCTGATGGCGCAGAAAAAAATCGATATCGCCTTTGTCGGCTCGGACCGCATTGCAGCCAATGGGGATGCCGCCAATAAGATTGGAACCTACTCGGTGGCCGTCCTGGCTCATTACCATCATGTGCCTTTTTACGTGGTTGCGCCTTACACCACGGTCGATAAAAGCTGCGCCACTGGTGCGGATATTCCCATCGAAGAACGCAATTCCGATGAGATACGCGGTGAGGCGGCACCTCGCGGCTGCGCTGTGTACAATCCGGCCTTCGACGTCACGCCACGCAAGCTCATCACTGCGCTGGTTTTGAATACGGGGTTAGCATGACTGAGTTCGATCCTAATGCGGCGGCGCCCGCGGACTCCGGGGTCTTTGGCCTGCCTTATCTCGAAAATGAAGCGGCGCTCGTTTACGTGCCGGTACCGTGGGAAGCCACGACTTCGTATGGTGGCGGAACCTCTAACGCACCGGCGGCGATTCTCGAAGCCAGCCATCAGGTCGATCTCTATGATCTGGAAGTGCTGAAGCCCTACGAAGCCGGCCTTTTCATGCGGCCGGAATCAGCAGAAGTGCGCGCCTGGAACGACGAGGCCAAAGCGCACGCGCAGAAGATCATCGCGGCCTCGGGCATGGTTCAAGGCAACAACGAGCTGCAAGCTTCACTCAAGCGCGTCAACGAGCTGGGCGTAAAGCTCAATGCGTGGGTTTTTGCCGCCACCGAAAGCGTGCTGTCGGCAGGCCGAATTCCCGCAATTGTGGGCGGTGACCATTCTGTGCCGCTGGGCGCGTTTCAGGCGATTGCAAAAAAATATCCCGGCTTTGGTATTTTGCACTTTGACGCCCATTCCGATACGCGCAGCGCGTACGAAGGTTTTACCTGGTCGCATGCCTCGATCATGCACAATGCCCTGAGCCGTATTCCCGCACTGAAGAAGATCGTGCAGGTTGGCATTCGAGATTTTTGCGAGCAGGAAATAGATTTTTGTGCGGAGCAGGGCTCTCGCGTCGAGATTTTCTTTGACCGCGAGCTTGCCAATCAGAAGTTTGCCGGCACACCGTGGGCCACGTTGGCCGATAAGATAGTTGCGGGCCTGCCCGAAAACGTCTGGGTCTCGTTTGATATCGACGGGCTCGATCCCGTGCTCTGTCCGCACACAGGTACGCCGGTGCCCGGTGGCCTGAGCTATCACGAGGCCTGCGCGGTGCTTTCGGCGCTGGTGCGCTCGGGGCGAAAAATTGTGGGCTTTGATCTCAACGAAGTTGCGCCCAGCCCGGATCTCGAAAACGAGTGGGACGCCAATGTCGGCGCCAGGCTGCTCTACAAGCTGACGGCTCTGACGTTGGTTACCAACGGCAAAGCGAAGTTTCGCGCGGGCCCATGAGCGCCGAAGCGATCGCCGCGCTCTATGCCTTGATTCAAGAGGGCTGCCTGCCGGGGCTCTGGTCGCGGGGCGTGGCTTTTGCGCGCGGGGGCGCGGTGCTCGAGGAGTCAGTTACCGATGACGAGATCATCGTGCGGGTGCACGTGAAAGATCGTCCGGCCAGCCCGAAAGTTTCGCTCTGGCCCTTGGGCGATGACTGGTATTGCGACTGCGGAGATCGCAATGAAACCTGTGCGCACGTC
>JBBRLF010000262.1:0-7329 GCA_038231515.1 candidate division WWE3 bacterium
ATATGGATCATAGTACACTACTCCGCGCGTGGTCGCTTCATAGGGAAGATGCAACGTATCGCCCTTGAACTGAAAAAACACCCGGGCTGCGGCGCCACCCGTTTTTTTGCTGCCCAGGCTTTGGGCCGCCAGCCAGGCTTTCGATTTTTCAAAAACAAGATCGGTGATCGCGCTTACTTCGTCGCAGTCCTTGGGCTCGATGCCTGCGATATAGGCGGTCCCCCCGCCCAAAGCGACGGTTTCAATATTCGGAGATAGGTTCGCCGGTGGTGGTGGCGCGGCAAACGCGCAAACCATTGCGAGAAAAAATATTTTGAATCCCAGCATGAAAATAATCGTAACTCAGTTCACGGATTTTCAGGGAAAATGTGCATTAGACCAGAACAGTAGCGCAGGGTAATTGTTGGACCTCTGCGTTTTCTCGACATCTCGCCTAAAATCACCTGGAATCACTGGCGGGGGTTAGGAAATGAGACACGTACGCCTTGTGGCGTTCATGAGTCTGCTTTTGGTTGGCGCATCAGCGCCGGCACAGGAACTGCCTGTGCCTCATGAAGCCGACATTGACCCGATTCCCTTTGTCATCCACTGCGGCGATTTCGCCAGAACCGAAGGCTGGACACCAGAGAACGCAGCGGTGCTTTGCAGTGGCACAAACTTTGATGCTCCCATTGAGTGCGGTAATTTGGCCAGGCAGAACGGATGGGACGAGGTCACTGCGGCGGTGCTCTGCTCCCATGCCGAAGACGATCAACCGATTGTCTGCGGCAACAAGGCCCGGGTGCTCGGTTTGCCCGATGCTCTTGCGGCTGTGCTTTGCACGGGCAGCATCACGAAATTTCCAGTGTCATGTTTTTCGCGGGCTCGAGCGCTTGGTTGGGACCAGGCACTCGCAGCTCAGCTCTGCTCAAGATCAAGGACCTTCAACCCGATCCTGTGTGGCGAGTTAGCACTGCGAGCAGGTTGGAACATGACTAACACCGCGCTTCTTTGCAGTGGGTCTTTTTTCAAGGGCACGCCGGTCCACTGCGGTCACGAGGCCGTCGTGCACGGCTGGACTCTCAATGATGCCGCCCGTCTCTGCTCCTCAGCCGTATCTTCCGCACCGCTCGAATGCGGGGCGGCGGCCCGCGCCGTGGGTTTTATTCCTACGGACGCCGCGCTGCTCTGTACCGTCGCCATTTATCCGCATGCTCCAGTTGCCTGCGCACTTGCCGCGCGAGCGCTGGGGTTCAACGATGCGCTTGCCGCCCTGCTATGCGCCACCGCCATCACCGATAGTCCAGCGCGTTGCGGGGGCATCGCTCTCGCACAAGGCTGGAGCATCAACAATGCGGCGAGACTCTGCTTCAGAACAAAACCATGAAGACCGCATTCATCATACTCATCACTGCATTGATTCTCGTCGTACCGCAAAAAGCGAGTGCGCTGGAAGGGAACAACGAGGATAGCGTCGCCCCGATTATCCAGTGTGCAACCCTGGCTCGCCTGAACGGCTGGAACACCAACAACGCCTCGCTACTTTGCGCCGGTGCCGGCTCGAACGCACCCGTTCAATGCGGCGTGCTCGCGCGCGCGCTGGGCTGGGACCAAAGTTTCACCTCGCTGCTCTGTAGCGGAGCGGGGACAGAGGGATTTGCGCTGCCGGTTCATTGCGCAACCAGCGCACTCGCTAACCACTGGACCCCGGATCTGGCCGCCTTGCTCTGCTCGGGCGCAGACTCCTACGCCCCGGTTCAATGTGCGATGGTGGCATTGGCCCAGGGCTGGAATCCGACACGTGCCGTGCTACTTTGCGTGAACGCCTCAAAGACTGCTTATGACCTGCCCCTGTTATGCGCCGGCGTGGCGCTGGCGTCTGGCTGGAACCCCGACCTCACGGCGAGCCTGTGCGTGATCGCACCGATCACCGGCTACAACCTTCCCGTCAAGTGTGCCTCGCTGGCGGTAGCAAGGGGCTGGACTGCCATCGACGCCACTCGACTGTGCCGGGGTTCGGCCACCGATGCACCGATCCGTTGCGGTCTCACAGCCCTGTCCTATGGCTGGAACTACACCAGCGCAGCACAGCTCTGCCAAGGCGCGCCCCAGGACGACTTCACTTTGCCGGTAGCGTGCGGTCTTTTGGCACTGTCACTTCATTGGGACTTCAATCTCGCGGCACAGCTTTGCGCGACTGCAGTGAACCTTGATCCAGTGCGGTGCGGTCTTGAAGCCTTGCTGCTCGTGTGGAGCACCAACAATTCCGCGCAGCTCTGTTACGGCGGCCATCTCGTGAGGCGTCGACTGACAAGAGCCTTGCGCTGAACAGACTAGGCCGACTTAAGCTGCGCGACGATCTGAAATCGAGGGCTCTCTTTCACGCAGTTTTGAAACCGTAGCGTGCTTCGTTTTCTTCCGCGCATTGTTCCAAGGTCGGCCAAAGACGAGCAGCAATATGATCGCGATACCGCCGAGTGCGAATGGTAACCCCTGCTTTGAGCCGCCAAGATTGATTGCGAAACCGTGCACCATGACCAGCACACCCGCTAGTATGCTCGTCAACCAGCCCCATCTGAATCTAAGAAGAAGTCCCACGGCTGCTGCGGTCCAGAGCGGCACGTAGATCAGCCCCAGATATATTATGGTTGGGGAGTAGCCGCTCCAGTACTGACCGCGCGTGTCGCGCAGGCCTTCGTATGCGGCCGCTGCCAGAAATCCTAGTGCGGCGAGAAGGACGAGGGCTCGTTGTTTCATAGGATAAATGAGGTGCAAGAGTGGTGCTGAAGAGCAGGAAGCCACCGCACGACCATTGACGACTGCAATCGCTACGCCTACACTCGTCTCAATGATGCGACTTCATATTGGTGTTAGCACCTTGATGGCGATAATTTTTTTTCTGGTCTCAGGCACAATGGCTCAGGCGGATACGCGGGATTATGATGCCCAGAGTTTCGAGTGGTCAATGCGAAGCAACGACCTGGTCGTGCTGGATTTTCATGTGAAGCACTGTCGGCTTTGCAACACCAAGAGCCCGCTGCTCGAACGCGTGATCGCCAAGGACGTGCGGCATGGGCGCGTGCAGGCTTTTTTGGCCGACTTCGACAATGACACGACGTTGAAAGAAAAATATCATGTAAAATACCGCGACACGATACTCTTCATTCATCGCAATCACGTGGTCGCGCGAATCGCGGGCGAGCTGCGCCACGAAGCCTTGGAGCAGACACTGCACGAAGGCCTGGACACCGCATTTAAGGGTATGGAAAAAAAATAGCATTCAAAGGGGACCTATTATGATTACCGCATTCCTGCTGATTACCGCTGCCTCTGGCTTCACGACCGCCCCAGCTGGCGCTGACGAAGTGAAGAAGAACCTCGACTGGCTCAAAACGCGCCGCCTGGTTCGCAAGCTGCACGCCTCGGGCGTGCAGCACTACGAGTGCAACGGCAAGGAATGGGTGGCCCAAGGCCCTTCGGCCATTCTTACTGATGAGAAAGGAAAGCTGGCGGCGATTCATTATTCCTGCGAAAGCCCCGTGCTGCCCGAACCCGGAAAACCCCGGGCGCGTGTGCCGCAGTGGAATTTCTTTGATCAAAGCACTGCCTCGGTAATCGAGGCGGTGGATAAAAAGGCCGCGAAAAACGCCGGCGCCGTTCCCTACCTTGCGCTTAAAATCGAATCCAACGGCAAAGGCCCAATTAGCCAGGCAGATCACGTGCTGCGGGTCGAGACCGTTGGCGGCACCCCGCCAGCCAAAGATTGCAAAACCCTGGCCGACTCGGGCAAATGGTTTTCAGCCAATTACCGCGCCGACTACGAGTTCCGCGACAGCACGCAGGAAGCCGCGCACGCAGCCGACAGCGGCAAGCCGAAAGCTGGCAATACGGACGGCGCGGTTAAGGCCCAATAACGAACTAGCAGCCACCTTGAGTCACACATACTTGCAGAACATGGAAGTGCGTGGTGAAGAAGGATGTCGACTGGCGATTTAGCGCGGGAGAGTTGCCACCGTTTTGACTCCACCAGTTCGCTCCCTGTGAAGTTGCTGGTGATTCAATGAGGTTGCGCACGTCCAAGGCCTTCCAGCCGTTGGTATCAGTCACGAAACCACCATATTGATTCAAGGCTTTGAGCGTCATGGCTGAGACCACGTCCAGCCCCAAGGCATTTACCTGTGCGGGGGTAAGATCGCTCCAGATGCGCGAGCCGTGCGGGATACCAATTCCGCCAGTGGACGGGCAGGCGAACGTTGCAACCGAAGTGGCGGGATAAACCTTTCCTGCGCCATTGTTGCAACCCGGAGCCACGGCCAGTGCATGATGGATCGTACCACTCATGAACTCATCCACCGTAACCAATCCGGCCAGCAATGCTGCGCCGGCGGCGGTCGTGGCGCCGCCCCAACCCGTACCGGTGATGTAGTTCACGATATTGCCAAAGCCCGCCGAGATGGTTTGACCGGCCGAGATGAACTGATTCTGCGGGAACATATAGTAGTCATATTCATTCCCGTTTGCCGGATCCAGCACGGTCAAATGCGCATCTTCCGGCTCGGCGGGCACTGCGTTGGCTGGCATGGGCACGGTTGCCCCCTGCAAGTTACTTGAGCCATAAGGAAGAGTCAGATTGATTTTTACCTTGGGGTCGCCGGCCTTGGTAAAGTAGTGCGGGAATGCGCCGGGTGTTCCGGCACCATTGACGTAGAACTCCCCTTTATAATTTTGGAACGTGTTGTTCATCATCGTTTGCGAGTTCGGGTTGATGGCCGGACTGGCAGGCAATGGCTGGTTCCACGTCGAGTTGGCGGCATAAGCGCAATATGGAAGTCCGGTGATACTACCAACGGTAGAGCAACCGCTCGACGCAACGGGTGTTGGTGTTGGGCTCGGCGTTGGCGTGGGAGCGGGAGTTGGCTTCGGTGTTGGCACTGGGGTTGGAGTTGGAGTCGGAGTCGGACTTGGACCAACAGGACCGACGGCACCCGTCGGCAACGCAAGAGTGGCCGTAATGTCATCGAACGTATAGGTTTCTGCCGTTGCGCCTTGAAGTGCAATGCGTACATCTACAGTGGAAAGCGCTTTGCTCGAATCCAGCGTCAAGGTGCTGATATATGTACTCGCCAGGCCGACAGCCGAGCTGACCGTAGTGCACTGTTCGGTCATCGCCGCTGCGCCGGAATACATGACGTCAGCACAGAGCTGAAATGGTGACCCTGCCGAAGTCACGTCGCCGCGAAGTTTTGCGGTAACGGTGAAAGAACTGGCTTTGGCAAAATTGGTGCCGCTAACAACCTTGACCCACCAAATCGAGCTGCCCCAGCTTTTCAATACGGCCTTCATACTGGCCGTGCCGGCAATGGGACCAGTGGTTATGCGAGTCAGGCTGTCGGTGGCATTGTTGGCATAAAAACCATTTGTACCGGACTCGAAGCCGGAATCGGAAATCAGATTTCCAGATGAGGAAGGTGACGGAGTTGCTGGTGGCGTTACTGGTGGAATAGCCGGTGGTGTTACCGGTGGCGCTACAACGACCGGCGCGCCGCCCGTAAAGGTTGCGACCTGCGTTGCCGAAATCAAACCCGGCGACGAGGTCGTGATGGTCGGCGTTCCCGCGACCGACGAACGGAAGTAAAAAGTTGTTTTGTAATACCAGATTCCAATCGTGTAGCTGCTCATGACCTGGGCACAGGCCGCATCAGAATAAAACGTAACGCCCGGAGCGGAAAAGGTGAGAGTCGAGGTGCTATTCACAGCCTGCGGCTGCAGGTAAGGGTCGACGCGTTGAACGGTGGTGCCCGATGAACACTGACCCGTGGCCACAGTTTGCGCGGCGGTGGTGTAGCTCAGTTGAGTCGGCACACTGCCTTGGGCTTCACTCACGAGTCCGCACGAGGCCAGCAGAAGTGAGAAAAGGCTACGAAGAATTACGACATAACCCAAGCGTAACGGTCGTGAGGTTTTCATAATATGCTCCTGATGTTTTTGTGGGAAAGCAGAGAAGTTTTGGAATTTGTTTGCATTAAAGTAGCTAGATCCTGTTTCAATTCCTGGGCCGATAATTGCTGAACATGTATTTAGCCAGTGTTTAGCGCTGAAAACGCATTGGGGCATTGCTCTGAAAGTAAGGGCCGAACCTTGTTTTAAATGGGAAAATGCATTGCTACGCGCGGCAGCGCAAATTCCTAACAGATTTTACCGGCGCAAATTCCTCGGTCACGATGTGGAACCACACACCTGGGTCATTTGAAGCCGACGCGGGGGCATTCCAGGACGACAAGTGCGCTAATTTGACAAATTTGACTCACGGCGTTATATGATTCGGATGAAAAATCCCTCGTTCTGGATCGTCGGGCTCATAGGCTTTTGCGCCCTCAGTATGGGCGTTAACGAATGTGCACCCGGCCCGGGTCCCGGTCCAAACGACCCTCAGGGGGTCGAGGGCATCTACGACATCACTTATGCGAATACGATTCATGTCACGCTTGATATCGGCGGGGCCACTCAATCGGTCGACGCCCACATGAACGATACGATCGAGTTCAACACTCCAGCTAACGGAAAAGTTTCCGTCAATCTGAGTGAATACTGTGCGCGCCCTGAAGTCGTTTGCCCCAGCGAGGCCTTCTGGAGCATTGCCAACGTGCGCTTTCCACGCCCTACTGAGTCACTGGGCGATCTCAAGTCTATTCAAGCTACCGACGGCTCAAGCAAGGCCTCGCCTGAAATCATCGACGGCGCGGTCAATACGGTTACCGGAGAATTCATTGTCGGCCTCAAGGCTGCCTCAAACGGCGGCCAGTACTGCGGTGCTCTGGGCATCAGCGCGGTCAGTGGCCGCTTTGCACATGATGCTCAAGGCCACACCACTGGAATGAGTAACGGAAAAATTGGCGTGGCCGTACTGGGCGCCTGCGCGTTCGGCCCTGCCGTTGTCGGCGCGGTGCTTACGCTTGAAACGCAGTTCACCGGCGACCGCGTCGGTCCGCTCTAAAGTCGACCCACGAAAATCATATGCCTGGGCCCGCCCTGCTTCAGCCGCGCACGCACTTCATGCGTTTCGACTGTGAAGCCATGATATTTCAGACGATGCTCAAACTTCCGGTCACCCCACGCTGACCACACGGCGTAGCTGCCACCCGACCGAAGCGCGGACTTGGCTACTGTGAGTCCTTCGTCAGAGTACAGCGAGTTGTTCGCCGACTGCGTAAATGCGATTGGACCGTTGTCGACGTCGAGAAGTATCGCATCGAACCGGCCCGGGCTGTTGCGCAGGATAACCGCGACGTCGCCCATTTCCACGTGCACGCGCTTGTCTTGCAGCGGCCGCCCGGCAAGCTCGCCGAGATC
>JBBRLF010000263.1:0-7300 GCA_038231515.1 candidate division WWE3 bacterium
AAATCAGTGAGCTTGCCACGCTGCTCGACTCGGTTCGGGTGCTCACCGACGGGGAGTCGCTCGAAAAATACTCGCACGACTACACCGAAGACCTGCGCTTTCTGCCGGCCGTCGTCGTATTGGCCCGGTCGGCCGCTGAGGTGGCCGCCATTTTAAAATTCGCCACCCGCGAAAAAATTCCGGTCACGCCACGCGGCGCCGGCACTGGCCTGAGTGGCGCAGCGCTGCCCGTGCATGGTGGCATCGTGTTATCGCTCGAAAAGATGAACCGTATTCTCGAGATTGACGAAAACAATCTCATGGCGGTCGTCGAGCCCGGTGTCATCACCGAAGTCTTACAAAACGCCGTGGCTGAAAAAGGCCTTTTCTATCCCCCCGACCCTTCCAGCCGTGGCAGCTGCATGCTGGGCGGCAACCTTGCACACAGCGCAGGTGGCCCGCGCGCCGTCAAATATGGGCTGACCAAAGACTATGTTTACGGCGTCGAGGCCGTGCTGCCCACGGGCGAGCTGATCAAGCACGGGGGCAAGCTGCTCAAAAATTCGACGGGCTATAATCTCAGCCAGCTGCTGATCGGCAGCGAGGGCACGCTGGCCGTCATCACCAAAATTTATCTCAAGCTCATTCCGATGCCGACCTTCAAAGCTTTGCTGCTGGCGCCGTTCGATAGCCTTGAAAAGCCAGCCGCCGCCGTAGCAGCGCTATTTCAAGCAGGCCTTACGCCCAGCGCCTGTGAGTTCATGGAAGGCTCGGCCGTCGATGCCGGCTGCCGTCAGACTTCGCAGACCAATCCGTTTCCACAGGCAACCGCCATGCTGCTCATTGAGGTCGACGGCTTTCACCAAGGTGAAATCGATCGTCAGCTCGAAACACTCGCCACCGTTCTGGAACGCTTTGGTGCAGCCGACATGGCAATGGCCGAAAGCCCCGAGCGGCAAGATCAGCTCTGGCGCCTGCGCCGATCGCTGGGCGAAGCGGTCAAGTCGCGTGCCATCTATAAAGAAGAAGATACGGTCGTGCCACGCTACGAGCTGCCCACATTACTGAAGCGGGTGAAAGAAATCTGCGCCGAATATGGCGTCGCCAGCGTTTGCTATGGCCATGCCGGTGACGGAAATCTGCATGTGAATCTTTTGAAAGAAGATCTAAGCGAGCAGGCGTGGCGCGAGGAGCTGCCAAAATGCATCACGCGAATTTTTGAGGTAACGCGCGACCTGGGTGGTACGGTGAGTGGCGAGCATGGCGTGGGCTACGTGCAACGCGGTTACCTGCCTATCGTGTATGGCGAGGCCGAAATTGCGCTGATGCGCCGGCTTAAAGCGGCGTTTGATCCCTCTGGCATCCTGAACCCCAGTAAAATATTACCGGACCCCTTATGAAAAAAATCATCTCAGCATTATTGTTTCTTGGCATCTGCAGCGCGGCCCAAGCCGCTATTCTCTGCTCGCGAGACGCCGACATCACCCCGGTGGGCGCCGCATTTACCGACGCCGACCCTTGCGTCGGCTCGGTGAAGCTGCAAGGAATAGCCTATAAATGCGGAAAAACCGAAGAGGCCAGCGGCAAGCTGCGTACGTTTCTCGCCGACCTTGTCAAAAGAGGCAACAGCCAATGCACGGATTACTGCGCCAAACGTGCCCCGGGTTGCGTGGGCCGCTTCAAGGAACCGAGCAAGTGTGGGTGGACGGTGCCGCGCAGCGAGCTGTTGCAGGTTGGACAAACCGCCCCTTGCGGCGAGCACTGCGAGGGCAAGGCGTTCATCTACTGCTCGATTTATCATGCGAACTACCTGCGCGTGGAAGAAGCCATGTTCAAGGATGAGGCGCCGAACTGCTTATGCGAGCGCTGAAAACGGTGTCCAAGACTTAGACAGGGGATAGGCTACGCTACAGCAAATCGTCGAATTTCGAGCAAATCCCTGCATAAATGCCCTGGCCCGAGGCTTGCTTATATATGATTTCGGATGAATCCAATTTATACGCGCGTCCTCGCGCTGACATCGCTAACTCTACTGGCGCTGACGGCTACTGTAGCCCTGGCCCAGTCGCGTGCGCCCGACTCTGAAGGCACGTCGCACCCCTATTACAAATGGGAGGTGCCCCTGGATCGCGAAACCAAGGCCGTCGTGGGCCCGGTGGACGCGGAACGCGCCATCAAGCTGCGCCTGGATCGACCCGATTCCGACGTGGCCATGAATTTTCCCGACGAGTCGATCACCGTGTGCATCGAACGCTACTGCGAAACCGTTGAGCTCGCGCCCGGCGGCGATCAGACCGGCCGCAGCCCCGAGATCGACTTCACGGCGCATCTATTGTCTGCGCCCGGCGACTATCGCAAGACCTACCTGACCATTCAGCGCAAAAATCACGTGGCCAACGAAACGGTGAATCTTTCAATCAAGGTCGAAACCGATCATACCGGCGAGCTGCCGCAGTTTACGGTTTTGAGCGACGTTCAGCCCAAGACCCAGGAAAATACCGTGCGCCAGCACAGCCTTGAGTACGACGGCATGGATATCAAGGCTGTCGATGTCACACTGCCGGCGGCTTCTGAGACGATTGAAACCAAGGCTTTCGCGCAATAGGTTAGCAATTGATACAGCGTTAAGTTATTCTGCTTCCAAATGAGCCCGTCCTCCGGCCGACTCGCGCTATACTGGCAAATTGCCGTCAATTTAATGATGACGAGTGTCTTCTTCCTGCCGTCAGTACAGCGGGAACCGGTTTTAGGGGCCAACATCGCGGTCGCTTATGCGGCCATGGTGGTCTGGCAGATTATTTTGGCGTGGCGGGTGTGGGCCAAGGGCGAAAGTCTTTCTGTCCGAATCGTGATCCAGCGGGCGCATTGCATGCAGCCCCTTTTCCAGGGCCCGCTGCTGCTTTATTGGGGACTGTACTGGCCGAATGTTTTTGAGCACCTGCCTCTCTTACTGGTGCAGCTGGTCTTCGCCTATCTGTTCGACATGGTGCTGTCCTGGTCGCGACATCGTGAATGGCGCCTGGGCTTCGGGCCGTTTCCTATCATTGTCAGCTTGAATTTTTTTCTGTGGTTCAGGAATGAGTACTTTATTTTGCAGCTTGCCCAGGTGGCTGTCGCCTATCTGGCCAAGGAGTTCATTACCTGGCAACGCGATGGCCAGCGTGTTCATATTTTTAACCCTTCGGCCTTTCCGTTAGCGGTTTTTACGTTGATATTTTCGACGCCTCTTTTATTTCCTTACACACAGGGCACTGACTTCTCGGTGTCGTTTGTGCTGCCACCGAATTTTCTCGAGGTGATCTTCCTCGTCTCGCTGGTCGTGAATATCTGGTATCCTACCGTGCTGATCACTGGATTTGCCGCCCTGGCCATGGTGCTGTTGTTTCATGCCACACCGTGGCCCTTTCCACAGCCCATCCTGCCTCAACCTTTCGACGCCGCTGTTTTTCTGGGTGCCACGCTTCTGGTGACCGATCCGGCCACCTCGCCGCGCAGTAAAGTTGCGAGAGCCTTGTTTGGCTTCAGTTACGGCGTTTTTACCGTTGCCACAGCCGCCATTTTGCACCTGGTCGGCTTGCCGGGGTTCCTGGACAAGGTCGTGGCGGCACCGCTGGTCAACCTGCTTGTTCCACAGTTTGACCATGTCGGCGAACGCCTCGGAGTCTTGCTCGCGCGAAACTTCCCGACTGAATGCCGGCTATTTGCGCAGCGCCGGATTCAGCTGGTGATCTGGACTCTGTTTTTCATTGGTATCCTCCCGTCGCTGAAATTTGCCGTGGAGCCGCTGCTATTTCCCCCTGAACACGTGCTCTCGACCATAACGCCGGAAATGCGCGCCAGGCGTCAGACCAGCGCTGTTTTCTGCAATCAGCATCGCGAGATTTGCAAACCGTTTGGCTTGATTGACGAGATTAGGCTGCTGGTCGGGAGCAGGCGCTAAGGGCTGACTGTCATTGCCGACTACCTTGAGCACGTCCAGAACATCGTGCGCGGGCAACTACCACTGCCGACAAAACAGCAGCGCGGCCTTGCTCCACTGCTGCTCAAAACGTTGCCGCGGAATCGAGATCTGGCTGCGCAGTGACCCTGCCTTGAGCGTTCGCGAAACCTTGGCCGGAAGGTGGCGATGCAGCTCTGAAGGGCCGCCCGAAAATGAACTCTCGATACCGGCCAGCGCGCGCGCGTAGCCCACCGTACCGGTCAACGACTGCGAGCCGTCGATCAGGGCTTCGACAATTTCGCCAAGCTCGGGCAGCGACAACGCGCCGCTGATGCAAAGCTTGCTGCCCCAGTCGTCCAGAAAAGGCGCCAGCGGCAGAAACAGCACTGCGCTTCGGCGCAGCGCCCGGGGTCTGCGCAGTACGAAGTGGCGATGGTTTTCGACGGCCATCATCTGCTTGTTGAGTTCGCAGGCCATGGTCAAGGTCGGGCTGGCCAGTACGGGAAACTGCAGTACCGGGTCGCCCTTCAAACCCCACATCTCCACCACGCGTTGAAAATCACCCACGTTGTGCGCGATCAGCGTCGCGGCCCGCAGGGCGTTGAGGCCGTCACCGGCTTTGACGAAGCCCGAAAAAATCGCGCTCTCCTGCTTGAGCTCAGCTTCCACTCGCGCCGCGATGTCAGTCGCCAGGGCGGGCAATCGTCTGCGAAGCCCGCCATACGCCGCTACTGCAGTGCTCAGCCACTCGCCGTTATGGCCCGAAAGCGTGGCGCTGCCATCAACTGAATCCACATAACGTGCCGACAGCGAACGATAGTCCCATGCATGGCTCTCGAGCACGAGCTGGCCCATGCGTCGCAGGGTTTCGTCCAGATCAACTCCGACCCGACCGGCCAACCCCGTCCAAAGTTTTTTGCGAATCAGGTTATCCACATCTGTGGGTACAAAGCTCGATACCGTCGCGTGGTGCGCGGCCAGGCAGAGCTGAAAATATCCGACGGGATCTTCGAAGCGGCAGGTTTCGAAAATAGGGCTAAGGTGAGGCGCCTGGCTCAGCGTCTCGGCCGGACTGGCGAAGATAAAGGGGATGGTGTTGCGAACCTGCCCCACCAGATCAATGGGAGCAATTCCACGGCGGGGAGCAAGCCCTGCTTCTTGAATCGAGACGGATTCCATTGCTAGAGATTACTTCACAATAGGGCCAGGGGACAAGTTTTGCACCAATTCAGCGTACGACGATGCCGCGCCGCCAGGCCCAAAGCCAGATCGTCGTCGCAAGCCAAGTGTCGATGAGCTGCACTTTGGCCCAGTGCCAGCTTTCGCTAAAGGCGGTGCCCGTAACCAAAACCAGCATCCACAGCACGAACTGATAAGTCATCTCTTCGGCGGGCTCGGCCGCGCAAAGTCGGCCAAACGTGCGAAAAGGCCAAGCCACCACATAGCTGAGCGAAAAAACTGCATAGCCCAAAAGCTGATACGTGACCGACTCGCCCACCCGTTTGCACACGATGCGCCGCAGGTCTTCAGGCCCCGACTTACCACTCAGCACGTCGCTTAAGGCCTGCTGCACACCCGCAAAGTTGGCCTGTTTGTGCTGATAGGCCAGGCGGTGCGCATCGGCAAGCTGGTCGACGGTTGGGGCTTCGAGAAAGGCGTCGTGCATGGCCTGCTCGATTTCGCTCATCAGCGCCTGCTCGGCGGCAGCCGGGTTGGACGAGTACATACGCTGGTATTTCGCAACCTCAATGGGCGGCGCCCAACGGATATAAAGATAAGAACGGCTGGCAAACTTGTTTTCGTAATTCGTGCCGTAGACATAAATGCGCAGACCCAGCTTCCAGCCCGCCTCGGCCTCGGCACGCAGGCCGACGTGCGCCGCGCCCGGCTTGAACGGTGTTAGCAACGTGGAACGGTGCCCCGGCATTATTTCGGGGAAAATCGTGAACCAGTGCCCGCGCTTGAGCATATTGGCCACTTTGGCAAAAGTCTGCTCGTTGCGTTCACGCCGCTCTTCGACCGTGTAGCGCGTGTCATTGGAGCGCACAAAGGGCACGGCCCGAAAAAACTTCAGCACCAGCCCGACAAGCGGCAGCCTGTAAATCGAGTCGCGTACGAAGTTGTAAGGCCACACGGGGCCGACCATCGCGCCGATCATGTCATCGAAGAAAAAATTACCGTAATTCGATACCAGAATGCCCGGCTTATCCTGAAGCTCGCTCTGCATCAGAAACGGCGCACGGGTAAAGTTTTTCAGGCGATAAGTGCAGAAGACGATCGGGTAATCGACCAGCCAGCGGACCAGCATTAAAACTGCGCCTCTGAGCGTTTCCATTACGGCGTCGGATCCAATTCCGCATGCCGGATTTGCAGCTGCAGGCGCTTAACGCCCTGCCACTCATTCCAGCCGGGTGAAACCCAGAAGGAAGCGGGGCTGCCGTGCTCGAGCTGCTCGTTGCGGGTGGCATTGAACCAGACGCCCTCGACACGCGCGGCGCCACTGAAACGAAATTTGAGATGCTTCTCCTTCATCACGCGCACATCAGCGCACGAAATGCCGGCCACCTTGAAGACGGGCTCAGGAAACTGATGGCCGAAAGGCTCGAGCATCTGCAGCTCTTCGACCAGGCGGCCATCAAGCTCGCTCAGCTCTAGAACCGCATCGGCCCGACGCTCGCGCACATAAACGTCTTCCGACGTGGTGAGCGCCATGTGCAGGTTGATCGCCTCGCGAAAATTTTGTAGGTCGGCGCGTTTCAACGTCACGCCGCCGGCATGTGCATGGCCCCCAAAGTTGGTCAGGCAACTCGCCACCGACTCCGCCGAAATCGCGGCCAGGATATCGATCTTGGACATCGAGCGCACGCTGCCCTTGAGCAGCTCGCCCGGCCCTTCTTTGGTGGCCAGGATAAAAGTCGGACGCCCAAACTCCTCGACAATCTTCGAGGCGACAATGCCCACTACGCCTTCATGCCAGCTCTCAGCGCCCGGAGGCGCCACTAAAACCAAAGCCCGTGGCCAGGGTCCGAGCTGCGCACCGGGAATCTCAGCGGCCAGCTCTTTCCAACGAGGATCTGCCAGCTGCACCAAGGCCTGCTCGCGCGCCTGTTTTTGAACTTCTTCCTGAGTGGCGCGACGTTCGGTATTGATCTTCTCGAGCTGCGCCGCAAGCTCGGTGGCCAATGCGGCATCTGAGCTGGTCAGCAGATCAAAAGCGGAACGGGCCGACTTCAGGCGGCCAGCGGCATTGATGCGCGGGCCCAGTACAAAACCACAGTGCATGGACGAAGGCTTTTCAATCTTTGCGGCGTCAAGCATCGCCTTGATGCCCACGCGCGGGCTGCGTGCCATGACTTTGAGCCCGAGCGCCACCAGAATGCG
>JBBRLF010000264.1:0-7258 GCA_038231515.1 candidate division WWE3 bacterium
TACGATTCCTACGACACTCGGTCAGACTGCAGATCTCGTGTTGGGCCAGGTTGACTTTACGAGCGGAAGCGCGAATATGGGAGCCTCGACAGCCATTAGTTCTTTAAGCTCACCTGGTGGTCTCACGATTTTCGGTGGCAAGCTGCTGGTCGCCGATACCAATAACAACCGAATCCTGATTTGGAATACCTTTCCCACCACGAGCGGTCAGAATGCCGACGTCGTGGTTGGTCAGATTGACTTTATCTCGAACGCATCGGCCAATGCGTCAAATGGCATGTCCTTTCCGGCTACTGTTTCTGTGTCGCCCACGGGCGAGCTCTATATCGCGTCGTCGGGCAATAATCAGGTGATTTATTTTTCCACGATTCCGACCACCAACGGTGCTGCCGCCCAATTTGTAATTGGACAGCTTAATTTTACGAGTACGGGGACTGGCTCAGCCGCCAATCAGTTGAATGGGCCAACAGCGGCAGCGGCAGGCGTCTTTGGCGTGGCCGTAGCTGACGCAAACAACAACCGGGTCGTGATCTTTAATACTCCGGCAGCCGATAACTCCAGTGCCATCCATGTATTGGGTCAAGCCAGCTTCGGTCCTGTCGGAAGCGCCTGTACCGCCACGTCGTTGAACAGTCCCAATGGTCTGTTTATCAAGGGCAGTAACCTCTATGTTGCCGACACCCTGAATAACCGTATTCTGCATTGGAATAACGTCAATCCCGCTGTCGATGGGCAGGCGGCCGATCATGTCGCGGGGCAAAGTAACTTTACGACGTGCACGAATGCAGCGACGCAAACCACGTTAAATGGCCCAATATCCCTGTTTTCAGATGCGGCGAATTTTCTCTTCGCCGCCGATAGCACAAACAACCGAGTTACGATCAACAACTTCTTTTAATGCAGCAGAAGGTTAGCTCAGCAGCTGCTCAAGATCTTCGCGCGTCAGCTTGCCCATGAATTCCTTGTCCTCAGAGAAGATGGATTCAGCAAGCTCACGCTTGGTCTTCTGCAGCTCGACAATCTTTTCCTCAACCGTGCCGCGCGCGATCATTCGGTATGCAAACACCTTGTTGCTCTGCCCGATACGATGCGCTCGGCCAATAGCCTGGGCTTCGACTGCGGGGTTCCACCAAGGATCGAGAATGAAAACGTAATCGGCAGCAGTCAGGTTCAAGCCGGTGCCGCCCGCTTTGAGGCTGATCAGAAACACCGGGCATTTCTTATCGGTCTGGAAGCGTTCAACCGGTGTTTTGCGATCTTGAGTCTGGCCATCGAGGTATTCATACGTAATGCCTTCGCGATCGAAGTCGTTCTTAACCAACGCCAGCAGCGAGGTGAACTGCGAAAACACGAGGGCCTTGTGGCCTTCTTCGATGACTTCCTTGATCTGGCTGAGCAGCAGCGAAAGCTTCGCGCTGCCTTCGCCTTTGAGCTCAGGGTTAACCAAGCCGGGGTGACACGAGGCCTGCCTGAGGCGCAGCAGCGCTTCGAGCACATGAAAGTTGCTCTTGCCGCCGTCAGTTTCGCCCGTGAGGGTAGCGCGATAGTGGTCGCGCAGCGTATTGTAGTACTGCTTTTCGGTCGTACTCATCTCGCAGTAAAGAACCTGCTCTGATTTTTCAGGCAGCTCTTTGAGCACCTTCTCTTTGGTGCGTCGCAAAGCAAAGGGTTTCAGCATGCGTGCCAGCATCTTGGCCGTGCCTTCGCCCACTTCCTGATCTTGCGTCATGGTCAAAAGACCCGGGCTCGTGAACTCGAGAATCGAGAAAAGATCAGTGAGCGAGTTTTCGATCGGCGTACCGGTCAACGCCAGACGGTGATTGGCGCGCAGGCGTTTGCAGGCTTGAGCCGACTGCGACTTGCCGTTCTTGATGGCCTGAGCCTCGTCGACGATGGCGACGTCGAACTCAAACTCCCGCAGCTTTTCAATGTCAGTGCGAAGCGTTCCGTAGGTGGTCACGACCAGATCAGCCGTGGCAATGTCTTTCAAAAACTTCGAACGTCCGGCACCGGAGTAGCAGATGACGTTCAGATCGGGCACGAAGCGCGCGGCTTCATCTTGCCAGTTGAACACCAAGCTCTTGGGTGCCACGACGATACTGGGCAGGTTGCGAATTTTTTCGCGGCCGCGCAGGAATGCCAGAATTTGAATCGTTTTACCCAAGCCCATGTCGTCGGCCAAAATGCCGCCCATCTGGAATTCTTCGACAAAGCCCAGCCACGCCAGTCCTTCTTTTTGATAGTCGCGCAGCGTGCCGACAAAGCCCTTTGGCGCCTTGCCCATCTTCACGCCTTCAAACTTGGCCACGCGGTCGCGAAACGAGGTGAATCCCACGTCAGCGCGCACATGGTCGTTGTCGGCCAAAGCGGCGTTGAGCATCAGGCCCTGCGACTTGCTAAAGCGCAGGCTGCCATCGGCATTGGTTTCACCGAACTCACTCATCGAAGCGTAGCGATCAAGCCATTCCTTGGGCAACATGCCCAGCGAGCCGTCGGCAAGCTTAACCAGGCCGTCTTTGGCGGCAAGGGCTGCGAGCAGCGCGGGCTGTCCAACTGCGGCATTGCCAAAGCTTGCTTCCATCTTAAGATCGAACCAGTCGGTGTTCGTGCTGACGTTCATCGCAAAGTCATCAGCCACGTGCAGGCGTTGATTTTCGATATAGACGGTCCAGCCCGCGGCCGAAAGCTCGGCTGCCACCCGGTGCATCTCGACCGTGGGCAGCGTACCGGTACCCTGGTCGTCGCGCAGAATTTTCAATGCTTGCGTCAGCGTGCCTTCTTCAAACGCCACGTTGCGCGTGTAAACGCACTTCTGATCGGCGTCGACCAAAGTTTCGGCCGTGTCGTTCAACGAAATTTCGCGGCCGGCGTAATCAAAGCTCACGGTAAGCGTCATGCGGCCGTTGGCCGATGGAATTCCCAGCGGGCGAAATACGCCTTTAGGTTTGGGATCAATCGTCAGCGTCTTCCAGCCCATGTCGTCAGGCCAGGTTACCTTTGGCACGGCGGGATCGGCCAGGATTCGGCGCAAAAGCGCATCGCCCTGATCGCGTGGCACTAAAAAGGCTTCAGGGCTCTTGAGCGCCTTGGCCCAGGCCACCTGACGCGGGTCAGAGAGCTTGCAGATGCGATCGGCAAAAAGCATGAAGCTGCTGCCAAAGATCCAAAGCGGCTCATTTAAAGCGCGCGTTTCGTTGTCGCGCTTGAGCAATCCATCAATGCGATAGTGGGTGTCTTTTACTGCGTCGATCTTGAGCTCGAGGTTCCAGGGTTTGCCCCGGTCCATGCGCAGAGGGCGATCGGCGTCGTCTGGCGAACCCGTGGGCGAGCGCGAAAGAAAAAGTTTACCCGTATTGGTCAGCGTGGGAATAAGCTGGGTTTCCAGAATCGGATCCACGGTAAAACGCGACGACGGATTGCCGGCGCCGCGGCCATGAGGCGCAAAAGTTTTTGCTTCGCCCGTACGGTCCAAAATCGACAGCACTTCCTGGTCACGCACGTCGGTGAAGCGGGAAACGTCATGACTCGGAAGCCGATTTGGCTTAAGCGGCCCCAGGCCACCATTGGACAAGCGGTCGCGGGTCCACAGATCCAGCACGAGCTTGCCCGTCGCTACGGTTTCTGAGGCACTGACTACGAAATACGCCAGCCAGGTGCCGGCAAACGTGTTGGCGGGCCTTCCACCGGTAACACCCTGAATCTGGTCCAGGCGCGCGCGCCAGCTTGAAACAGCAGGGACGCCCGGCAGATTTGAACTTCGAGGTTGCCCGTTGCCGCCATGGGGGCTGGGTAACATCGTGGGCAGCTTGCCGCCCGGCGAGGTCGTGCGACCTTCGCGGCCATCGCGTCGGTTGCGAGGGCGTGCGTGTACCACGCGAAGCTGGCCGGTTTCGGGAATGACTTCGGCCAGGCCAGCCTTGTCGATCTGTAAAATGGCAGCCCACAGGTGTTTGCACAAGCCGCCGCCATCGTAATAAGGGCAGTCGCAAAGGGCATCCATGCTTTTGTCAGCCGGTGTTTTCGAAAAATCGAGCACCACGTTATAGCTTGGGCCGCTGCCCAGCACGGTAAGGGTAAAGGTATCGCCAGCCCGGACGGGTTCTGAAACCCGGCCCGAAAGAAAGTAATCGTGACCCAGCGCGCGCGCGCGTCCAGGAAAGTGGCGCTGACTGCGAGCAGCCAGGGTGGTCAGGGGTGCGCCCGTATTGGGTACCGGCCCAACCTGGCCTGGAAGCAAGCTTACCGGGGCAACATTTGGGATTCCGCCGGCCACGGGGGCTTGATGGGGACCATGCATGGGACCATATGAGGGGCCGTTGCGCTGGCCTTGGCCTGGGACATTACCGCCGGGACCGTGGCGATGGCCGCCACGTCTGCCGCGGCGTCTTCTGGGTTTCGCATTCGTCTGAGGATTATCCAAACAAGCTCCAATGACTAATTAGTAAGGCTAAGCTAAGCAGATGTTGCTGTGAAAAAATACAAACGCATCAACATTGAGATCAGTAATATCTGCAATCTGCAGTGCAGCTTCTGTCCTGAGGTCCACCGCGAAAAAAAGGTGATGGGCCTGTCTCTTTTTCAAAAAATTCTGGCACAGGTGGGGCCCTTGACCGAAGAGGTCTGTTTGCACCTCATGGGAGAGCCCCTCGGGCATCCGCAGCTTTCCGAGTTCGTCGATCTCTGTGCCGAGTACCAGGTGCCTGTGAACTTCACTACGAACGGCACCTTGCTCAATGAGCGACGAGTAGAGATTCTGCTGCGGCCGATCATTCGTCAAGTGAACTTTTCAGTTCATAGCTTTGAAGCCAACTTTGGTGAGCGCGATGTGACGCCTTATCTTAACAAAGTCTTTGATTTTACCCGCCAGGCCTTCGAATCTCGACCCGACCTCTATATAAACTATCGAATCTGGGATCTGCACGACCCCGTGTCCCTTACCCCCACCAACGCGCGTATTCGAGCTGCGATCGAAACTGAGTATGGCTTTATACTCGACGCGGGGTCAATAGATCTGCGCCGCAAGAAGAGCTACCGGGTGACCAACCGGCTATATTTGAACCTGGATTCCCGCTTTGAGTGGCCTTCTTTGGCCGCCCCCTTTCGGTCCGAAACCGGCTTTTGCCATGGATTATCGAACCATTTCGGCATCCATGCCGATGGGGCAGTGGTGCCCTGCTGCCTGGATAAAGAGGCGAATTTAAAGCTGGGCGACGTCGAAAACCAGCCTATTACTGACATTTTAGCCAGTCCCAGGGCCACCCGTATCGCCCAGGGGTTTGAGGCCAGAAAGTGCGTGGAAGACCTGTGCCAACGGTGTGATTTCATTAAACGCTTTGATCGCAAGGCTTAATGACCAAATGCGTCAAGAACGGTCTAGTCATCCCGTATTTATCATGATACGCGGCGTTAAATGAATAAGAGTCTTCGTTTTGCATTGCTGATTTTGGTCTCGTTAACCTTGCCCGCCCAGCTGCCAATGGCGGTGGCGGCTGTGTTTCAGCGGCCCGTTGTGGCGGCTAAAAACCAGGTGGTTTTTATCGGTACCTTCAAAGAAGGCCCCACCGACAAGCCGGTGCGCATCACCAGCTACAAAGAATTTTTGACCAAGTTTGGACCGCTCGACAACGAATACGAAACCGCGCTTCAGGTACGCCAGTATTTTCTAAACGGCGGCACCCCGTTAACGATCGTTCGTGCCGTTGGCGGCGCGACCCTTGAGCAGCCTGCAAATTTACTAACCGCGCTGCACACCCTCGACAATGCCGGCGGCCTTTTCCTGCTCGTCATTCCCCAGATTACCTCGGTCATCTTGCCAGCGGTTCGTGACTCGCTCTATGCCTCGGTGCTGGAGTTCGCGTTAAACACGCAGTCGTTTTTCGTGATGGACCCGCCCGCCGAAATCAAAACGCTCGAGTCCATGGCCACATGGCGCGAGCAGTTTCCGAAAAACAATCTCAACCAGGGCGCGATATTTTTTCCAAGCGTGCTTGTAGCCAGCGGCGTGGCTGGCATGCCAGCGCGGTATCTTGGCGCGTCGGGCTCGGTGGCCGGCGAGATTGCCACGGTCGATAAAGATCGTGGAATGTGGAAGGCGCCCGTAAACTTCGACCTCGAGGGCGTCACGCGCCTCGATATGAATTTAACCGATACGCAGATTCAGGCCCTGACTCAAGATCCCAGTACGGGCATGAGCATCAATGCTTTGCGTTTCAACGAATCGCGCGGCGTCTTTATCGCCACGGCGCGTACTATGGACGGAGCAAGCGTGGACTGGCGTAACCTGAATGTGCGCCGCACGGTTTCGTATATCGAAACCAGCCTGCGCAATGCGATGGCCTGGACGTCGGCTGAACCTTACTCGTCTTCGGTCTGCAACGAGATCAAACGCGCGAGCACGGTTTTTTTGACGGAGCTTTCGCGCAAAGGCGCATTGAACGGCTCCCGGCCCGAAGAGGCCTTCACCGTGCTGTGCGGCTTGGGCGCAACGATGACCGCCCAGGATATCCTTGCGGGCAACATCAGAGCTACCGTGCTGGTGGCGCTGGAGCGCCCGGCAGAGTTTATCGAGATCAACCTGCGTTTGAAATCGAAGATCGCTCATTAATCGGCCACCAGAGCGCGTCTGCACCGTGTAAATAAGCCGCCCGCGCGGAAAAAAGCGTAAATAAATCGCCCCATTTTGACGCGATGTGTCTTTTTCGCGCCCACGTTTTCAACCCCTTAGCCGCTTGGTCCAGCACTTGCTTTGCTGCCTGGCAGAACGAGGGAATAAATGAAAAAAGTTTTAGTCGCGTTCCTGCTTCTTGGAGTAACGCCTGCGTTTGCCATACCTGTGAAAGTTGCCGAGGCACCGTTCAACGATCTGGCGTTGACCGTAATGGCGATTGAAACGGCCAAGACCTACCTGCTCGTCAATATCTACGACCTTTCTTCGAAAGAAATCGCCGCGGCGCTCATTGAGCGCATTAACGCCGGCGTGCACGTCGAAGTACTCGAAGAAGGGCAGCCCGTGGGTGGCATCAATGCCGCGGGCCGCGAAATCCAGGCTCAGCTGGCGCGGGCGATGGTTAAAGCGGTGGGCCACGACGATCATCTTTACGTCATGACCTCGCACACCACGCAGCTCGGTAAACGCCGCTTCCACTACGACCATGCGAAGTACATCGTCGTGGACGGCGAAAATCTTCTGATCGGCTCGGAAAACTACTCGCCCACGGGCAATCCGGTGCCAGGCAATGTGGGCAATCGCGGCTGGGAA
>JBBRLF010000265.1:0-7241 GCA_038231515.1 candidate division WWE3 bacterium
GGACGAGCCTCGGTCGGGCACATTTTTCGTCAAGGGCGAGAAGATTGTCTTGAAGAAAGACGGCACCTGGGTGGCCGATGGAATCGAGATCACTCACGAGCAGACCTGCGCGCTCTTCTACAAAGCCATTCACTGGGACACGGCCGAAAAGCAGTTCTGTCTTAGAGTGGGATACGAGACGATTTTCATCGAGGTCGAAGACACTCCGCATTTCGTGACCTCGCTCGAGCTGGGCCCACAGCCTCGGGTCACACTGGCCAGCGCAGCCGTGCTTCCGCTGCAGGCTGATCGAATCCAATACGAGAACGGCAATCTCTATCTCCGGCTTGACGATGGCCTGCGCGCCAAGTTTCAGTCCGCCCCGTATTACGACCTTCTGTCACGACTACAAGAGGACGAGGCGTTCTACTACCTTACCATTGCAGCAAAGCGGGTGAACCTTGCACCGAAGTCTCACGCAGGCGGGGCATCCCGCCCAGGCGCTCCAAAGCAGCCTTGATCGCTTTTTTCACCAGCTCGTTTTTTTCGAGCTGCAGCTGATCGTTCAGCTCCTTGGCAGCCGAGATTCCGCCGTAATTGGCCAAAGCCCTGGCGCTGGATATGCGAATCTCGACCGAGCGATTCAGATCATGCAGAATTCCGGCAATCGTTTGAAACGTCGCGGGTAGCGCCAGCCAGCCCAGGCTTTCAAGCGCCACCGTTTGATAATAAGGGTTCGCCCCCGCGACATAGTCCGACAACAACGCGGCCGCACGGTGATCCCCCAGAATTCCAAAAGCCTCGAGTACGGCCTGCACCAGCTTGCGATGGCCTGCCAGGGCATTTGACCGCTGCATCTCGGCATAAAGCAGCTCAAACGCGCGGGCATGATGCGAGCGCGCCACGGCAAGCGCCAGCCGCGCCAATACGCGAATCTCAGATTCGGTCTCGAAGCGCTTCATTAGAATATCGTCCAGCTCGGGCCCCAGATATTCGCGCGCCGCACCGGCGGCGGCCACGCGCACTTCGACACTGGTGTCTGCCAGGCGCTCGCGAATCGCGCCCTGAAAAAGCTTAAAATCGGCATCGGTAAAGTCCTTGGCCTTGCGCGCCGCCAGCAGCAGCTCAAGCATTTCGACCTGCAGCGGGGCCGAGGTTTCGCGACTCAGTCGCGTGGCCAGCTCGCGGGCCAGCTCAATCTTCACCGAGTCCCGGTCAACAGCAGCAAGAGTTTCAAAGCGAATCAGCCACGGCAGCTGGTCAGAAGCCTCGAGCCAAAAATGCAGCTCGGCCGGCGTGCGCTCGCCCACGACCTTTTTCAGAATCTTAAGCTGGGGGTCAAGCGCCACGCCGCTGGGAACCGGAAAGCCCGCGGGCAGGCTCTGCGTGAAGGTTTGCTTTGCTGCAGCCAGAGCAACCTGAAAGGGCAAGGTCTGCAGCGCGCCGCTGGCATCGCGTCCGACGATCAGCAGCTCGAGCGGCAGCGCGAAAACCTTTCCGCGTTGCTCCAGCGTAACCTGCACAGTACGGGCCGCGACATCGTAGCTCCAGGAAAAGGCCAGCACGGGATAACCGGCGCCGTAAACCCACTGCTTGAAAAAAACGGAAAGGTCCGTGCCCGCTACTTCCTCAAACACTTTTTTAAGATCAGCGGTTGCAGCGTTGGCGAAGGAATACTTTTTCAGATAAGCGCGCGAGGCCTCAAAGAATGCCGTGTCGCCCAGCTGCTGCCGCAGCATGTGTAAGATCCACGCGCCTTTTTCATATACGGCCGGCGTAAACTTGTCGTCGGCCGGCACTTTTGGATCGACGGCGGCTGCGGTGCCCTCGGTATCAAACTGAAAATAACCCGCGCGCTGAAAAAGCAAATTCTCGAGGCCGGCATCCGCGCCATGAAACTGGTGATTGAAAAGTATTTCGGCGTAAGTTGCGAACCCTTCATTCAGCCACAGATCATCCCAGGTGGCCGGCGACACCAGATCGCCCCACCACTGGTGTGCCAGCTCATGGGCCACGGTGTCTTCGCCCTCTTTGTCACCATTGACATAGCTATCGGCCATGGTCGTCGCGGTCGTATGCTCCATCGCGCCGGTGTAGAGCGGTACTGTCGCCATCGCATACTTTTCGTAGGGATAGGGCAGCCAAAGCCTGGAAAAATATTCGAGCAGCTGCGGCGTGCGCTCGAAGTCGATGCGCGCCTTGGCTTCGAGGTCTTTGGGTACATAATACTGCACCGCCAGCGGACCGACATGGTCCGCGATCACGGTATACGGCGCAATCGCCAGCGAGATGAGGTAGGTCGAGATCGGAAAACTTTCCAGCCACTCAAACGTAGTCGTCTTCGTCTCGGGATGCGTCACCTGGCTCTTGAGTGCCCCGTTGCTCAGCACAACCCAGCCGTCAGGAGCGGTAAGACGCATTTCGCTGCGCTTGGCTTTGACATCGGGACTATCGATGCAAGGAAACCAGCTGCGGGCCAGCTCGGGCTCGACGTTGGTGTAAACCGTCGGCGTGACGTCGTGACGTGCACCGTCGGCATTGACGAAGAAGAGTCCGTGTTCGATTCCACCGTCATGACCGTCGCGTTTGTCACCCACCACGCTATATGCGAAGCTAAGCGAAAATTTCGTAGCCGCGCCGTCGCGGGTGGCCACCGGCAACGTCACGCGCACACTGCCAGCCGTGACTTCGAACCGGGCCTCGGATTTTGCGCCGGCTTCATCTGTAAACCAGACTTTGGTGATTTTCAGACCAACCGCATCGAAGTCCACTTCAGTCAGTTTTTCCAAAGCAACCAGATCGGCGGTTAGCGTGCCTTCCAGCTTACCTTCGTTGGGAAGCAAGTTGAGATCGAAACGATAGGCATCGACCTCGAGCCTGGCCCGGGGCACGGTCAGGTCCTGTACCGAAAGATGCGAGTGCAGTGCGTGCGCCTGCGCGGACTTTCCCTCTTGCTCAAGTTCGCGCTGGTACTGAGGATCCGCCGCATTTGCGCTGGACGTCAGGATGGCCGATACCGCTAGCAGGATTAGGAATTTAGGCATCTGTCCGGGATAGCATAAAGCAGACAGAAAGCAAAACGGGGTGGGGCGGGGGAAAAACAGAGTGGAGAGTGGAGATCGGAGACAGGAGCCACAGCGCAGATGGTAGTGTGGTCATTCTGCAATCTACGCTGTGGCTACTGGCTCCTGTCTCCGATCTCCACTCTGTCTTGGTTTCTTTCAGCCGTGCCCACCTTTAAGAAACGGCTCTTTCATAAAGCTGGGCGTCTTGAAAACGTTAGGCCGATCAAAAAATTCCCGCCCCAGCTCAATCACGACAAGCGTTCCCGCCTCGTCATTCGTCTTTTCATAAAGACTCTTCCGAAAAGCCGAAGCGCCTTCGATGCCGGCCGAGTACCACGTCAGAAATTTTCTGAGCTGCACGCCCACATAAAAATCCGGATACACTTTGCGCAGCAGCTCCAGGTGCCGCGAAATCAGCTTCCAGTAATCCCAGTCGGCGGCCGGCACCTCGCGGCCTTCGAGGCGCGCGATTTCGCGAAAAATAAACGGGTCGCGCAAAGCGCCGCGGCCGATCATTACGGCGTCACAGCCGCTTTCACGCAGGCGCTGCACGGCGTGTTCGGCGGTAAGAATGTCGCCGTTGCCGATAATTGGAATCGGCGACTTCTCTTTTACTTTCCTAATCAGGTCCCAGTCGGCCTGGCCTTCATAGCCCTGCGCGCGCGTGCGGCCGTGAATCGCAACCCAAGTCACGCCGGCCTCGGCTGCAGCATGCACGCACTCGCTGGCGTTGATGGAACACGCGTCCCAACCCGTGCGGATTTTGATCGTAAGCGGGATCGTCATCGACTGCCGCACCTCAAGCAAGGTCTTGTGCAACGCCAGCGGATCTCGCAGCATCGCGGCGCCGCCGCCTTTGTTGACGATTTTTGGCACAGGACAGCCCAGATTGATGTCGACGAAATCCACGCCACGGCGCTCAAGCTCACGCGCAGCACCCACCAGATGTTCCGCATCTTCGCCAAAAATCTGCAAACCTACGGGCCGCTCTTCGTCGAAGTAGTTGCACATCTCAAAAGTTTTACGGCTCGCGTATTTCATTCCCGTGGCCGAAATCAGCTCGCTAATCACGACGCCAGCGCCCAGTTCACGCATCAGCAGACGAAACGGCGCATTCGTTATACCGGCCATGGGAGCCAGAACGTAGGGATTTTCGATAATGCGTGTGCCTAATCTTAAAGACATTTCCGCGAATTCATAAATCATTTGAACGAAATAATCAACTTTTGGTATAATGAAAAAGTGGGGGTCTGATGGCATTTTTCTTAATAATTTCAATGCTTCAACTCAGTCTGGCCGGGGCCGGCGAAATGCCGTCGAATGGCTCAGACGCGGCCTGCTCCAACGACAATGGCCATAACCCTCTTAGCAAAGCTCTGAATACGACCAGCTCAAAGCTGCTTAAAGCGGCTGCTGCGAACTCGGCGCCACGAGTGCTGCGACTTCCTAAACTCATCACCCAAGGCTTTATCACCCGGGACCAGGTTTGCGTCGACGCACGAATAAATCATCCCGACAAAAAGCTGCTGCTCGTAGCCGTAAAAACTCACGTTTGCGACACCGATGCCAAGGTCTGCCTCAGAGCCACCCGCGACCTGAGCGACCCCTGCAATCGCTTTATCCACTCAAACTTCGCGGAATATCATACGCGCAGATTTCGCACGAGTCCCGACCGCAAGCACGACTTCGAAGAAGATCCTGCCTCAGAAGAAATCGGAAAGATCTGGGGCAACGCCGGGCCTACGCTGGTGGTGGTCGATGTCGCCAGCTGCACCAAGCTTGGCCAGGTGGGCCCGGGACTCGACGGCATTAGCGGAAACCTCAACCTCTCTGCGCCCGAACGTTTTCGGATGATGCAGAATCAACTCCTGGGTGTACCCGGCCTGCGCGATAAACTGTCGCCAGGGGCAGCTGCCCCGCTTTCAAAAAAGGAACTCCGGTGTTTTCAAAAAGGCGCCGAACCCACGCTCGATCAAACCTGGCAGGCTCTCGAGAACGCGCAGCCGTAACCCCGGCTTAGAGCGACAGCCAGGGCTTCGTGCCCACGAGCGCAGCCATCTCGTCGACTTCTTTTGGAACCCCCGACGTAAGAACGTCGCAGCCTTCAGGCGTAATGACGATGTCGTCTTCGATGCGAATGCCGATTCCACGGTATTTCGCGGGCACCTGCGAGTCGTCATGCAGCACATAGAACCCCGGCTCGATCGTAAATGCCATGCCCGGTTCGAGCTTACGAGGCTCGCCATTAAGCTGATAAAGGCCCGTATCATGCACATCCATACCCAGAAAATGACCGGTGCCATGCGGGTAGTAGCGCTTGAACGCCAGCGTATCGACGATCTTTTTGCGATCGCCGGTAAGAAACTTGAGCGACACCATCGCGTCGGTCAGAGCTTCAACGGCAAAGTTGTGAATGCCCGCCATCGTCGCGCCCGGGCGTGCCATCTTGATGCACTCTTTCTGCACGGTTAGAACGATGTCGTAAATTTCGCGCTGAACTGCCGTCATCTTGCCATTGACCGCGAAGGTGCGGGTGATGTCGCCCGTGTAGTATTCCACCTCGGCGCCGGCATCGATGAGAAATAGATCGCCGTCTTTGAGCCGTGCGCTGTTTTCGATGTAATGCAGAATCGTCGCATTCGCGCCGCCCGCCACGATGGACGGATAGCCATGCCGGTCCGAGCCGGCGTTGCGGAAAACGTATTCGAGCAAAGCTTCAACCTGGTATTCGTATAAGCCGGGACGGCAACGCGCCATCGCCTCGCAATGCGCCAGCGCGCTGATTTCGCAGGCCTTGCGCAGGCGTTCGATTTCCTCGGGCGCTTTATAAAGGCGCATTTCTCCCAGCACCTCATTCACGTCATAAATCGGCACCAGTCCGCGTCCGGTACGCCCAAGGCTTGAACGGTAACCGTCAAGCAGTCGCAGAATCTTCTGGTCCAGATACTCGACGCCGTTCATGTGCAGCGTCTTGAAGAAGCTGTAATACACACGGTCGGTGCCTTGTAACATCTTGGCCATCTGCGTGTCGAACTCGGCAATCGGATACGCCCGGTCGGCTCCGAACTTCGCCACTGCGCCTTCGACGCCACAGCGATAGCCGGTCCAGATCTCCTTTTCCAGATCCTTGGGGCGCACAAAAAGGATGAACTCCTTTTTACCGCCAACATTACGCAGAACCGCAACGGCGTCAGGCTCCTCGAAGCCCGTCAGATACTTGAAGCTCGAATCCTGCCTAAACTTGAAGTGCACGTCGTTGTTGCGAATCAGCTCGGGATGAGCGGGAACGATTGCGACGGAGTTGGCGCCATCTTTCGAAATCTGCGAAAGAAAGTGCTGGCGACGGGCGGCATAGGGGATCGAACGAAAATTTTCTGAAGTACTCATGGCAAAATACTTAACAAACACGTTATAAAATCGCCATGATTAAACTCGTAATCTGGGACCTGGATGGCACCCTAATCAACAGCCTGCCTACCACCTTTGAGGCCATGAATGACGGCATCGAGGCCCGCACCGGACGCCGGCTGACCCCAGGAGAGCTCCTGGCCAACTTTGGCTCCGCCGAGGTGAATGTCCTGGGGCGCATCGTTGGGCGACAGCACGCCGAAGAATGCTATCAGAAGTATGTTGCCTCGACCGAAAGGCGCATCCGCGATATTTTGCTGCACCCTGGAATAGCGGATTCCCTGGATGCGCTAAGGTCAGCAGGCACACCGCTGGCGATTTTCACCGGGCGTGCGCGACGCACGACCGACATTATTTTGAAAAACCTGAATCTGAAACAGTACTTCGCGCTGATTGTCGCGGGCGACGAGGTGGATCACGACAAGCCTCATCCCGAAGGTATTTATAAAATTTGCAAAGCCGCCGGCATTGGTCCGGCCGAAACAATCTTCGTTGGCGATTCGCCCTACGACATCGCCGCGGGCCGCACGGCCGGGGCTAAAACGGCTGCCGCAATCTGGGACATGATGGCGCAACAAAACCGTGAGAAATTATCCGAGGCAATGCCCTCGCATTTCATTGCACGCCCCAACGAGCTGCTTACCCTTCTTGACTAGCTCGGCTTACTGAACGTTGACCGTAATATGGACAGGATTACCGACCGGAGGTCGCGGCGGTGGTGGAGGCGTAGGTGGAGTTGGTGGTGGCGGCGGCGGCGGTGGCGGACCAGGTGGTAAAGGCGGCAGCTCC
>JBBRLF010000266.1:0-7234 GCA_038231515.1 candidate division WWE3 bacterium
CACGACGGGTTTTACCTGGCGCTGAAGGGGATGGATAGGTTTGTGCCCGTGGCGCCGATCGTTACCAGCTGGACCCGCACGCCGCCGCTTGATGAGCAGTGGCGGCTTGCACGCGGGTTTGAGTTTGCGTTCAACGAGGTGCGGGTGATGATGCGCCCGGGGCGCACGCGGGATGAGGCGGTGCAGATCTTTGAGCCTTACGCGCGGATTCGGGAGCGAGTGCCGGTGGTGCGCCGCTCGTTGAAGACTATTGTTGAGGAGTCGGTGGGTGCGGGGCGGCCTTGCTATGTTTTTGTGAACAATCATCTTGAGGGGTGCGCGCATCAAACTATTGCGGAACTTGTTGAGACGCTTCGGTGACGTTTGGGCGGGGAGCGGCTGGCTGGAGGAATGTTGGGGGCTTGCGGCGGGTTTAGTGGTCTCTGGATTCGAGTGCGCATGCCTGGTTCGCAGTTTGGCGGAACGTGGATTCGAGGGCACCGAGTGGGGCGATGTTCGGTGTTTCCTGGCAGCAGATGCTTTCACCTCGGCTCTCAGCTCAGGCTGTGCAGGTGTTCCATTTGATGGTGAGCACGGCATAGCGTAGTTAAATTCCTAAACGTGTTCTTGCCGCCATCTTTTACGGGAACAATGTGATGGATATCGAGCCACCGGGTGCTGCTGCACCGTTGGTTTTGGCTGTCCTCGTGCGTGCAACGGCCCTCATCTCGAAGATTGATTTGATGTTCGAGCGCTGCTGAATACGGCTTTCTTTGTATGTTTTGCTCAAGTTTTACTCGTCCCGGGACGGGCCGCAGTGCGTCGGATTCAGCATTGGCTGCGGTTCTCGATTTCATTTTCTTGTTTGAGATTCGCTGCGCCTTTTTAACCGGATCAAACTTCTCGAGATACGCATTCAATGCCGCTTCAAGCGTGCCTTCAAAGCCCACAGCCTTTTGCAGTCTCTGAGATTCCAGATCCTGAACCCGTCTTAACTTCTGCATACACGCTCCTGAGACCCCAAGCTCAAGCTTGAGCCGATCCCAAGCAATATACGAGGCTTTGTCGTCAACAGCATCTTTGGGATTAACCCGAGCCACTTCACGCTCAAGCGCCCTGAGCGACATCGTCTTTGCAAAATCCAGCCACTTGAGTTGATTCTCAGGTTTAATGACCGAACAAATTTTTCGCGCCTTCGACACGGTGAGCGCTCCTGTTTTAATCTCCTGTTTGAGAGCTGGGATCTCCAGTGCCTTTCTGGCAACAGTGATGAGGTTGAAGGCCGAATCTTCAGAAAGCTTCAGGTGCTTGACCGCATACTGATAAAGACTCGTGCATTCATACCTGCGATTGGTTTTGCGCTCATCAAGCGCCTGCAAGATATCGAGCAGCTCGCCCACGCATTTCAGATAACGGCCGGCCACTTCAATGGCCTTAAAGTGATTCTCTTGATCGTTGCTGGTTTTGGTATTCATGAGCCCTCTCTTCTTTCAAAAGAGAGATAACACGGGAAATCAGCCCCTCTGTAAACGCACAGAACCGTCCTACAGCCCCACAGAAAACAAATCCCTAGAGCCGAACACTCACCAACCAGAAACAATTCACCACCGCTCAAGCAGAACATAAATCACGCCATTCCGCGAGCAGAACAATCCTAACAACCGACAAGAGCCATAAAGTCGTCAAACATATTTTGAAAAAATATTTCAAAAATCCATATGAAGCCACAGCCCCGCGCATACAAACGCCAGCCAGACCGCAAGCCCCCAACATTCCCCCAGCCATCCCAACCTAACGAACCTTAGTAATCTTATCCGTCTCGCCCACAATCCAAAGCACATCACCCAGCTTCAATACGAGGTTAGAGCTGGGATTAACCATCCGGTCCTCACCACGCTCCAGGCCCACCACCATTCCCCCAAACCGCTCCCGAATCCCCGACTCCCGGATAGCCAGCTCTTTAAGCGGCGAGTCTTCCGTGATCAAAATATGGCGCAGCTCATACCCTGAGATATGCCGAAACCGATCGGCCAAGCCCGGTGGCTTCTCAATCTCTTTACGCGCACTCTCGACCTGCTCATCCGTACCCAGCACCAGCAGCTCATCTTTAGGGAAAATCACCTCGCCCGGCTGAGGCGCGACAATCGTCTTTAACCCACGTTGAATAACGACAATATTCAAGCCGAACCGCGCACGCAGATCGATATCACCCAGGCGCTTACCCGCGATGTCCGAGTTGGGATGCACCTTGAAGCGCACCAGATGCGCATCCCAAGGCGCCAGATGACGAAACACGTCCGTAGGTTTTTTGGACTTCGACGAATCATCAAACGTGGCCAGAAACCGATTCTCAAACCACCGATAAGACGAGCCCAGCTGCCGGTGAAATACGACGAAAAGAGCAATGGCAAAGGCGCTGGTCAGCAGCAGCACATACTGAGCGTCATAAAACTCCAGCGTCATCGCGCCAACCCAAAAGGCGGTCAGCAGGCGAGAGAGAAAAAGCACTCCGCCACTTCGATAGTCGCCCCGCCCCAGTCGAAAGCCCCGAAAGGCAAAAAACATCGCCCAAAGAAAAGGCGAACCGCAAGCCACCGCGATCAGCCAGTCCACGCCCGGCGAAAGCTCAAAGCCCAGCCGACGACTTAGCGCAGGCAGCACCCGTTCGGCCACGAGCACAAAGCTGACCGTGACCAGAATGCCATTGAGAAACCATTTGAACGCCCGCTTGTAGAAATCGCCGCGGCGGCGCGCATCGGCCGCGCGCTCTTGGGTCCAGGACGCATACTGACTCAGCACGTGGCGTGCGCGCAGCGGCAGCCTGCCCTCGAGAAAAACCGCGAACTTGTGTGAAACCCGAATCAGGTAAGGAGTCGTGAACGCGGTCAGCAACGACACGGACACCGCCACCGGATAAAGAAAATCGCTGGTCACGCCCAACGTCTGCCCCAGCGTCGCGATGATGAAAGAAAACTCCCCGATCTGCGCCATGCCAAAGCCGACCTGCACCGAGGTACGCAAGGTCTGGCCGGTAATCAACGCACCCATGGTGATGTTGACGATCTTGCCCGCTACCAGCACAACGGTGATGATGCCGATTTCCTTGTACCGGCCCAGCAAGACATGCGGATCGATCAGCATGCCGACCGAGACGAAAAAGATGGCGGCAAACAGGTCGCGCAGCGGACGAATCAGCTCTTCAATGCGAAAAGACTCGGTGCTTTCGGCCAGAATCGAACCCATGATGAACGCACCCAGCGCCACCGAGTAGTTCAGCCGGGCTGCGATAACCGAAAGTGACAGGCACAGCCCCAGCGAAACGATCGTAAGCATCTCGTCGTTGCCCAGCTTGCCCACGTAACGCACCAGGCGCGGCAGCACGAAGTAGCCCGCCAAAAACCAGCTGCCGATTACCAGCAGCAGCTTGGCGCCGGCCAGCATGATATCGACGCCCTTGAAGCTGCCGCTGACAGCCATCGTTGAAAGCGCGACCAGCATCAGAATCGCGATTAAATCCTCGACGATCAGCACGCCAAAAATCATCTCGGCAAAACGGCGCGACTTGAGCTTGAGCTCATCGAGGGCCTTGATGATGACTGTCGTGGACGAGATCGACATCATCGCGGCCAGAAACGTGCTGTCGATGCGCGACCAGCCCAGCAGCCTACCGGTGGTAAAGCCCAGCGCCAGCATCATGAACACCTCGTAGCCAGCGGTAACCGCCGACGAGATGCCCACCTTGGCCAGCTTGCGAAAGCTGAACTCCAGGCCCAGACTGAACATCAGAAAAATCACGCCCAGCTCGGCCCACACCTTGATGTCGGCTGAGTCGCTTACCAGGGGATGGCGCAGCACATAGGGGCCGCAGATAAAACCGGCGATGATATAGCCCAGCACCACGGGCTGCCGAATGCGCTGAAAGATCAGCGTGACAATGGCGGCCACCCCCAGAATCACGGCCAGGTCTTTGATGAGCGGCGCGAGATGTTCCATCGTTTACTTTGGCTTGCGTCCTATGAAAAGCGCGTAGGCTGCTTTGCCATCGTCCACGCTTTCGTATTTGAGTGTTTCGAGACCCTTGAACATCGTCTTGAGCTCGTCATTGCCCAGCAGATATTCGGGACTCGCGGCTTTGTCATATTTGAGCTGCGCTTTGGTGTTGTTCTCGAAGATCAGCACGCCGCCCGGTTTCAGGCCCCGCAAGATGGCAGGATTCAGCGAACGCTGCAGATAGTAAAACACCATGATGACGTCGAAGCTTTCAGGCACGATCTGGTATTTGGTCAGGTCGGCCACGACGGCTTTGAAATGGACCTTGTTCTCTTTGGCCAGGCGGCGCGCCTTGCGAATCGCGACCTCGGAGATATCAACTCCCACCACCTCGAAGCCCTTTTTGGCCATAAACACCGCGTTGCGGCCTTCGCCCATGGCAAGGTCCAGCGCCCGGCCAATGGGCAGCATTCCCAGGTTTTCAACGAGCGAGCTTGCCGGCTCCTTGCCAAAAACATAGCCCTTGTTCTTGCTGTAAAGCATGTCCCACTTGGACTTGTCGGAGTCGGAGTCGTCGCCGGTCAGCTTCTGATAGTAGGTAAACCCGCTTTCGCTCTTCCCGGCCAACGCTACGGGCGGCAAAACCAGGGTTATCAGCCAAAGTAGCGGGAAGACGCCAATTCTCATGATCTTTAGGGTCCCACACGCAAACGCGGAGCGCAATGGTGGCGCAACTATTCGCACCGTGCTAAAGCTGAAAAACATGGCACCACCACCAATGAAAAGCTGGCGGGTTCTGACTCGTACCGAGCTCACCCACGATGTCTTTGAACTCAAACTCAAACGTCCTGACGGCGACGGCTATGAGATGAATTTTCGCGCAGGGCAATATATCAGTATTGTCATTCCTGGCGCGGGACCAGGCGGCCGCAACCTGCGCCGCGCCTACAGCATTGCCAGCGCCCCGCAATGGAATGAGGTCGAGCTGTGCGTAAAGCTGGTCGATGGCGGCCCGGGCACGAGCTATCTCAACAGCCTCAAGGCCGAGCACGAATTTCAGGGCCAGGCGCCGTTTGGCGACTTTTGCCTGGAACACGATCAAAAGCTGCCCGCCATGTTCATCGGCACCGGCACGGGGCTGGCCCCGCTGCGCTCCATGGTGCTCTGCGACGAATGGCAGTCCAAGGCACCCGTGTCCTTTCTGCTGGGTGTGCGCTCTGAAAAAGATATCATTTATCCCGAGCTGTTCACGGCCGAGCGTCCAGCCCAGCTGCAGGGCCACGACCACGTTAAAATCGCGCTTTCTCGCCCCGAGGGGCCGTGGGACGGCTTTAAGGGCCGGGTAACCGATTATATCCGCGCGATGGACTGGGATTTCGTTCACAGTCATTACTACCTGTGCGGCAGCGGTGCGATGATCGCCGAGGTAAAAGAGTTTCTGGCGGTCAAAGGTGTGGACAAAGAACAGATCCATACGGAAAAATACTTCTGATGCTGGGACTCTCAGGCGAGCACCTCATCATTCTCGCAGGTATTTTGTTAATCTTTGGCCCCAAACGGCTGCCCGAAGCCGGTGCCACGTTAGGCAAGGCTGTCCGTAATTTTCGTGAACATTTCAAAGGAATTCAGGAGCCGGAGTTCAAGCGGCTACCCTTGGTAGAGGAGAAGAATGCTGACTGAGATGAAAGCTTTTTTCGAAACAGGTGCCCTGGCCCAAAAGGCGGCCGGCAGCATCCGCAATGGCCGTGAGATCGGCTTGCAGATCAAATATGCCGATAAAACCGTGGGCTATACCTTTACTCGGGAAAGCGGCCAGAATGTACTGCGCGAAGGCGACTCGGCCCACCCCGACGTCATATTCATCATGCCCGAGGCCGCAGCCAAAGATCTGGTCAGCAAGAAATTCGATTCCATTGGGCAGGTTGGTCTTCACATTTTCGAGAAAATACTGTCCAATGATCAAGGTCAGAAAATCCAGATTCGCCTGAAAGCAGGCGTGCTGGCACTGGTTACCGGCGGGTATTTCGGAGTGCTTACCTCAGGCGGCGGCGAGGTCGCCAAGTTTCTGGCCACACATGGCCTGGGCAGCATGGGTAAACTGAAGGACGCCATTTCCAAACTTCGCGGGTGAACTCTTATGATCGACGAAAAAACTTTTACCAAATACCTCAACGCCACCGACATTGAAGGCATTGTGGCAAGCCTTGCCAACCAGCTCAACCGCGACTACGAAGGCAAGCAGGTCGTGCTGATCGGCGTACTCAAAGGCTGCTGCGTTTTTATCGCCGACCTCTGCCGCCAGCTCAAAGCCGACGTCGAAATCGACTTCGTGCGCCTAACCTCGCAGGGCAAAGGTTTGACCACGCCCGGTACCGTAACCATCGTAAAAGATGTCAGTGTCGATATCCGCGGCAAACACGTCCTGATCGTCGAAGAGGTCATCGACTCGGGTCGCACCCTTAAATTTCTTTATGACCGGCTGCAAGCCAGCCAGCCAGCCTCAGTTGAAGTGCTGACGTTTCTCGATAAAAAAGACAAACGCATGGTCGACGTGCCCGTGAAATACTTCGGCCGTCAGATCGATGACCAGTTCCTGGTGGGTTACGGCTTGGACCTAGAAGAGAAATGCCGCAATCTGCCCGAAATCTATTTCTTAAAATACCCGAACTGACCGACCCACGCGGCAGACCGGCAGGCCCCGGGCTTATTCTTCGTACAGCCTTTGCCATAGGCTTTGAGCGAGGTGCTGTAGGCGTCCTTGGCACAGGCGTAATACGTCTTGTTCACGGCTCCACAGCCAGGCGCTATAATCGTATTGAACTGCGCCGGATAGAGCAGCGACGGGCGCTTGGGCGTGCGTTTGAAGATTCCCAGAATACGGGTCAGGGCCGCCGAGTCGTAGGCCTCGCCCTGATCCACCATTAACGAGTCCGGCGGCCCGAAGGCCCGGCAGTCATAAGCGGTGAAACCCTTGTCCGCATTGGTGGTGGTATAAGCCACCGCACCGGTTTTCTTGTCGACGTTGGCACCTCTGGACCATTCACGATACTCATCGCTCAGCCCCAGCAGGTGCATCGTTTCGTGCAAGATCGTCGGGCAGTCGAGGCCATCTTTCCATGCCTCGGAGTTCGACCGGGCATTCGAATCCACAATCTCGATCTGGCAGGTTCTGGGTCGCAAACTTCCCGGGTTGTCTTTGAAAAGTCTGATCGCCAGGAATTCGCCTTTGGGCCCCCGCAGCTTGGGGCGGGCTTCGGCGTAGCAC
>JBBRLF010000267.1:0-7224 GCA_038231515.1 candidate division WWE3 bacterium
CGAATCAATGTTCATGGCCCCGAAAGTCTACGCGAGCATTTTCCAAAAGAGTGGAACGAAAAAAAGGGCGCCGAAATAATATCGATCCAGAAGAAATAGCCGATTGGCCGGTTAACTTCTATATCCGTCTAGCTGGCATCGATGAGGCTGGGGCGACCGAGGTTTTACGGTTCATTCCGACGGAGGAGGCGGTTATGGAAAAGGTGGTCAGCCTCTACGATCATCGGAAGAAAGAGTAGGTAGATGACCCTACAAAGGACCGAAAGCACTGCAGTTTGCCCGAGTGATAAAATACAACGTGACACTATTACTAATCCGTGTCACGTTGTATTTATGGCTCAAAAGCCAGCAATTCCCGCAAAGCTCCAGAAACGACTTTTCACCTGGGCCGAGGCTAAGCAGCTTGGCGTTTCATGGAATGAAATTCAACGCCAACTCGGCGCAGGCGGTCTTGAGCGCATGAGCCGTGGAGTCTACCGCGTGCCAGCAGAGGATATTGGCGAGGAGGACCAGTTTCGTATCGCAGCCCTTCGTTTGGGTGGGGATTCGGCGGTTTGCCTTTTGTCGGCGCTGGCGTTCTATGGCCTGACCGACATCATCCCGCGTGCGGTATGGCTCCTGGTGCCGGCTGAAAAGCACACGCGGTTTACCGGCGTGCGGCTATTTCGGAAAAAAGAGCCCCGGTTGAATGTCGGCATTGTCCGCGAGAAGGGCTACGCGATTACCTCTGTAGAGCGCACCCTGGCCGAATGCTTGATCGAGCGGAAGCGAGTGGGCACCAACGTCGCGGTGGAAGCCCTCCGTGCGGCCATCGCCCAGAAAAAAACTACGCTCTCCAAGGTCCTGGACATGGCGAACCAGTTGAAGGCTGCCGATCGGATTCGCCCCTACATCGAGGCAATGGCCTGACATGAAAGTCACGAAGCCGAAGAGCGAACCCTTCAGTGTGAGCGAACAAATCAAGCGCCTGGCCGCCGACCCTAAGTCCCGGCTGAAACTCAGCCAGCTTCGAGTCATCGTGGCCATTGAGCGGGTTGTAGCACGACTGGAAGCCGCACCCCGGCTACGCGATCACCTTCTTTTCAAAGGCGGCTTCGTCCTTCTCAAGACGATCGAAAGTGCACGTTTCACTCGCGATCTCGATGCCCTTGCATTTGACATCGACCAGGAAAAAGCGATGGCCCTGATAAAATCCGCTCTTGCGCACGATCTGGACGACGAACTGTGGTTTGTCGACACCCGCGTGGAGCCCGTGACCAATCAAGGCGATTACGGCGGGCTGCGGGCCAACTGTGGTTTTCACATTGGAAAGGAAGCGCCAGAAAAAGCGAAGATTCCGAAACTTTCACGGCTCCATATTGATATCGGCATCGGCGATGAAGTACCGGCCCAAGCTAAAAGAACCGTCGCGCGAATGGCGACGGTATTGGGATCAGCGCCGCTTTCGTGGCGAGTCTACCCGCTTGAGTTTATCTTCGCCGAGAAGCTGCAGACGCTGCTTGCCCGTGGGTCGGCCAACTCGCGCGCCAAGGATATCTACGACCTCGTGGAGATTTTTCCGCGCTGCAAGAGCAACGCGGAGATCGCCCGCGCGGTGCGCGTCGTCTGCCAAAAACGGAAGACCCCGCTTCCAAACAATCTAGTTGAAACCGTGGGCCGCATTGATCGCGGCGTCTTGACGGCAGCCTGGAGCAGCGTTGACGTGGCCGGGAAAGCGCCCACGTTCAAGGATTGCTGGGACCAGCTGATGCAGCTTCTGCCAAAGCTCGCAAAGGAGTTGGCGAAATGAACGCGCCTTTATTTCCCGACATTTCGCGAGTATTCTCAAAGCAACGGCACGTCCCTGCGTTTTCTCGCTTGCTTGACGCAGCTGCTTTTCCTATTATAGGAAACAACGGACCGCAAGTAAGCGGAATGATGGACTGTGAGTCACTCCAACCATTTCCTCTCTCTTCTCTTTTTCATATTTAAAAAGAGAAGAGAGAGGAAATGGTTGCACTATGATGACGCGCCATCGGCGCGCTCCCTGGATGGGGATTGAACGCAAGAGAGCGGCTGCGGGGAGTCGCGAAGCGACTTCGCGCGGCAAGTTGCGCAGGATGCGCAACTTAGCGAACGCGCTGGCGACGTACTGAGCGGGCAGGAGCCCGCGAAGGAAGTCGCTCAATCCCTATCACTCCAACCATTTATTTTCGGGCCGCGCGAACTTCAAAGACAAAATCCCAACAACGCTAAGTAGTTACTAATACTGAAAAGGGCCTGGTACCCTTCACCCTGATCTATCGTGGGATTTCACGGAATGTCGTGAGTTTGCTTCTTTTTTTGGGGGCGAAACAGTACGCCTGAAGGTCTATCGACTCAAAGAAATGGGACCAGACCGTTGCAAAGGCCTATAAGAAGCACAAAGGGTATATTATGACGCGCCCAAGGCGCACAACCGGGGGTGCCAGAGTTTTAAAAAAGCGCGAATTCCAGCCCGAACAGAACTTGAAAGCCCCGCGTTTTCCAGCTGGCCGTAGTAGGTTGGGTTTGAACATTGCTCAGACCCAGCGAATAACGCATCGATAAAAATATATCGGCCACCTCCAGCAGCGGATATTCCAGGCCTGCGCCGAAATCGAAAGCGAAGTCCGCGCCGCTGAAGTTCGCCTTGATGTCCGAGTCGGTAGCCGTAGTCGAGCTGGCGGGCGTCAACGAACGAGTTGCGCTCAATAGGAATCCCAAGTCAGGACCAAGAAATACATTGGGCACCAGCGAGCCGTGCCCAAATTTCGCCTTGGCCAGAAGAGTCAGCGCCATATAATTCAGATTGTCCACCTCATCGGTCGTGCTACCCGTTACGGCCACTCCCGCGTTGGTGGCTGAGGTATGAATCGACACACCCTTCTTCACGTAGTTCAGCTCAGCTTGCAGAAAAAACATCCGGGTAAAACCGTATTCAATGTTTCCACCCAGCATCAGCCCTGCATGTGCCGAGGGGTCAGTCGTCGTAATCGTGGTTCCCGACACGGGCGCCACCGTCGACGAAATCGAGGCCGTGCCCAGGTTGAAACCCAGCTGAAAACCCGCATTCAAGGCGGTGACGTCCTGGCCGCGATTTTCATGTTTGTTTTCGGGCTGCTCTTCGGCAATGGCAGGCTTGGAGTTTTTTACACGTTTTCGAGGGACCGGCCTGGACGCATCTTGCGCGTGGCAATCGGCTGCGGCAAAAGTAAAGAGCGACAATACCAGGATAAGTGTCTTTTGAAACGTCATGCTTCAATTTGAACGCCAAAAGGGGTATCTGTCCATCGACGATTTTCCAGCTCGCGAAAGAGAAAGTATCATCCTAAAATAGTAATGTGCGCAAATCGATAACGACCAGCCAGAAGACCGAACTGAGTTGGGGCGAACTGGGAGTCATGGCCGCAGTCGCCATTTTCGCCACCTTTGCGGTGAGCTGGCGCCTGCTCGACCTACCCATGCACGGCGAAGAGTCGGGTTTCTACGGTACGCTCGTGCGGCACTACCACGACACGAAATTTCTGGTGGCCGGCAATCCCGGCTGGATCGAGATCTATCATCCGCCGCTGTACCATGGCTTTATCGCGGGGCTAACAATACTTCTGGGCTGGAAATTTGAAGTACTTCGCTCGGGCGCGGCAGTCGCATCGAGCGGACTACTGGTGGCGCTTTACGCATTAGCCCGCCTTCATGCGAGCCGGTTTACGGCGGCGCTGCTGACCGGAGCATTTTTATCAAGCACGCTTTACCTCATGCAAGCGGTCTTGATCGAGCCTGACCTGGTTGCGGCCGCCTGGGCCATAGTGGCGCTGCGATTTGTGTTAACTGGCCGCGAGCGCGCGGGTTCGCTGGCTTTTCTTCTGGCTTGCCTTAGCAACGGCATCTTGATCGTGCTTGCACCAGCCTTTGTTGGCATTTTAGCCACATCGGCGCCGCGAAGCGTCTGGCGCCGCCGCCTGGTGCGCTTCTTTCTTCCCACCGCGCTCGGACTGGGTGCGTGGTGCGCCTATTTCATAGTCGCAATGGGTGGCACGGGCGATCTCGCAAATCCAACGAACTTTGTTTGGTTACGCGGCACCGGCTACCTTCTCAACCAGCTGTTTATCGCCTGGCCCATGATGTTGTTTTTATACCATGGCCGCGAGGTGGTGACTTTCGTCCTCGTATTTTGGTTTGCGCGGCGAATGGTTGGCAAGGGGCGGACCGTGCCCCTGAATCCTGACCTGGTCGGCTTGGCCATCGCCATTATTTCGCAGCTTCTTTTGCTGGGGTTTTTCGCTGAGCCCTCGGAACGTTATGGCGCGCTATCAATGGCTCTGATTTACGTGCTGGCGGCCTGGGGGCTTGAGGCCCTGGGTGCCGCGCGCATCGTCCAAGCAGGCATCGCGCTTTTGTGCGTGCTCGCCAGCCTTTTTTCCTGGAACAAACAGTTCACGCCCGTCGGGTACATCGACGCCCTAAGCAAGTCGATTGATCTCGTGCGCTGCGTGCAACTGGCGGCTCGCGAGATCGAGCAGGACATGCCCGACGCCGTAATCTACGCCGAGTTCCCATGGGAGATGATGTTCAGGATGCCCCACGACGGCTACGTCACCCGCCCGTTCAAGGTGGTGCCGCTATATGGCGGTGGCGCGACGCCGATAACGCATAACAAAAAGAAGAAGGCCTTGCTTGTTTTTGCCGCGGCCACCGATAACCCAACCGAGGATATGCATGTCCCCGCGATGCTCGAGCTGCGCAAACGGGCAGTGGGGCCGTGCCGCAGGTGGGAAGTGGCCCAGACATATTTCTTCGCGTGCCCACTCTAATGTTTCTCAGCCCCGTTTGCGGACGACGGCCAGCAGCGAGGCGCCCACAGGCAGTGAAAAACGCGTCAGCCACCAGGCTTCGATTTTCAAAATCGTCAGGCAAATGAGCTGCTGCAGGCGACCCGGGGCCTTGAGATTTGTTTGCTTGCTGTTGCGGCTGGCAAATACTACTGCGGCCTGCAGCGGCAGTAGTATTGTGTTGAAACCGCTAATCATTAAAATTTCCAGATCGGCGCGATCGATTGCCGAACGCAACGACCGGTTCCGATAGCGGCGCAAATGATTGGATATCTCGTCTTCGGCGCCCCAGAGCCAGTCGTAGGCTGGCACTGTGACAAAGCCCAGGCCGCCGGGGCTGACCTGCGCAAAGGCCTCGCGCAGAAGTGCGGCATCATCGGACACGTGCTCGAGGACATCCAGGCAAAACACGACGTCCACGCCACCCGGCGTGGCCGCGCGCAGTTCGGTGGGCGTGGTGTAAACCGAAAGTCCGCGCTGACAACAGATCTCCGAGCCCTCGCGGCTGGGCTCAAAGCAGAAATAATTCTGAAAGTAAGGTGCGAGTGATTCAGATACTCCGCCGGTGCCGCAGCCGTAATCAAGCACCGAGCATAACTTGAGGTTGCCCAGAAAGCGGCGGGCAACCGCACAAAGTATTGCGTTTCGTCCCAGAAACCACCAGTGACTGCGATCGAAATCGGCATTGGCCTGGTAGGCCGGCAAGGTCATTTTCCGAACCGCTGGCGTGGTCGACTTCGGTGTTTGAGGTTGCTTATTGCTCACGGTTTAAACGTCGCTGGAAGCTGATGAGCGATCGCAGGTAGCTGATGGAGTCACGCAGGGGGCGTACCGTTGAGTTTTTACTCCCGTCGCGCAAAAACAGGCAGGGGAACGACCTCACACGCAAACCGTCTCGATAAAAACGCGTGACTACCTCGGTATCCCAGAACCAGCCAGGGCTGTGAAAGCCGCCGGAGTACCGCTGCAAAGCCTGTCGCCTGAAAAATTTATAGCCGCTCTCGGTGTCATGCACCAGCGGAACGCCCAGCCAGCTTGCCACAAGCCAGCGATAGCAGCGGGACAGTAGATGGCGGTAAAAAATTTTGAAGTTGATGTTGTAATAGCGATGCCCAATAACCAGGTCCGCCTGATCCGCTATGAGCACTCGCAGAGCCTCGAGCAGATAGACTGCACTGACCTCAAGATCAATATCAAAAAAACCGACAATCTCGCCCGTACTGGCGCCGAAGCCAGTCATGAAAGCGGCGCCCCGACCCATATTGCGTTCGTGCAGAACTTTGTAAAGCGGCTTGTCGGGATGGCGAGCTATGATGCGATCAATGGCGACGCGCGTGCCATCCCGGCTGCAGTCATCGACGAAGATCACCTCGTAGTTCACCTTGAGCAAATCCAACGTCTGCAGCACATGCACAACGCAAGCTTCGAGATGACCCTCCTCCTGGTAACAAGGAAAAACTAGGCTGAGACTGGCAAGGCCAGTCGGTTCAAAGGCCATATCTCCTCCATGGCTTGCATTGAACCGCGCTTCCGGAAATCCTGCAACGCTCTTCGTGTTGTCCCTTGCTCGAGATGACTATTTAATGCTGTTGCAGCCCAGCGTGGTAACCAGACGCATGCGCTCGCCATCGGTGAGTACGCGCGGATAACCTGCCCATAGTGCCAGCCTATGAACCAATAATGTCGTTTAACTTCAATGATGGCACAGGCACGAAAAAAAACTGGGCCCAATCTTGTCAATCGCGGGCGAACAGCCACCCATAGCCATAGTCCAGGCGCGCTCTTTAGTGATACCAGCACTACCGGCCAACTTTTCATAATTCGCGCAGCGGCCCTGACTCAGCACCGAGCACTTTTCAAGAGCTTCTTTTGCCATGGGCACTCCAGCCGCTGCAGCCTTGATCGCGGCCACGCACTGTTCGCCTACCCTTGCCGCGGGCCCCGTGCCAGGTTTCGAGAAAAAATCGACCGTCGAATTATTCTGATTTGTGCCGCTGGTTGCCCTATCTCCTGCCAAGGGCGCGCCGACTGCACTTTCTCCGGCGACGAACTGCTGCGGCGGGGTGCCCGCTACACCACACACTTCTTTCAAGGCATTAAAAAAGCTCTTCGTACTCTCGAGGTAATACAGAACACCCTCGGCATAAGCCGCGGCCGCTTTGTCGCGCACAATGGACAGCTGCGCCGTTGTCAGCGCGGCATCGCAGTGATAAACGCCGTCCATAAAACCTTCATAAGAGATGACGTAAACGTAACGCCCGTCTTTAGCGCCCAGCGAGCGTATCGAAAGACCACGCTCGGTGGGTTCGGCCGAACCCCAGGGCCAAGGCCCGGATTTCGGTGAAGGCAAGGAATTACACCCCAGCTGGCGGCCTTTGTGGCACAGCCAGCCCAG
>JBBRLF010000268.1:0-7221 GCA_038231515.1 candidate division WWE3 bacterium
CTGGAGCGCGCCAAGCACTGCACGCGTTATGAGCCGCGGCAGTATCCCTTCCTGAATCTGGGTCGCATCTACCGGAGTCAGGGAATGTTTCTCAAGGCCTTGCGCGAGTTCGAGGGTGCGTTGCAGCACGACCCGGAAAATTCCGAGCTGCGTACGGTTATCGATCGTATTCGTCGAAACCACGCCTAACCAGGCGGGTTAAGTTCAGTCCAGGGCCTGCTTGGATTGGGAATCGCTCAGCTGCGCTTTGATTCTGGCGTCGATATAGGCGTCAATTTCGGCTGGGCTGACGAGAATTTTTTTTGCGTCGCGGGAGTCGTCGTTGACTGCGTAGCGCTCGACTACTTTGCCCGCCGTCTTTACCGCCTTGCTGCTCAGGATATCTTTGATTCCTTTTACGAGGCTCACAATCGAAGAGCCCAGAAAAAATAGTAAAGCCGGGTTGGCTTGCGCCTGGCCGCTGCGAAACAGCGGCTGAGTCACGAGCGACAGCGCCAGCAGCAAAGTCGTGAATAAAACGGTTCTCTTACCAGCTTGCATTTGAATTCTCCCTTAGGCTCTCTCATCAGAGATATCTACAAGAAGCGGACCAGGAGCCAGGCTGGCCGGGTGCCCGCGAAATCATTTCTCATTGGTGCGAAGCTGCTTGAAAAAAAGCAGCGAAAGGCTGTTGAAGGCCTGAGCGCTGTCTAACGATTGGACACTGAAAACCTGCTCCAAGTCGCGGTAATCTCTTACTAAAGAGGCGTTTTAGTTAACTGTATAGATGACAGCGAAGTCAGGTTTTTCGCTGCAGCGAGATGACGAAGACTTCTTTGGTTTTGCGATCACCGGCGCGGTCGCTTTGCGCGTCACTCACCTCTTTGATGAACATGTCGCTCTGAAAGCCCAGGGCATTGATCGCGTCGATGCAGCTCTGGAGATAAACCCGGCCCGGGTCGCCCAGGATGATGTGGCTGCCACGGGCGCAATGCGCGGCCAGGCTGCGCGCAACGTCTTTAGGGTGGCTCGCCTCGTACAAAATATCGCTGCCAATCACGAAATCAAAAGTGCCTAACGTGGAGTCCTTGCGCCAGTCATACTCGCGGTACTCGATGTTGCTCGCGGTGAGCTTATTGAGCTCCAGATTGCGCTTTAGAAACTTGGGTACATCGGGGTGAAAGTCGGTGGCAATAACCTTGGCGCCCAGCTTGCCCGCAACCAGCGAGGGCAGCGCCAGGCCGCAGCCCAGCTCGAGCACGGTTTTACCCTCGAGCCAGGTGCCCATGCGCGCCAGGTGTTCGCTTACGGCGCGGGCTGCCGGCCACACAACTCCGAAGTAAGGGCAAAGGTCTTCGATAAACACGGCCTCGGCCGCCTTGGCGTCAACACCGTCGCACAGCTTGTTGATCGTGGCATCGAGGTCGGCCAGTGTTTCGATTTCGATGTCGACCTTACCCAGGTGTTCGGTGTGGCGTTTGAGATCATAGGTGGCGGCCGTCATAGAATGAGATCCTTCATGTCTTGGGGAAGTGGACTTTCGATTTCCAGCCAGCGGTTTTCGCGTTCGTGGAAAAATTTCAGATACCGGCTGTGCAGCGCGTGGCGGTCGATGGACAGCTTGAGCTTTACCGCCTCTGACAAAGGCCGGCGATTGATGTGGTCAAGAAAGATGCCGTCATCGTCACCATAAAGCTTGTCGCCTACGACGGGAAACCCCGCGTATTGAAGATGGACGCGAATCTGGTGCTGGCGGCCCGTCTTGAGCTCGCAGTCGACCAGCGCCACGCCGCTGGGTGCGCGCTTGAGCACTTCAAAATGAGTCAGCGCTTCGAGCTTGCTGCTGCCCTTGGGATAGGCCTTCATTTTGAGCCGAATAAAAGACTCAGCCGAGCCAATATCGGCATCGACCGTAAATTTGTCCTCGGGCGGATGCCCCAGCACGATGGCCGAGTAACGCTTTTCGGTCGTGCGTTCGCGAAACTGCTTCACCAGACTGCCGGCGGTCTCGGGATCTTTGGCTAATAGCACAACACCGCTGGTTTCGCGGTCCAGCCGGTGGATCAGGTGATAGGGACGGCCACGATCTTTGCGCAGGCCCATGAGCAAGGTGTTGAACAGAAACTTTCCGGCCGGATGCACGGGCAGATTGCCGGGCTTGTCGATCACCAGCACATGGTCATCTTCAAACAGGATGCCATACTTCATCTCGACTGCGGGCTCTTCGGTCTGCTGAGTCAGTACCTTAATCGCATCGCCCGGACGCAGAGTGGTGGAGGCCTTTAGCCGCTTGCCATCCATGACGATGCGGCCGGAATCAATCCAGCCTTGCAGCTTGTTGCGCGAAAAGTGCGCGTAGCGGTCGCGCAGAAAATTATCGGCCCGCCAGCCATCATGATGGTCGTCGACGGTGTGGGTAACGATGAAGACCCCATCGATGAGTTCGCGGGTGCGCAATTCGCCTGGCATATGTCCGACGGTCTAGCACAAGTAAGCCTCAAAAGGCACGGCCGGACTGAACCCCGGTTGGTGCGGGGTGTCCGGCCATGTTACGTCCCACTTGTACTCAACACTTTTTGACCTGGATCTCCTTTACTTGGCTTCGATCAGGTCCTGAACTTGTTTAAGCTTGGCCTTGAGCTCGGTTTGCTCGTCTACCAGCGTGGCGGCATCGGACTTTTTCTTCAAAAGCTCGGCCAGCGAGGGCAGCAGCAGTCCCTTGATGATGTCTTGCTTGTCTGCTTTGGTCTTGAGCATCAGCTGGTCAAACACGGCATCGTTGGGCTGCGCCAGTGATGACGAGGCGACCTGCGTGAAGATCTGCAGACCCAGCTCGCTGAAGCCCTTGCTTAGGCGCTTAAGCTGCGTGGTGAAAGTGTCCTTCGTCTTGAGCCGCACCAGCGTGTCGTCGGTGTCGGCCTTTTCTTCAAGGTATTTATTGTACACGGCGGCCTTGGTGGCAGCCTGCACGACGATACGGGTGAAGATGTCGACTTCTTTGCCGAAGGCGTTCTGGCTTAAACGCGCAAGCAGCGCCGCGTAGGGTTTGGAAGCCGCATAGTCGGCAACTTCCACCAGGCGCAGCACGCTGAAAGGGTGTGAGCCCTGCTCAGAGGCGAGGGCGTCCACTTCTTCGGCCGACGCGCTGTTGGCAAGCACCGAGCGTACTTGCAAAATGAGCTCGTCGACGTTGAACTCCGAGCTCAGGGCCTTGGAGCCGTAAGCCAGCGTCGAGAGCAGCTTGAGCGGTGCTGAAGCGTCGCCCGTTACGATGGCGGCGGCGCGGTCAGCAGTGAGTTCGCAGTTGCGCTGAAAGTCGCCCGCCTGGGCGCTGTTTTCAAACGACTCGATGTTGGCATTTTGCGAAACCAGGTCAACGGCGGCCAGAGCCAGCGAGTTGCGCAGCGACTGCGGCAGCTCGTTAAATACCTTGTCATAGAATGGCGCGTGCGAAGCCGAGGCGGTGTTGGCGTTGCGCGCCTCGAAGTCGGCAGCCAGGATCAGGCCATTGAGGACGGCCTGGTCTTTGACATGACCCATCTCGTGACCGAGCAGGGCCAGCATGGCGTCATCCGTCAGCATCTCGACGGCTGGGGCGTAAATCACCACGTCGTAGTCGTCGGCCCGGTAGCTGTAGGTGTAGGCATTGAACTCAGGCGAGAGCTGAATGAAGACGTGAAAGTTGTCGCTCAGCTCCAGGGCCCGCGCGGCCTTGAGGGCCAGCTTATAAAGATGCGGAAACTGCGTGGGGCTGACCAGTACGGTCTTGAGCAGATTTAAATTTCGTTCGCTTTTACCCATAGCATCGAGCTTTTTCTTGTAGGCGTTGATCTTGGCGATCGTCGCGGGGCTGTCGAACTTGATTTTTTCGAGATATTTCTTTGAGGCGGGCGTTCTGAAGTCTTCGGCCGAGAAAAGACCCGCGATGTCTTTGTTTTGCGCGCTGAACGTGGCCAGGCTGGTGTCGATCGCGGTGGCATCGGCTGCATGGGAGTCGCCGGCTGTTTCGGTTAAGGCGATGGGCTTGAATTCACTGGCCGTGAAGTCGAGCGCTGCTGCAGAGTTGATACCACTGGCGCCGACCATGCCGACCAAAGCCAGGCCCAGAACCGTCTTATTGAACTTTCTCACAAAAACCTCCCTAAACCCGTTAGCTCTCTTAAAAAGTGCGACTGTTACTGAAAAAAGGAGGTAGCACGCTGCGTTAGGCTTGGCAATGGGGTGCGTCAAAATAAGTACACATGTACTGGTACAGGTGTACAAGTGGCTGATTTGCCGGTATTTTTGAGCCTATTCAGGGGCTTGAGGCGGGCGGTCCGCGCCGGAAAGCGCGATTCCGCGAAGGCGAAATGTAAAAAATTCGCGTTCGAACAGGCTCGGTTCGAGTGGTTTTTACCACTCCCAGGCCGGCCCGGCGGTAACTTTTGGACTAAACAGTTAGTATTTTGCCTTCAGCAAATACAGGATCGTCTGCCGGGCGCACACTTCGCAGTAGCCCAGCTTCTGCACCATCGTGCCAATCGTCTGGGTCGCCAGCTTGTGGTGATCCGTGGTGCGGTCTTCTTTTTCCGTGCCGAAAAAAAGTATCGCGTCATTCAGCATGCGCATCTGCGATTTCTGCTGATTGAAGTAATGATCTTCGAGCTTCTTCATGTACTCCGGAAACACGAGCCGGTAGTCGACCTGGCCGCCGGAAATTTCACGCGCGTGATCCAGCGCGTAGGCCCCGATTGAGGAGATGATGTTGTTGCGAAAAGCCTCGCGTTCGGCGCCGCCCGGCGGCGCTTCGATGATGTTTTCAAACTCGTCGATCAGGTTCATGTCGGGCGCTTCCATCTTGCCCGTGATCGCGTTCTTGATCTTCTCTTTCTTGAGCTGGCTCGAAAGATTGACGATGTAGCGTTTGAGAAATTCCTCGTACTGGCGCGTATCGAACACGCCCATCGACTCGCGAACTTCCTGATCGAGAATGGTCAGAAACTCGTTGCGCACCACCGCGATGAACTCGCCGCTGTCGTGGTAGCCGTCTTTAACGTCCTGTTTAAGAAAGTCGTATTCGCTGATCCGGCGCTTGATGAACTCCTCGAGCTCCCACAGCACGCTAAGCGGGCTTAAGCACTCGAACTCGACGTTCTGGGCGGCATCGTAAAGTACGCCCTTGATTTCGCGGGCCGAGGCGCCCATGCGCCCTTCGTAGTAGGGAACCGTGGAATATTCGTCGCGCAGCTTTCTGATGGTCGCCTTCAAAAGCTTGCGCTCTTCGGCCGAAAGATGTGACGGCATGCCGGCGTGGTCATAGAGCCGCGCCTTTTCGACCGGGGTCAGCGCGCCGATGATGTTGGTCAGGTTGGGCTGATAGTGAATCGCGTTGGGCTTTTTGAGACGGGTGAGTACCGCCCATAGGGCCGCGACAAACGTGGTGTGCGGGCTGACGTGCTTTTCACCGGCGTACTTCTTGATGCTGATGTCGTAGATTTTTTTCTCTTCTGAATATTCGAGCAGGTAGGGGGCCCGAATCAGCTCGATGCGCGCTTTGAACGACGTGAAGTCAGGAAACTCCTTGAACGCGTCAAGCTGCAGCTCGTTGGTCGAGCCCACCATGACCGTGTCGAGAAACGCGATGCTCGGACCCACGTTCACGCTACCGCTTTCGCAGGCAATGAGCAGGTACTTGAAGGTATCGACCGGGCGTTTCAATAGATCCGCGAACTCCACGATGCCGCGGTTGGCATCGATCAGGTCGCCCGAAAGCTCGTAGAGCGAAACGCTTTGTAGCGAGGCGGGCAGAAAGCTCATGCTCTTGTCCATCGTGACCTGCCTGACGCTGGCATCGACATGCATCTGAGGCTCGATGGTCACGGCCGCCGTGCGGTAGCGCTTGGAGACGTAAAAGCGCTCAACCTGCACGTGCTGCAGTACGCGCTTGAGATCGCCCCGGTAGGCGGTGAGCAGCGCTTCGAAGATCATCTTGCACTTGTGGCAGAGGTCGCCCTTGCTGAGGTAATCGGGCACGCTGCCTTTGCCTTTGAGAAGCGAGCTCAGCAGCTCGCGCCGCGGGCCCGCGGGCAGGAGTAGAGTCGGATGGTCGCGCAGCTCGCAGGTTACGCGCGCGGCAATCTCATCTTCTGGCAGCTTGGCAAACGAGTCGACACTGGTCTTGGAGCCCGAGTAGGTTGCGGCCAGGCCCAGCCCACCTTTGAGATATTTGTCGACGGGAAAAATCCAGTTGAACTTGTAGGTCGCGCCTTCGGTCGTCTCGCTGTAGGCCTCAAGGCCGCGAGTCATGCAGTTGACGATGCTCGACTTGGCCGAGCCGTTGGGCCCATGCAGCAGCACCAGCTTGTTGTTCAAACCCTCTTTGACAAAATTTTGCAGGGAACGATAAATGGCGTGCTGCACATCATTTTGCGCAATTACGCGGTGGCGCAGATCGCCGCCGTCCGCGCCAAAATCCATGTCGAAGAGTTTGAAATGCACACTGCCGTTTTTTGTCTCGACGTGTCCGAAGTGATCCATCATGTCGACCACGTACTGGGCCGAACCCCGGGTGTGGTGTTTGGGATCATTCGAGACAACGGCCAGATACTCGTCAAACGTGAGGATACGGTTGGTGCGCTCGAACTCCGTTTGCATGTTTTTGGCGATCTTCGTGAGCATGTTTTCCATAACTGAAACTATAATATGGAAGGCCGGTCAACGCGGAGCGATATTCGTCACTCGAGGACGGGCAGGCGAGTAATAGTCACGCGGGTTCACGTCGGGGTGCTTCTTGAGAAATTCGCTGAGGATATCGCGCGCCCAGATGTCGGCAAACGCCTGCTTTCTCTTGGTCGGAATAGCATTATAGACCACTGCTTCATGGTCGCCGCCTGCGACCAGAAAATCCAGCGTGGCAAGTTTGTAGAATTTTTCATCGTCAAGTGGAGTGCCCGCATCGTCGGTGACCTCCACCAGCAGATTGCGTTCCCAGTCTTCCTTTTTACCGTCGCCGTCAAGATCGCGGTCGAGGGTGCCGCGTTGCCCGGACGGCACATTCAGACGTCGCACGCGCAGGCCGCTGATTCCGCCCACCCCGTGGCCACCGCTCAAGGCAATTTCCAACACGCGCCTAAGCTCGTCTCCTCGCATGGTAACCACAGTCAGGCTGTTGTCGAAGGGCAGTACATTGAAGATGTCGCCATAGGTGAGGTTGCCCACCGGCAGCTCGGCGCGTACACCGCCGGCGTTGATGATGGCAAAATC
>JBBRLF010000269.1:0-7194 GCA_038231515.1 candidate division WWE3 bacterium
GTGACCGTGTGGAACATCGTGGCCACGCCCCGGCCAAACTTCCAACCTTCATTGGACGTTAAGTTACGCGGACGCGGGGTAAGCGCAATCGCCGCCGGGCCATCGCCCTTGCCTGCGCCACCATGACAGGTGATGCAGTTCTGAGTGAAGATGACCTTGCCGTGAGCGATCTGCTCAGGGGTGGACTTGATCAGCCGCGGCACATCCACCAGCTCGGTGGACGGTGGCAAATCGCTGGCATCAACCACTGCGGGCTGCGTGTCCTTGCGGAAAAAGATGTCGCCGCTGGAAAGCCCGACGAAGATCGCCAGGAATAAAAACGAGCAGAAGAAGGTGACGTTGTTCTCCATGCCCTCATATTTGAGGCCCATGAAAAACAGAATAACCAACAGCGCCTTAATGGTGGCGATGACCATTGCGATGAGAATGTTGGCGTTGCCAAAATCCATGTACGAGCTGGCTACCGTCAACACGGTCAGCAATACGAGCATTCCAAACACGCGATTGTAAACGCTCAACGGCGTGACATGGTGTACCCCGTGCGATTCGCCCTGCTTATTTCCTGGTTTTTCCATTAGCTTCGTCTCCAAATCAGATTTTACGCGATCAAGTAGAGCAGCGGGAACAGATAAATCCAGATCAAGTCAACCAAGTGCCAGTACAAGCCGACCATTTCAACCGGCGTGTAGTACTTGTCGCTGAACTGGTTCTTGCTGGTACGCACCATTATCCAGCCAATCAGGCTCATGCCGATCAGCACGTGGATACCGTGCAGGCCGGTCATCATGAAGTAGAGCGAGAAAAACAGATCGGCCTTGGGATGGGTGATGCCGTTCAGGGAAGGATCAAAGTGAATCCCTGGCAACAGCCCCTCTTCGAACTTGTGGCGGTACTCGAAGTATTTGATGACCAAAAAGATGGCCGCGCAAACCAACGTGACCGCCATGAGCTGCAACGACTTCTTGCGCTCGTTGCGTTGGGCCATGCCCACTGCCCGCGCCATCGTCCAGCTGCTGAAGATCAGCACCAGCGTGTTGGTCGCGCCCATCACCTTGTTGAGGTGATGGTGGCACTCGCGATACATCTCGGGATAGAGATTGCGAAAGATGATGTAAGCGACGAAAAGACCGCCAAACAGCATGACTTCCGTGACCAGGAACAGCCACATGCCAAACTTGGACGTATCGAACTCATGATCAGCGCTATCGAAGTGATGGGCAAAAACGCGACCCCCGGCCGCTCCAGTTGGATTACTCATAGCCTCACACCCTCTCCGATTTGTACTCGTACGGGAATGCCGTCACTACCGGCTGTTCATGAAAATTGTGCATCGTCGGTGGAGATTCCACCGTCCACTCCAGCGTCTTGCCGCCCCACGGGTTGTTCGGTGCCTTGGCGCCGTACTTCAGCGACCAGAGCAGCGCGAACGTGTGGATCAGAAAGCCGATCAGGATAATCCAGCTGCCCACCGTCGAGATCTGGTGCGCGAGCTGAAACTGCGGCGGATAGTTGTAATACCGCCGTGGCATTCCATGGGCGCCCATCCAGAACTGCGGCAGAAAAATAGTGTTGAAGCCCATGAAAACGAAGAACCAGCCCACGCGCGAGATCATTTCCGGATACATCTTGCCGAAGATCTTGGGCCACCAGTAATGAAACCCACCCAGCATGGCCATGACCGTGCCGCCCATCATGACGTAATGAAAATGCGCCACGACGAAGTAGGTCTCGGTCAGATGCACGTCCACACTCAGCGCAGCCAGAAACAAGCCGGTCAGTCCGCCGATGGAAAATAAAAAGATGAAGCCCAGCGCATAAAGCATGGGTGTATCCAGCTTGATGTTTCCCTTGTACAGCGTGGCCGTCCAGTTGAAGATCTTGATCGCCGTAGGTACGGCCACCAGCACCGTCAGCAACGAAAACACGATGTTCGCGAAGTCCGACTGACCGCTGACGAACATGTGATGGCCCCAGACCAGAAAGCTGATCGCGGCAATCGCGAGCGACGAGTACGCAATGGCGCGATAGCCAAAGATGGGCTTGCGCGCGAACACCGGAATCAGCTCAGAGATGATGCCCATCCCCGGCAGAATCATGATGTACACGGCCGGATGCGAGTAGAACCAAAAGAAGTGCTGAAACAATACGGGATCCCCGCCCAGCTTGGCATCAAAGATACCGATGTGCAGAAAGCGCTCCATGGCCAGCAGCACCATGGTGATACCAATCACCGGCGTTGCCATCACTTGCAGAATGCTGGTGGCATAAGTCGCCCACACAAACAAAGGCATACGGTGAAAGGTCATACCCGGTGCCCGCAGCTTGTGAATGGTGGCGATAAAATTCAAGCCGGTGAAGATGGACGAAAAGCCCGCCAGAAAAACGCCCGAAACAACCAGCACGACGCTGGAGCCGGTCTTGATGCTGTACGGGGTGTAAAACGTCCAGCCCGTATCAACGCCCTCGCCAAACACGATCGCGTAAAGTGCCAGACCCGCGCCGGCCAGGAAAATGTAATAGCTAGCCAGATTGAGCCGCGGAAAAGCCACGTCCTTGGCGCCGATCATCAAAGGCAGCATGAAGTTGCCCAGTGCCGCCGGAATGCTCGGAATGATGAAGAGGAACACCATGATCGCGCCATGCAGGGTGAAATACTTATTATAAGTACCCGCTGTCATGATCGTCTGCGTCGGAGTCCAATGTTCGAGGCGCAGTGCCAGGGCGAAAAATCCGCCGGCCGCGAAGAAGATCATCGTCGTCACCATGTACATCAGTCCGATGCGCTTGTGATCGAGGGTGGTCAGCCACGACCAGATGCCGTCAGCTTCATGGATATAGTCTTTATGCTCGGTATGTCCGTGCGGTACAGTAATTGAAGCCATAATTCTAACGAGCTCCTTCTTATTTAAGACTCTTGATGTAAGCGATCAGAGCGTTGACCTCTTCGTCGTTAAGCAGGCCCGCAAACGGCGGCATCGAAGGCGGAAAGCCTTTTACGATTTTCGCCGTCGGCGTCATGATCGACTCGCGGATATAATTCTCATCAACCTTGGCTTTTCCGCCACCTTCCAGCGCTTCTTCCGTGCCGTAAATGCCCTTCCAGCTTGGCCCGATCTTCTTCGTGCCGTCAGCCGTATGACAGGCGATGCAGCCCTTGGATGCGGCAACGGCCGCGCCCTTTTCGGCCTGAGAAAGCGGCTTGGCGTCGCCCTCGGAGCCATGAAACGCCGCTGGCACGATGCCCGGCGCCTTACCGGTCTGCAGCCAGGTTTCATAGTCTGCGGGCTCAAGCACGTGCAGCGTGGCCAGCATATCGGAATGCCCGGTGCCGCAGTACATGCTGCAATACACGGGGTGATCGCCCACGAGCGTGGGCGTAAACGCCAGATAAACGTACATGCCCGGCACGACGTCGGTCTTGGTGCGCATATTGGGCAGGAAGAAGCTGTGAATGACGTCTTCTGACGTCAGGATCAGCTTCACGGGCTTGCCCTTGGGTAGATAGAACTCGTTCATCGTCTTGCGGCCGTTCGGATACTCGAAGTTCCAAAGCCACTGGCGGCCAACGACGTTCACCTCAACAGCGCCGGGCGGGTCGAGCCGCGAGAAGACATAATCTTTGTAACCCCAGGCAAAGACAAACAGCATGATCAGCAGCGGAATCACCGTCCAGGTGATTTCCAGCGTGTGGCTGCCCAGAATGTAGGCCGTCTCGCGGCCTTTCTGGCTTCGATGGTACTTCTTCACGAAGAGCAGCAGCGCAATCGTGGTGCCGGTCAAGGCAACGACGCTCAGCCAGAAAAGAAAGTCGTATAGCGAATCGACCCTTGCGGCCATCTCAGAGGCCTGCGGCAGATTTATCATGCTGGCGTAAGCGTTAGCCCCGAGCACGTTTAATACTCCCAATATTCCCAAGCGCTTAAGCATTGTTGGAATGCCCCTCTCTCTTTCTAGTATTGCGACGATTGCGACGCCAGAAACTTCCCAGCAATCCACCCACGATCAAAACCGTGAAACCGCCGCCTGCGCGCATGACGTTTGCCGCATAGATGGCGTACTTCTTACCTTTTGGATCGTAGTGATAACAAAACAGTAAAATCCGTTCGACCAGCGTGCCGATTTTGCCCCCGCCCGCCTCGGTCAAAGCAAGCTTGAGATCGTTCGGCTGATAGTCGATGCCGTACAGATAACGCGAAATCTTACCTTCTGGCGTCAGTACGATCATACCCGCCGAATGCGCATATTGATCCTGATCTTTGTCGAAGCGGTAGCCAAAGCCCACCTGCCGGGCCAACTTCTTCACATTGATGTCTTCAGCGTCGGGCGCGGCCTTTTTGTCATTAACCCAGAAATGCCAGCCCGCTGCCGCTTCCGGCCGGCCATAGGCCAGCAGATGTGCCGCCTTTTTCTGGGTAGCCAGCTCGGTGCCTTCGCGAGGATCAATACTGATCGTCAGAATCTGAAAGTCTTTTCCGCTGGTCCATTTCAACTGCTTCAGCCCGTCAGTCGCACCGTTCAGAAACAGATTACAAAGATTCGGGCAGCCGTAATAAGCCAGAAAAAGCAATACCGGCTGCCGGCCGTTTACGACCGAATGCAAAGGGACGAGTTCCCCTTTTTCGTTGCGAAAGGTCAGATTCAGATCAACCTGCTCGCCAAAGTGCTCGGTAATTCCGACATTCTGCAGCTCGAGGGGAATCTTCTCGGCGGCAAACACGGTCACCGCCGTGCCCAGCACTACGGCCGCGCAGACCAGACCCGCCAGCCAAAGTCGCTTCATGGTAAAGGTTGCAATCGATTCGAAGCCGCTGTTCATCGGCGCACCAGCGCATCGACGATCATGACCGAATAAAGCGTAAGGAGATAAACAATGGAATAGCCAAACATGCGCCAGGCGGGCTTATCGCCAGCACTTGTCGGGGCTTTCAACACCCGCCAGGCCTGAACCAGAAAGCCATAACCCAACGCCGCGGCAGCCACGAGATAGACGATGCCACAGTCACCGGTAAGGCCCAGTGCGAGTGTCAGCGGCACCAGCGCGACGGTATAGCCGAACATCTGCCGTTTTGTGGCAGGCACGCCGGCAACGACGGGAAGCATCGGTACGGACGCCGCGGCATATTCATCTTTTACGCAAAGCGCCAGTGCCCAAAAATGGGGCGGCGTCCAGACGAAGATGATGAGAAACATGACAAAGGCACCCAGCGAAATACTGCCCGTCGCAGCGGCCCAGCCAATCAACGGCGCGGTGGCACCGGCAGCTCCACCAATGACGATGTTGTAAGGAGTCAGGCGCTTGAGCCACATCGTGTAAATGCCGACGTAAAAAGCAATCGTACCGACGCCAAGGCCGGCAGCCAGCGCGTTGCCGAACTGATACAGCAGCCAGGTCGCAACCGTACCGGTAATGAGCGCGAACATCAGGGCGCCCTGAGGGCTGATTCGACCGTCGGGCAGCGGGCGCTTCTTGCGCGTGCGCTCCATGACCGCGTCAATGTCGCGATCAATGTACATATTGAGCGCGTTGGCCGAGCCTGCCGTAAGCACCATGCCCGCAAAAATCAGCCAGAAGCGCACCGGATCGGCCCGCAACGAACCTTCCATCACCATGGCCGACGCGCCAGTCAAAGCGAAAAGCAGAACGATGCGAGGCTTCGTCAAAAGCATGTAATCCCACACACGCTCTTTGAGCTTCACAAAAACATTTGCTGATCGCCGCAACTCAGCGGCATTATCCAGTTCAACTGCGCCGGACTTCATACGTCGTCACCAAAAGCATGCCAAACAGGGCAGCAGCTGTCCCCAGATGAGCCACGCTCATCGGAAGAGGAAGTCTGAGCAGCACGCTGCCCACACCAAGAAAAATTTGAAACGAAAGCAAAACGGGAAGCAGGCGCAGCGCGGTTCGTCCGCGCGCGGAAATCTGACGGCCCACTGCCATGACGCAAAGGGCGACAATAAAGAGCGTCGCCACCACAGCGCCCACGCGATGCAAAAACTGAAACCGCACCAGGCCGTCGAGTACGGGTACCCACTTGCCATTGCACGTCGGAAAATCCGGACAAGCCAGGCCGGCATAGTTTGAGCTGACCAGCGCGCCCAGCAACGTTTGCGCGTAAAGCACGGCCGTAGTTGCTGTCGCCAAACCGACAAAACCCCGTGACAAGGTTCGGCGGGATGGCAGACTCGGGGCGCGATTCAAGTCGCGAATGCTAAGCGTAAGCCAAAGCACCGTACCAAAGAACGCCAGACCCACGGCCAGATGCGACGAGACCCACTTCGGATTGAGCAAGCCCAATACGGTAAGCCCACCCAGCACCACTTGCATCGCCAGCAGCCCAAGAGCGGCCGCGCAGATCTTGCCAAGCTTGCGACGAAGGTCGGCCTTATAGAAGATAACCGCGGAAAGCCCGAACAAAGCCGTACTCACCGAGCCTGCGATCAGGCGATGAAACCATTCCAGAAAAACCTGCATGTTCATGGGCGGTACCACCTGCCCAAAGCACAGCGGCCAGTCGGGACAGGACAGGCCGGCACCGGCATTACGCACAAGCCCGCCCAGCGAGATCAGAAAGAAAATCAGTACGGTCAGCCCGGTGCTTGCAATAGCCAGCAGCACGCGCGCCGACGGCATAACGAGCCCCTTTGGCGCGGTCTGAGTTGGGCGGTTTGCACTGGGTGAGGTCTGAAATTCCATACTCTTACTTACGGTTCCTTTAGGTGATTATTGAGTGTGCGCCAGGCACTGGTCCATTCGCGGGTCTTTCAACGGAATCGCAGGAGCTGTTTCCAGAAAGCGGCCTACGCTGATTCCGAAGAAACCGAGGAAGCCCAGAAAGGTGCCAATCTCAACCCAGCCAAAAACAGGGCCTTCTTTAAAGAAGGGCGGCATGACCATGTAATACGCGTCCATCCACTGCGAAAGCAACATGAACAGGGCCATCTTGCCGAGAAACGACTCGTTGCGCTTAACCCCGCGCGGCAATAAACCGAAAAACGGAATAACAAAATGGGCTGCAAACAGCGCACAGGAGTAGGCCCACCAGCCGCCGTGAAAGCGACGCATATAGTAGGTCGTCTCTTCGGGCAGATTGGCATACCACTGCAGCATCAGCTGCGCGAACATGATGTAACCCCAGAAAACAGTAAACGCGAACATGAGCTTACCGATGTCGTGCAGGTGATTCATGTTGA
>JBBRLF010000270.1:0-7169 GCA_038231515.1 candidate division WWE3 bacterium
TGAAGCGCTTGAGCAGCAGCCGTGGGATGTTGTTTTGTGTGAGAGTGCCTTGCCGGGGTTAAGCGCGATGTCGGCACTGGGTATACTCCGGGAAAAGCGTTTTGAAGTTCCTTTCGTGATCGTCACCGCGCTGATTGGCGAAGAGACCGCCGTCGAGCTTATGATGGCCGGGGCAGAAGACTGCATCATGAAGTCGAATCTCGCGCGCCTACCGTGGGTTGTGGAGCGCTGTGTGCGTGATGCCCAGATGCGTGTGAGCGGAAAAGAAGCGATCCACGCCATGGAGCGTGCCATTCTTGACCGCGATAAGATGCTGGCCGTGGTTTCGCACGATATCAAGAACCCCCTGGGCGCCATCAAGCTCAATCTGCAGCTGCTGCTGCGCACCTTCGAGTCAGCCGAGGCAACTGAGCGTGAGAAAAAATCCCTGATTCAGCTGCAGCGCATGCGGCGCTCGACCGATCGCATGGAGCTGCTGATTCGTGATGTGCTTGACCTGGCGAAAATCGAGGCCGGGCGATTCCTGGTCAATAAGTCGAGCAGCAGCGTTGATGAGCTGCTGGCCGAAGTGCTCGAGGCCGTGCAGTCGCAGGCGGTTGAGAAGTCGGTGCATATCGATGCCGTTTTGCCCGCAAGCAGCAAACCTTTGCTGCTTGAATTCGACCATGAGCGCATGGTTCAGGTACTGGCAAATATCGTGGGCAATGCCATCAAATTCACTCCCGAGCGTGGCCTGGTTACCGTACGGGTTCAGGAATCCGCGGGAAGCGTGCAGTTTCAGATGACCGATACGGGGCCGGGAATCAAGGCCGAGGTTCTCGACCGAATCTTTGATCGGTTCTGGCAGATCGAACAAGCCGAACGATTTGGCACCGGGCTGGGCCTGTCCATAGCCAAGGGCATCGTCGCAGCTCATGGCGGTAAAATCTGGGTCGAGAGCAAGCTGGGCGCGGGCAGCACGTTCTTCTTCACCCTGCCGAAGGCTGCAATATCCGGGTGACCAGCGCGGTAAGCTGGTCGGCGCCAAAGGGCTTGGCCAGGTGGAAATGCGCGTTAAGCTGCGCGGCCGGAATAGCGTCGAGGTTTCCGCTCATGAGAAGAACCGGTATGGTCTTGAGCTGGGGGGAACTTTGAAGCGAGCTGAGAATTTCCGCCCCGTTTACCTTGGGAATTTGCCAATCCAGCAGAATCAGCTCGGGGCGCGCAGCGAGAGCCAGGGCCAGACCTTTTTCGGCCGAGCAGGCATATTGTACGGCGTGGCCTGCCTGCGCCAGCACCAGCGCGAGGATGTCGGCAAGTTCGTCATCGTCGTCAATGACCAGAATCATACCAGCGAGTGCTTGGTCTCTTCTACGGCTTGAGCGTCGGCTTCGGCGGTAAGACCAAACTCGCGCTCTTTGCGATACAGCGTCTTGCGGTCGACGCCGAGAATCTGAGCCGTCTGTTCCTTGCGCATTCCTGTTTTTCTGAGAATCATATTGATGTAGCGTTTTTCAAGTTCCCGAAGCGTCAGGTTCTGAGAAAAATGCGAGTCCAGGAACTGATTGGGCGAGGTGCTGGAGTCCGTATTGCCGGTAAGCGCGATAAAGGGCAGGTTTACGTCCGAGATCCAGTCTTCGGAGCAAAGGATTGCCGCGCGCACGATGAAGTTTTCGAGCTCGCGCACGTTGCCTTCCCAGGAATGTTCGACCAGCTTTTCCATTGCCTTGGGCGTGATGCCTTTGACCTTGAGGCCATGCGTGGCCACATGTTTTTTGAAAAAGTAGTCGGCCAGCAGCGGGATGTCTTCCTTGCGCTGGCGTAATGCGGGCAGCTCCATGGGAATGACGCAGAGACGGTAAAAAAGGTCTTCGCGAAAGCGACCTTCGCGAATGGCGCCCTTTAAATCTTTATGAGTTGCCGCGATGACTCGCACATCGATGTCGCGCTGCTTGCTGCCGCCGACGGGTTTGATTTTTCTTTCCTGCAGCACGCGCAGGAGTTTGGCCTGCAGCGAAACTTCCATATCGCCGATTTCGTCGAGAAATACGGTGCCGCCCTGGGCTTCCTCAAAAAGTCCTTTGCGGTCCTGGTGCGCACCGGTAAACGAGCCCTTGGTGTGACCGAAGAGTTCAGACTCCAGCAGCTCGGCCGGAATAGCTGAGCAGTTGATGGGTACGAAGGGTTGGGCCGCGCGCGGGCTGAGGTTATGCAGGGCGCGTGCGAAGATTTCCTTGCCCGTGCCGGTTTCGCCCGTGATCAGGACGTTGGCTTGAGTGGGTGCGATTCTTTGCAGCAGGTCGAAGACCGAGCGAATTGCCGCGCTCTTGCCAATGATATTGGCCACGTTCCACGAACGTTTCACTTCCTGGCGCAGAATGGTGTTTTCACTTTCCAGAGACTGGACGTGAAGCGCGCGGCTGATCGACATCTTCAGCTCGTCGAGGTTTATCGGCTTTAGAATATAGTCAAACACGCCTTCTTTCATGGCGGTTACGGCGGCCTGCACGCTGCCGTGGGCAGTCATGACTATGACTGGAATGGTCATGCCTCGGACGCGCATCTCTTCCGAGAGCTGCAACCCGCTTAACCCTGGCAGCTGAATGTCAGACAGCACGAGGTCATATTTGGTGGTGGTGTCCGAAAGTTCGGCCAGCGCCTGCGCAACGTCGCCCACGGCCTTAAGCCGGTAAAATGGTTTCAGCGCAATCTGCATGTATGAGCGAATTTCAATGTCATCATCGATAACGAGAATCTGGTGTTCTAGGGTCATTAATTGGGGTCTCCGTGACTAACTGGAAAGGCGCTCCGACGAGGGTGGGGCGATTTCGACGTGTTCGAGATAATCTTTCAAAAGTTGCATCAGGCGTTGCACCGCCACTGCATCTTCCAACTTTGCCGCAGACTCGATATCCATGCCGATAATGGAAAGCTGGTCAAAACCATAGGTGCCCGCATGCCCGCGCAGCTTGTGACCTATTGTCCGAATGGCTTCAAAGTCGCCTGCCAGCAGGGCATCCTGGACCAGAACAAGATCCTTGCTCCGGCGGCTCAAATAGCTGGGTACGAGCACCAGCAACATGGGGTCGACATGAACTCGAATTTTTCCTGAAGGAAGTGTTTCCTCACTCAAGTGTGAACCCCCGAGAGATAGGTCTACCCCAGCTGCGCAAGTTAATCCACCTTTCGCTTGAGCTTCTTGGCGTCATTGCTCAGGTCATCGCCGGTGTCTTGAACCTTGTCTTTGGCGTCCTTTAAAACGCTGTCATTACCGAGCGCTTTACGCGTGTGGCGTTTGGCTGCACGGTGGCTCTTTTTGACGCTGGTTTTGACGTCGCCAGCCGCGTTTTGGACCTTTTCGCCAACGGTTTCTTCAGCCCTTAAAGGTGTGGCGGCGAAGAGCACCGAACTCAAGAGAAAGGCGGCGCTGACCCTTGTGAGTGTGTAAATGGTTTTCATGATTACAACAGCTTTCTTGGGCTGCGGCCGTTGATGAGTGAAACCGCCATGCTGATAATGGCGAATACGACAAATACCGCAAGCAGGGTTTTACCCAGCTCCAGCGAAACGCCGGCCAAGTTGTAGGCTCCCAGAGCCATGGCCACTAATCCAAAAACAAAAAACATCATTGCTGCACGTAACATTGGTTGCCCCTTTTTTGTGTGATTGACCCGTCAATCAGCATCTAAGTGTTGCAACGGGTATACCAACTGACTTTAAGAGGAAGCCACTGCGTCAGGGCCAGGCTAAATCGGGAATTTTGCCCCATTTTCGGGGCAAAGATCCTCACTTAGGCCTTGGGAATGGCAGCTTGCAGCTTTTGCTCGTCGGCCAGACCTATGATTCGGGCTCGCGCGGCCGGGCTCACGTACTCAAAGCTGATTCCGCAGCCCGGGGCCAGGTCATCGCTCTGTGACGTTCGGACCCATCTGACAATGCCCCTGCCTTGAAGTTGGGAAATCGCTCCTGTTGCGAATTTTAAGTCAAAGATAACGTGGGATCCCAGGGGCGGAGATTTGACCGTCGCGGGCAAAAAGATGCCGAAACGGCCAAGGGTGACGTTGCCCGTACCTATGTCAACGGCCAGGGTACTGAACTCCTGCTCGATGGCTTTGAGCGGGCCGGTATGGGCGGCGCTGATTTTCCAGCGCTCTTCCCGGGTGGTTAGAATTCGTTCAAGCGTGGCCGTGAGCTCGTCGAGATTGAAGGGCTTGGCCAGGATGTATTCCGCGCCCAGACTATAGGCGTCTGCGGCGGACAGGTCAGATTGGCCGGTGATCAGAAAAATGGCGGGATCGGCGAAGTTTGTCTCTCGGATTTTCCTGAGCAGCTCAATGCCGTCGCCGCCGGGCATGCGAATATCCGAAATCAGGGCGTCGACTTTTTCAGACATTGCGAGCTCGAAGCCGGCTTTGCCATTGGGCGCCTGCAGCACCCGGCAGCCGTGACTTTCCAGCTCCATGGCGATGGGCTCGCGCAGGTCTTCTTCATCTTCGACGACGAGAATTGTTTTGTGTTTCAGGATATCCAACGGCATTCAAGCCAGCTTTTCGTAGGGGCGCAGCTTGGGAAGTGTGAGGACAAAGCGCGTATGTGCCGCATTTGGATCGAGCACGAGCGAGCCATGGTGCGACTCCACGATGCCTTGGGCAATACTCAGCCCGAGGCCCATGCCCAGGCCGATTTCTTTAGTCGTAAAAAATGGCTCCATCAGGCGACTTTGAATTTCTGACGGAATACCGGGACCACTGTCGGTGATGGCAATGATCAGGTCGTAGTGGACTTCCGATACGTGAACCCGTACCCATTTCCGGGGCGATTCCGCGACCGCGTCGAAGGCATTGCCAAGTAAACTCAAGAGCACCTGGCCAATCTGGGCTGAGCGACACTCTAGCGCAAGATCGGATGGCTGTGACGTGACGGTAAGATCCACGTTATGATTTTTGAATCGGCTCTGGCAAAGCTGAAAGGCATCTTGCACCAGCGTGCTGACCGGTATGGAATCAAAGGGATCATCTTCGCCCTCGCGTGCGAATGCGCGCATACCTTTGATGATGTTTCCTATTCTTTTGGCCGTCGTGGCAATAGCCCGAGTTTCAACGATTAAGGCTTGGGGTGACAATTCCTCGGTCTGGCAAAGACGCTCCAATTTGTTCGCTCTTACCGTGATGATCGTAAGCGGGGAGTTGATCTCGTGAGCCATGCCACTGGCCATTGCGCCAAGCGCGAGCATTTTTGCGCTATGTACCAGCAACTCCTGTTGATGAGTCAGCAATAGATTCGCGGCGGAGAGCTGCGCGGCCCTGGCTTCCAGCTCGTCATTGAGTTTGGAAAGCGCCAGCATCCTCATGCGAAGAGGATGCTGGGGCCCTGCGTGCGTGTTCGAGAATAGATTTTTAATCGTATCAAACATTCCGCGAGTATCTCCGTTAAGGAGGGTTATTGGGGTCGTTTGGCGTTTTGGCCCACGCGGGGCGGCAGCTCGATCTCTTCCCGTTTATCCGGTGGGGGCGGAAGATCGTCGCCGGGCCGCTGAATTTTTTCGTCGGGAACTTTTTCATCCAGACGCGTAACTTCGGTTCTCCACTTCATGGTGTGCTCCTTTTTTTTTTAATGGTTTCTGATATCGGCCACATATCGATAGATATTGGCAATGAAGACGAACGCGAATGCGCCCACTGCGGCCGCAATCAGGACGGCCCAGACTCCGTAGTACTGGATTCCGATCGAAGCCGAGATGGAGCGCCCAAAAAAGGCTCCCATCAGGCCGCCGACCACGCCAACAATGATGTCGCCGGTTAAACCCAGAATTGAAATATTATTTGGCTGAATTGCATGAGTTTGAGATTTCATCTTATTCTCCTTTTATTGGGCTGGCAGGTCGCCCTGACAGTCAATGCCGGTAATAGAGTAAGCGAGGTCGGAACGCAGAAACTCCGCATGGCCGTGCTTGGTGCTCAGGCAGGCATCTTCATCTTTTGCCACCTTGGCCACGGCACTGACTTTCAGATCCTCGGCGTCGTCGTTAAATTCCGAGCGGGGCGCCATGACGCTTCTATTTTCAGCAGCTGACGCTGTCTTAATGTGTTTGGCATTGGCTGTTCTTTTTCGGGTCGCCAGATTCCTTGCCAAAAATGGCGCGCGGGCGCGTTTCGAGATTGGCTGAATCGTGCTTTCGTTGGCTTGCACTCGTTCGGTGGTAGACCGGGTGGCGTCGGGCGGCACAACTGCGCCAACTGATGGGGCAATCGGCGCTGCCGGTGCTTCCGGCACCGAGCTACTGCAACCGGTAGCGGTCAAACATGCCGCAAGTACAAGAGCCGTATAGAATCCATTCATGATAGAGCCTCCTGATTTTATTGATGAGAAAGATTTTTTGACGGCGCAAGCGCCAGATTCACCAGCTTGACCACGGTCAGCAGTGCTACGGCGCCCAACGCGGCGGTTAGTGTGGCGCCCAGAAAGTTTGGCGAACGATACTGAGTGGAGGTGAAAAATATTCCGCCCACAAAGGCGCCGACCATTCCGACTACCAGGTCGCCAAAAATTCCGAAGCCGTGATCGTGAACGATCTTTCCTGCAAGGAATCCCGCGATCAGGCCCATGAGCAAAAATACCAGGATGTTCATAGCGGCTCCTTTCGACGAAACTAAGAGAATGCAAGTCCTCGGCCATTGTCCGTCGCCCGGGCATGGCGTCCATGGCGTGCATAGTTTCGGGGCGCTTCCTGGGGCGTTATGCCACGAGTTGGGGAGTTTGCACCTTTTCGTGAAAGAGCGCGCTACATGGCTTTCTTGCGTTTAGTATGGTGTGGCAACTGCGCCTGTCGCGGCGGCAGCCGGTAGACGCGTGCCAGTGGCTGTTTGACCGGGTTGGGTACAGGACGAATGGCGCGGTGGAGGGTCCAGGCCAGGAGCGCAACTGGAATCATAATCACCAGAAGCGGCGAGATGAAGCTGCCGAACCAGCCCAGAAAAAGCGGTGAGGCGGCTAGCAGTATTAGTATGGCGGCGAGACGTACCATGGTTCTTCCTTTTTTCGGTTTTAAGCGGCATGTCGGCGCTGGAAGTCTGACTCCTTGGTTTGCCCGGGCAGCACAATTGCTTTTGCAGGGCTTGATTCTTTGCGAGCCAGGTAGCCGTGGCCAAGGCGTGCGCCGTAGACTGCGACGAGCAAATTATTAGGCGGCA
>JBBRLF010000271.1:0-7169 GCA_038231515.1 candidate division WWE3 bacterium
GCCTACAAGCGCGGTCTGCCGGCCACGGTGCACGTCGCGATAGGCACCGATATCATTCACATGCATCCGAAATGCGATGCCGCGGCCCTGGGGCTGGGGAGCCATCGCGACTTCATGAAGTTTGCCGAAGAGGTAAGCCGGCTTGAAAATGGGGTGTATCTGAATTTGGGTTCCGCCGTGATTTTGCCCGAAGTCTTTTTGAAATCGATCACTTTGGTTCGCAATCTCAAGTTTAAGGTGGATAAGATCTGCACGGCGAATTTCGACTTCATTCAGCAGTATCGCGAGCGGGTGAACGTTGTGCAGCGTCCGACGACGAATGGGGGGCGTGGCTTTTCGTTCACCGGCCACCACGAGCTACTTTTGCCTTTGCTTGCAGCCGGGCTGAAAGCTTGATCTAATCGTAATATGTTTCTCGTGCTCGAACGTCCGGCCGCCGGAGTGGCCAAAGTCAGCATTCTGACTCGGTGTATCGCCAAGGGCATTGACCTCTGTATCATTATTTTACCGGCCGTGATTTTGCCTTATCCGGTCGGCGTGCTGCTTGGTTTTTTGTACACCCTCGTTCATGATGGTGTTCACAAAGGGCAAAGCCTGGGCAAATGGCTTTTTCATCTCAAAGTGATGAATCTCAAGACTGATGAGCCGTGCACCTTGCGTGAAAGCGTTATTCGCAACGCTCCTTTGGGCGTGGCCACTTTTTTTGCCATCATTCCGCTTTGGGGCTGGGTCATTCTTATTTTGCTCGGAATTCCGCTCGTCGCGCTTGAAGTTTATCTCATGCTGACCTTGGCTAATGGTGGTCGTCTGGGCGACGTAATGGCCGACACCTGCGTAGTCGAAGCGCCGCGCCAGCCCAAGTCTAAGCCCGTTTAAAGCCCTTGATATTGATATGGAATAGCTGTGGTTCCAGTCTTGTCTCGATCAGTGATATAATTTGGGTATGGTTTTTCAGCGATTTTTCGTGGCTGCTTCAATTGTATTGCTGACCCTGGCGCAAGCCTCTGCATGGGCGTCCGGTGGTGGCTGCATGAATTCAGGTGGCGGTGGCGCTGCCGCTGCCGCTGGCGGTGGTGCGGGCGGCGTTCCCAGCATGTTGCCAAATGGCTATCGTGCCCAAGGCCAGAGTGTCGGCGCGGGAGAAGATGCTCAGCGCCAAGCGTATCAGGCGCAGCAGCAGTATCAAGCTGCGCAACAGCAGTATCAAGCGGCGCAACGGCTTCAAGCTCAGCGATATCAAACGCAGCAGTATGCACCCCAGCAGTCTTGGGATTCGTCTACAGAAGTAATTGGTGAAAACCAGCGCGAGGAGTCGGCGAAGACAGCGCCCCCAAGCGCTGTCAAAGCGCTACTTTCGACCGAGGAAGCTGCGAAGGAGCAGGCCAACCGTATTCCTGCCGGGGGTTGCGCCGTGTGTGATGAGGCCGGGCAGTCCTCCGACATGTCCAAAGTCTGTTGCCCGGGGATTACCGCTTCCAAGCCAACCGGAGCTAGCGGTGGCACTCCCAGCACCCCGCTAAAGCAATCCGATCTTTAATCGCGACGAGGATGGGTTACCAGACCGCGCAGCGGTTTTTTGGGGCCATGCGGTTGCCTTCTTTGCAGCCGAAAGCATCGCCGAACGCCGGAATATTCATGAGCACGCCGTTTACCCGAAACTCTTCGGGCGGGTGGGTGTTGGAGATCAGCTGCTGGCGCATCGACTCTTCAGTGCGCTTGGCGCACCAGGATTGGGCATAGGAGACGAAGTACTGCTGGTTTTCGTCAAAGCCCGCAACGACGGGGGCTGAAGGCCGGCCCTGGGCCATGCGCTTGTAGGCCAGATACGCGAGCTTGGTGCCACCCTGGTCAGCGATATTCTCGGTTAGGGTGCGCGTGCCATTGACGAACAGGCCGGGCAGTACCTCGTACTTATTGGCCTGGTCAATCAAGCACTGCGAGCGCTCTTCGAAGCCGCGGCGAATCTGCTCGGGCCACCAGCTTTTTACATTGCCGAAGCCGTCGTACTTGCTGCCGTCGTTGTCAAAACCATGCGTAAGCTCATGGCCCACGGTGGCGCCGAGAGCGCCCATATTGGCGCCGTCACTGGCTTTCAGATTGAAGACGGGGGACTGTAAAATTCCATAGGGAAACACGATCTCGTTGAGCGACGGGTCGTAGTAGGCGTTGATTTCCCAGGGCGGCATCTGCCACTCGGTGCGATCAACGGGTCGGCCAATCTTGGCCAGCTGCCTGCGCGCTTCAAACGTTGTTGCCGCGATGTCGTTTTGCAGCAGCGTGGAGTCGGTGATCTCAACCGACGAGTAATCTTTCCACTTGTCCGGAAAGGCGACCTTGTCGTTGACGTGCGAAAGTTTTTCGCGCGCGGCAAGCACGGTCGGAGCGTCAAGCCAGGCGAGCGCCTCGAGATTGCCAGAGAAGATATCCTTGATGGTCTCGATCAGCGTGCGGGTTTGTTTTTTTGTAGCGGCAGCGTCTTTAAGAAGTTGGACAAAGGCCTGGCCGACTTCATCGCCCAGATCGCTGCTGACAACGTTCGTGCAGCGCTTCCAGCGTGGCTCGAGCTGCTTTTTACCTGCCAGATAACCTTGCCAGAAACGGAACGACTCGTCTTCGGTCGCCTTACCCATGAGCATGGCCGAGCGTTTTACGACCTGCCATTTTAGATAGCTCTTGAGCTGCTCCAGCGGCGTGGCCGCAAGCACCGTATTCAGATTGGTGTAGAAGTCAGGTTCCGTGACGTTAAGTGCTGCGGGCGCGCTGACCCCGAGCGCGGCGAAGTAGCTTTCCCAGTCAAAGGCCGGCGTCAGACCCTTAAGGCCCGCGATTCCGATCGGATGATTGATCTTGCTCGGATCGCCCTGGTCTTCGAGTGAAAATGCGGCAGAGGCGAGCCGGGTTTCAAGTGCCAGAATCTGAGCGGCCTGATCCTTTGTTGGCGTGCCGTAGCCCCCGCTGGTGTCGGTGAGGTTCAGCATCTTTGAGACGTGCGACGCAAACTCGGTTCGGGTTGCGACGGATTTTGCGTCGCTTTTCAGATAGTAGTCACGTTCAGGCAAGCTCATGCCACCTTGAGTTGCAAAGCCGATCACTTGAGTGGCGTCATTGAGGTCCTGGGCTGAGCCGAAGCTGAAAAGAGCGTTGGCCCCGAGCAGGTGCAGCTGCGCCACGGTTGCGGCGAGCTGCTGGTTGTTTTGCACCAGATCGATTCGCGCAAAAAGCTCGGTAAGGGTTTGCAGTCCAGACTGCCCGGGCGAGGACTCGTCCATGCAGGAGGTATAGAATTTTCCGAGGCGGCTGTCTTTGGGCGCCGTCTCGATCAGGGTTTTAAGCGTCTCGCGCGTCTGGTCGTCGAGCGCCGTGAACTGATGGTAATAGGAGGACTTGTCGGCGGGCATGTTCAGGTCTTGCAGCCATTTGCCGCAGGCGAACTGGTAGAAGTCGTCACACGGGTTCACATTATGATTGATGGCGTCGGCATCAATGATGTCCGGAATTTCAGTCGGATTCTTGAGCGCGCCAAAGGCGCAGCCGGTAAGACAGAGACCCAAAAGAACGAGAATGGTTGCTTTCATTTCTTCCCCCAATGCCTGGCGGCCAGTCCTACCCTGATTGCGGGCCGGACGTCAAATTCGGCTTGCCGTACTCGCGCAAATCGTGTGGATTAAGCCATGCCGAAAAAGCACCCCAAGCTCTTCCTGATCGACTCAAGTTCGCTCATCTTTCGCGCGTTCTTTGCGATACGTAACCTTTCGACTTCAAAGGGGCTGCCGACCAATGCGGTGTACGGCTATACGACCATGCTGCTGGGCGTGCTCGACAAGTACAAACCCGACTACATCGCTTGTATTTTTGACACACCAAAGCCGACTTTTCGCAAAGAGCTGTATCCCGATTACAAAGCCCACCGCGGTCCACCGCCAGACGACCTTATTCCTCAGTTCGACCTCATCCGGCGCGTCACTGAAGCACTGGGAATCGTAAAATTGTCCGAGGAAGGTTTTGAGGCCGATGATCTGATCGCCACCCTGGCGACGATGTGCCAGGACTGCGACATCACGATCGTTACGGGCGATAAGGATTTGATGCAGCTCGTTGATGAGCGCGTGAAGGTGCTCGATACGATGAAAAACATCACCTACGGGCCGGCCGAGGTGAAAGAGAAGCTGGGCGTGGAGCCCAAATTCGTAACCGATTATCTGGGCCTGATTGGAGACACGTCCGACAACATTCCCGGTATCCCCGGCGTGGGTCCCAAGACAGCCGTTGAGCTTATCAACGAGTACGGCGATCTGGAAAAAGTTCTCGCGGGCGCCCCCAAGATGAAGCCGGGGCGCCGCCGCGATTTGCTAATCGAGCATGCGGAAAGCGCGCGCCTCTCCAAAAGGCTTGCGACGGTGCATCGGGAAGTTGAGGGTTGCTGCACGGGTGTGAAGCTCGAAAATCTTCATGCTCCTGCTGGCTACCGGCCGGAGTTTTTGGATTTTTTGCAGGAAATGGAATTTAAAACCCTGGCTAAAAAATATGCCGATATCGTGGCGGCGGGTGGGGGAGCGTCTGGCACTGCTGGCTCCGCGCCGCAAGCGGGTGGCGCGGATGAAACTTCGCCGGCCTTGGGTAAAGCCGCGCTGACGGCCTCGGATGTGGACGCGCGTGAAATTTTGCCTGCCGCAATAGTCGTGGGTGCTGGCGCGCCTGAGATCATACTCGTGCGAAACGAGCGCGAATGGGCCAAATGCCTCGAGAAATTGAGTTCGCAGCCCATTCTGGCTTTCGACACCGAAACGCGCGGTGATCGCACGACCGAAGTCGAAATGGTGGGCATGAGCCTGAGCGGCGATGGCGCCGAGGCCTACTACGTTCCCGTTCGCCACCAGGGTGAAGGGACGTCCGATCAGGTTTCCGCAAAAAAAGTCGTGGCGGACTTTGACCGGCTCATTCGCGACAAGAAGGTTGTGGCTCAGAATCTGAAATACGATTACAAAGTTTTGCTGGCCGAAGGGTTGGAGCCGGCCGAGCCAAAAGGTGGCTGGTTTGACACGATGCTGGCGCACTATCTGGTGGAGCCCGAAGAGAAGCACGGGCTTGATGCGCTGGCGGGTCGTTACCTGAACGCGCAGATCGGTGACTTCAAGGAAGTGCTGGGCGAGCGTCCGGATTTCTCGCTCGTACCCTTGAGCGATGCCGCACGTTATGGTGGCCTGGACGCGTGGTCCACGCGCCGGCTCTACGAGCCGCTGGCTGCGGAGCTCAAACGCGTGAATGGCGAGAAACTATTCCGCGAAATCGAAATGCCGACGGCACTCGTGCTGGCCCATATGGAATGGAACGGCGTGGCTGTCGACACAGAAATTCTGGGACAGCTCTCAGAGGAATACTCCAAAGAGCTTAAGATCGTAGAACACGATATCTTCGATACGGTCGGACATCCGTTTAACCTGAACTCACCCAAACAGCTTTCTGATGTGCTGTTTAACAAGCTTGGTCTGCCCACGCTGCAGAAAACGAAGACGGGTTTTTCAACCGATGTGCGCGTGCTTGAGAAGTTGGCAGGCATGCATCCGGTGCCGGCGCTCATCGTGCGCTACCGCGAGCTGACCAAGCTCAAGAGCACCTATGTCGATGTTATTCCCTCGTTGATTGAAAAAGATGGGCGCGTGCATGCCAGCTTCAATCAGGCTGTGGCGGCTACGGGCAGACTTTCGAGCTCGAATCCGAATCTGCAGAATATTCCTATCAAGTCGGAAAGCGGCCGCAAGATTCGGCGCGCGTTTGTCGCCGCGCCCGGCAATGTGCTGGTGGGCGCCGACTATTCGCAGATCGAGCTGCGCCTAGTGGCTCACTTGAGCGGCGATCGCACCTTGATTGAGGCCTTCAACGCTCGCGTCGATGTGCATCGCGCAACGGCGGCTGATATTTTTCATGTCAAGCCCGGCGACGTTACTGATCGCCAGCGGAGTGCGGCCAAGGCCATCAACTTCGGCCTGATCTATGGCAAGACCGCGTTTGGTCTGGCTCAGGAGCTAAACATCAGCCGCACCGAAGCGCAGCAGTATATCGATGCTTACTTTCAGCGTTATAGCGGCGTGAAGACGTATATGGATAAGTGCCTGATGGATGCGCGCGAAACAGGTATGGCTGAAACGCTGTTTGGGCGCAAGCGGCCGATCAAGGATATTGAAAACCGCAATATGGCTGTGCGAAACAATGCCGAGCGCATGGCGATGAATACGCCGGTGCAGGGTACGGCGGCGGACATTATGAAAATTGCGATGATCAAGGCGCATGAGTCTTGTCGGCGCATGGGCTCGAAGCTGGTTTTGCAGGTGCATGACGAACTTCTGTTGGATGTGCCGGCAGGGCAGGCTGAGGATGCCAAGGCTGGTCTTACTTCGGATATGGAGAATGTTGCGAAGCTTTCGGTGCCGCTGGATGTGAATGCGGGGACGGCTCAGAACTGGATGGATCTTTAATTTTGGTGGTTTGAAGACGAGCGGTGTTCTCACTCGCGCGGTGTTAGTCGATCCCTTGGGTGGCGGCTGGGCTTTGTGTGGGGCTTGCGGTACGTACCGGAGTTGCGCGCGGGGCTTTGGCTTATGGCGGGTCTGGTGGTTCCTGGATTCGAGTGCACTTGCTTGATTCGTGGCTTGGTGGAACGTTGATTCGAGAGCATCGATTGTGTTCGACGTTCGGTGTCGCCTGGTAGCAGATGTGCAAGCTCGTTTCGGCGTTTGGTGTATGCCACTGGCTACTTTCCTTTCTTTGGTGTGGTGGAGTGGAAGGCTTGGGATTTATTTTCCGGTGCAGTCGGATTCTTATGGCTCGGACCGTCCAGACCGTTGGTGTAACCGGATTCCAAGGAATTCATTCCGGGTGAAATTATTTTTCAAAATAAGTTTGACATGTTTTCGGATGATTCTAATTTTAAAAAATTAGTCACATCCAAAAGGCCTTTAAGTTGGCTCTAAAACTCCTGGGTTAAATTGTTTTAGGTGTGTTACTGGCTCGCATCCTGCTCCACTTTTCTGATCGATCCTGAGCCGGTCCTGTGCGTTTACAGAGGGGCTTATTTTTCGTGTTACTCGTTTGTCATGAATGACGAAAGCATCAATCGCAATTATTTAAACGATCACGAAGTTCATCATAAAGCGCTTGAGGTGGCGGGGCGC
>JBBRLF010000272.1:0-7088 GCA_038231515.1 candidate division WWE3 bacterium
CGGCGGCAGTGAAGCGATCTGCAAAGCCGCGGTTTTCTTTTATCCTTCGTCCAAGCGCTCCATCGAGCACCACCCCGGCATGAAGACAACCGTCGCAGAAGCCAACCTTCAGCCCCAGCTGTGCCAGAGGATCGGCTTCGTCAATGCGTCCATGACACCGCAAGCACAGTCGAACCATGAGAATTTATTATTGCGAATACCGCGCCAGCCGTGATGAACTTTTGGGCACTGTCATAGCGGCCATAGTCATCTGACAAGATGACTCGCGCCAGCGAAGTCTACTCCACAGTTAACTCGCCCTATTTAGCCTGAAAAACCGGAACGTTAGAACCTACCTTTTGAACGTTCCGCTGGCACGTTCCCCGCAATAACTAAGCTTGAGAGAGAGAAATTTTTTAATGTTGCTTCGCACGCTCCTATTCGCGTTTTTCTTGGCCTTGGTGTGCCCCGTGGCCCCACTACAGGCGAATGAAACCGGCACCGATTGCAATAGACCCGCGACAAACCCTCTGCCGTCGAGCGGCACCTGGAGCGCGATTGTCGATAAGGTGCGGTCGCTTGATGGTCCCGACGCGCATCTGATCGACGCCTACTTCATGTTCGACATTCGCACCGACGAAAAAGCCGTCAACGTCACCGCCCAGTCCTACAACTCGGCAAGCGACCCCGGCGGCAAACGCAGCGAGACCGTGGCGAATCTTTTTAACGCCTGGAAAAATCCGGCCTACAGCACCTTTGGTGGTGCAGATAAGCTTGGCCCGCAAAACACGGCAGAATATCTGGCGCTGCTCAAAAGCCAGGCCGGCGCACTCGATCTGCAATCCAAGTTTTTACTCCTCTCGATCATGGGCACGTACCTGGATCTTTGTGACAGCGGCTCTAACGCCCCTTATACGGGCACCCCGCCAGATAGGATGTTTCGAAGCCTGCGCGCCGGCACCAAAGACTGTGGTGTGTGCCGCGACGCCCATGCCTATATGGCCAATGTTGCCCAGGCGCTGGGCTTTGTCGACGTCGGCACGCACACGGTAAACTGGCATCAGCAGCCCACCGACCACACGGGCTCGCACGACATCATGCACATGCGAGATCCGGCAACCGGACTGTACTACGTTCAGAACTGGGGCACGACTTTCAACACGGGTCAAAAAACGCTCACGCAAGCCGTCGACGTCTCGGCCGCGGTAATGGGTCAGCTCGCGGGCACCTCGCTGGTCGAAAGCAAGCCAGGCGTCGTGCATGCCTACCAGCCCCGCGTCACCCGCTGGGCCCGCCAGACCATCGAAGATGCTGCAAAACTTGGCGGCGACCGCAGCGTCCTCACGATGCACATCGGCACCAACGAGCAGACGATTCGCTTCGAGCTGGGCACCGAAAACACGAAGGTCTTCGCCCTGCACGAAAGCTACGAAACCAGTAACGGCCCCTACACCATCGACGCCACGGGCGTAGCCGGACAGCTCAGCGGGAAAAAGGAATTTCAAAGCAAATGGATCAGCGAGGTGGGCTACGGTGCCAATCTCTATGGTGGCGCTATGCGCACCAGTGCACCCTTTCTTGGAACTTATAACGCCGGTGAAGGAAACAACGGCACCGCCGTCCTGGGTTTCGCCGGACTTAATGTCAACGGCTACGCTCGCTGGAACACCGTAACCGCCAAGCTCGAAGTTCACGGCGACATGATGGACTTCACCCCCCATGGCCTTGGCTCTTCGGGAATCGAGTTTCAGCTGCCACCCAACAACGCCATCAAAGCCAGCGTGACTTATGCACCCAAGAATTCTCCAATCAAAGTAGAGGCCACGCGCGCCTGGCAATTGAGCGTGGGCAGCGTACCAGTTCAAAACCCCGTCATACGTACCGACTACGACCGCTTAAGTCTGGTGATCGACACCCGCAACGGTGCCAATAAACCCTATATCGTGACCAGCACGGGCTTCTACGCCTTCGAAGGCGTGGAGGGCATGTCAGCCGTTGGAATAAAGGAACATTTCAAAGCCGTCATTCCCACCGAAAAGCTGGGCGAGTTTTACGTCGTGTTCGATGCCAGCGCCATCGTCGCCAATAGAAGCAAAGATCCGTTCTACGAAGCTCCGCTGGCTCTTTCTTTTGGCGCGGGCTGGACCAAGCAGATCTATCGCTCACTGACCCTGGGCGCCGACGTCAAATCTGGCACGAGCCAGCGGCCATTTTACCTTTTCGAAGAGCCGGGCTCTGTCACCCCGGAGATGGGCAAAACCGACGGCCCGCGGGTCATTGGCAATGTCTGGCTGGGTGGAAAATTCTAGTCCGAAACGTTACAACACCTGCTTGAGAAACTTCTCAAAGGCGATCCACGATTTCTTATCCGCGTTGGCGTTGTACGCCGCTCCCTTGCTATTGTCATTTCCGGCGGCTGGATTGGTAAAAGCATGCACCGCGCCTGGATAGGCGATGAACTCCAGCTTCACCTTGGCCCGACTCATCTCATCTTTGAACGCCTTTACCTCGGCCGGCGGAACATTTGGATCATCAGCGCCATGCATTGCCAGCACGGGCCCTTTGATATTTTTTGCGTCCTCGGGCGTAGGCGTCGAAAGTCCGCCGTGAAAGCTTACCGTGCCGACCAACGGTGCACCACTGCGTGCCAGCTCCAATGCCGTCGTGCCGCCGAAGCAATATCCGATGACAAGAATTTTCCTGGGATTGACCTGCTTCATTGCGGCTAACGCGTCATAGGCGGCACGCGCGCGTGCGCGCAGGAGCTTTCGATCGCCCTTGAATTTTCCGGCCAGCTTGCCTGCCTAGCCGGCATTTGCGGGTCTCACGCCCTTGACATAAATGTCAGCCGCAAACGCGACATAGCCCTGCTTGGCCAGGAGATCCGCTTTTGCCCGACTGAAGTCGCCCAGCCCCATCCAGTCATGAACGATGAGAATACCGGGACGAGCGCCTTTGGCCGCGTCGTCATACGCCACATAACCTTCCATCTTCACGCCATCAGAAGAGGTGTATTCCACGGTTTGAGTCTTGAGCGCCGCATGCGCCACACCTGAAGCCAAGCCAAGCCCTAAAACCACAGCAACCGCGACCGACCAGATGTTTTTACTCATTCCTCCATTATTGCCAGATCATTTCAGGACCGTAAACAGACTTTATCCCTCATGTACGCCCCCCCTTGAACCCCAGTGATTTTAAAGCTAGTGTTGGCCCCATGCTAAAACTTTACTATGCTGCTCGTACCCGTGCCGTTCGTCCCCGCTGGCTGCTCGAAGAAATGGGCATTCCCTACGAGCTCGTGCGCCTGAACATGGCTGAGGTGGAAAAAACCCACCCGCAATACGTGAAGCTGCATCCGCATGGTGCGGTTCCGACTTTGCAAGACGGCGACCTCACCCTTATTGAGTCTGGAGCGATCTGCCAGTATCTTACCGAAAAATTTCACGATCGCATGATGGCGCCCCTGCCCGGTGCACCTCACCGCGCCCTTTATCTGCAGTGGATGTTCTACTGCCCTGCCACCTTTGAAGGGCCCTTCACCCAGCTTTTTCAACAAACCCGTGGCCTGCCAGAAAATGAACGCACGCCGGGCCTGGCCGACAAGCTGCGCGCGGACTTTGGCGAAGTGCTGGCGTTTCTCGAACGCTCCCTCGAAGGCAAACAGTATCTGCTCGGCGATGAGTTCTCAGCCGCCGACATCATGCTGGGCCACTCCCTGCTCAACGCCAAACGCTACGAGATGCTGCACAATCTGCCGAATCTCGATCGCTACCTGACCACGCTAGCCGCACGGCCCGCACGCCAGAGAGCCACGCAAGATTGAACCAGTTCGAAATCGTCCGGCTTAAATCCGGCATCAATAGCATGCGCGCGCTGGCGAATCTGGAGACGTTTCATCCCGTCTCGGGCCCGCAGGCCGAAGCCAACATTTTGCACGTCACGCAGCAACGCATCTATGCCCGCTCCAATATCGCGACGCAAAAATTCGTGATCTGGGATGTGGGTTTTGGCGCAGGCGCCAACGTGCTGGCCGCCATTGAAGCGTTCTATGACTCGGACAAGGAAGTTGAAATTCACAGCTTCGACAAGACCACCGCGCCCATCGAGTTCGCACTCGAACATGCCGACGAGCTGGGATATCTGGTGGGCCACGAGGCTAAACTCCGGCAGCTGCTGACGCAGGGCCACGCTTGGATCAAACCCAATCTTCACTGGTACCTTCACCTGGGCGACTTCGGCGACCAGCTGCGCGCCCGCCCCTTTCCAGGCCCCGACTCCATTTTCTACGACCCGTACTCGCCCGAGGGGAATCCCGAGATGTGGTCGCTCGAACATTTCCAGCTCCTGCATCAAAGTCTCGACCACAATATTTCCTGCCTGCTGACCAATTACACGCGCTCCACCGCCGTACGAGTGACCTTATTGCTGGCAGGATTTTATGTCGGCCACGGCTGCGAGGTTGCCGAAAAGGCCGAGACCACGATTGCCTCAAACAAGCTCGAGGCCCTGATCCACCCGCTTGATCGCACCTGGCTCGAAAAAACCGTACGACTCTCGCACAGCGCGGCACCCCTGCGTGCGGGCACAACTCGAAAAGGGCCCGGGCCCATCAGCGCCGAAGATTTCGAGCGACTTCAAGCCGCACCCCAGTTTAGAATTTGACGATGACGCTCGAAGAGTTTGCCCGCCATATTCTTTTCGGCACCAGCTTGGCCGAAAAGCTCAAGGAAACGGAGCTCGAATCGGAGTTCACCGCTCCAACCACACGGCTCCTCGAAATTCCCGCCTTTCCGCCACGCCCGGCCGCACTTTCCAAACCGGGAAAAGCCCGCTTTCCTGATCTGAATCGCCTGGGCGAGCCCCTGGTGCGGGGCGAGGTGCTGCATTTTTTTGCCAACCACGAGCTGCTGGCCATGGAGCTGATGGCGCTCATGCTGTTGCGCTTTCCCGAGGCGCCCGCGCCCTATCGACTGGGCCTGGCCCACACGATTCAAGAAGAGCAGAGTCATCTGCGGCTTTACCTTGAACGCATGCGTGAGCTGGGCGTTGAGTTCGGCGATCTGCCCGTGAGCGATTATTTCTGGAAGGCGATGAGCCACGTGTCATCGCCCATGGAGTTCGTCATTCAGATGAACTTGAGCTTTGAGCAAGCCAACCTCGACTTCTCGCTGTTTTTCATGAAAGCCGTGGCGGCCACGGGCGATACCAAAACGGCGGCCATTCTTGAACGAGTTTACCGCGAAGAAATCGGTCATGTGAAATTCGGCGTCACCTGGTTCAATCGCTGGCGCGGCGCCGAGAGCGCCGAGAGCGCCGAGTGCGTTGAAACCGACTGGGACGCCTACGTGCGCCTGCTGCCGCCCCCCATGACGGCTCGCCGGGCCAAGGGCTTTGGCTACACGGTCGAGGCCCGGCGCGAAGCCGGACTTTCGGAAACATTTATTCGCGAGCTGCGGCTGCACAGTGGCTCCAAGGGCAGGCCCCCCGTGGTGTGGCACTATAATCCGCACTGCGACGCCGAAATCGCGCGCGGCAATCCCGGCTTCACTCCTACGGCTGGCGCCCAACGCCTGGGCCTCGACCTCGAAGCCCTGCCCATGTTCCTAGCCTCGAATCAGGACGTCGTACTCGTCAAGGAACGTCCAGGCACCGCGTGGCTCGAAGACGTGTCCGCCGCGGGCTTTCCCATTCCTGAGTTCGCAACCTCAGTACGCGCGCCCAAGCTCAGCGGCATCGAGCCCTGGGGCTGGAGTCCGGACTCGTTTGACTTGGCCATGCGGCTGGGCAGCCGCCTTGCTGAGAGCAGCGGCGCCAATCATCAGTGGTGCCGGCAAATTCTTGCGCACCGAAGTTTTGACAAGACCGGAATCGGTAAGCTGTATTCGAAAACCTGGAGTGTGGAATTTTTACGAGAATGGCTCGGAAAAAATCCCGAGTCCCAAGTACTCTTCGGCGGCCCCGAGACGATCGGCACCTGCCACGACTCGTGGCAGTCGGCCAAGCAGCATGTCTCCGAGCTGCTGGCAGCCGGACATTTTGCCATGGTAAAGGCGCCCTACGGGACCTCTGGCATGCAGGTAAGACAGATCCGATCTGCGGCCGAACTCGAAGGCCCGCTTGGCGGCTGGATGCTCAACACGCTCAACACGCAGTATCGCCTCGTCGTTGAGCAATGGCTCGACAAAGCCTGTGACCTCTCGATTCAAATGACGGTCGACGCCGAACGCACCCAGCTGCTCGAAGCCCGTCGGTTCGTCACGGGTAGCCGCAATGAATATCGCGGCACTTACCTGGGAAAAAAACTCCCGGGCTTCGAACCTGAGCAGCTGCGATTTCTGCACAGCGTATTTCCCGAGTGGCATCGCCTGCTGCGCGACCTCGGCACGCGGCTGCGCAGCGAGGGCTTTCACGGCCCAGCTGGCGTGGATGCGCTTCTGTGGCGCGACAACGAGGGCGCGCTCAAGCTCAAGCCCCTCGTCGAACTCAATCCGCGCTGGACTATGGGGCGCGTCGCCCTGGAGCTGGAGCAGCAGCTGGTGCCCGGCACCAGCGGCCTCTGGGCTTTTTTACCTGTGCGCGAACTCCAAGCTCGCGGCTACAGCAGCGCCGAAGCGTTTGCGCGCGAGCTAACCCGGCGCTCACCACTTGAGCTTGTGACTGCTGGCGACAGCGTGCGCATCGCCAGCGGTGCGCTGTGCACAAACGATCCTGGGGCTGCGCGCGAAGTCCTCACAATCCTGGCAACGCTACCCAACACCGAGCTCGAAAGCTTTCTGACTTGCTGACGAGCTATTTCACGGTCTCGACCCGAAACTTGCGACCTTTGATTCGGCCGTTGCGCAGCCGCTCCAAGGCCACGGCGGCGACGCCCGAAGCCACCGCAACATAAGAAAAGTTATCGTGAATCTCGATCTTGCCAATATCCGTACCCTGCAGCCCGCCCGCTTCGCCGGTCAGCGCACCCAGAATATCCCCCGGCCGCATCTTCTGCTTGCGGCCCCCTGAGATAAAAAGCGTCTGCATCTGCGCTGCCGCGGTCAAGCCTGATTCGGCGATACTTGCGCGCGCCGCGCCCTTCGTGGGAATGGGCAGCCGCTCGATGGTCACGC
>JBBRLF010000273.1:0-7073 GCA_038231515.1 candidate division WWE3 bacterium
GAAAACTTGCCGGACGCTCGGGGCCAGTCGTTGATCCGTGGGATCTGCCGGCCATTCATGGCGCGGGTATCACTGCGATCATGAGCACCGACGAGCAGTGCGAAGCTGCGTGCATTCGCGACGAGGGCTTGAAGCATCTGGTGCATTTCATGCCGACGGCTTATCCGACCAATCCGGCGCTCGTTGATCGTTTTGTGGGCTTCGTGCGCGCGGCAGCGGTGGGCGGACTTGCCGAAGTACGCGCGGGCGGCTGCGTGCTGGTGCACTGCTATGCCGGTCGCGACCGCACGGGCTTGGTACTTTGTGCGATGTTGATGGAGCTGCAAGGTTACGACGCAGCCTCGGCGCTCGAGCGCGTACGTGCCGTGCGCCCGACCGCGCTGACCGGGCCGGGCGTGCTTGATGTTTTGCGTGAGTACGAGATTCGACTCAAGGCCGGCGCGTTTTAGTGGCAGAACTTTTGGTGTTTCTACTCGAGATTTTTGGCGAGCTATGCGATGGCCGGTGGAGGACTTGGTTTGGCAAGCATTGCAGTTTGCCAGGCTGTATTTTGGAACGGCTTTATATTCACGCGGCTGTTCGACTCTATTTCGAGAAATAAGCTGCCGGCAGGTCGCAGGTCGCAGGTCGCTGGCTCGGTGACTCAGGCGAATTATACCAGCTATTGGTATATACCCATGGTTGGAATAATTAGGGCGAGGGTCCCGGGCTTCCGGGCAGCCAATTCCACGCCGGGTCGTGCATTTCCAATTCCAGAAACTAGAATGGAAAAGGAGTGCACCTATGAAACCGAAATTCGCACTGCCAGCCCTGGCCTTGGTGCTGAATCTGAACCTGCCATCTGTTCCGAATTCGAATCCACCCAACAGCAATTCCAACCGCCCCGGTGCCGACATGCAAGGCAATATTGGCTCCACGATCTGGGATCCCGCCTATGCGATGAATATGAACGCCCAGAGGAATGCGCCGGAGCTGCCACCTGGCGAGCGAGATCTTAAAATCACGAGTGAAGAGCGCATGAACGTGAATCCACTTCATGAGTGGCGTGGGCCGGGCGCACCTAATGTCAGCGTGGTCCAGAATCAGGACCGGCCGAAGTCGGTATCCGAAGAGCCCAAGATACCTCTCGAATACTGACCACCAGAACTGTTACTGGTGGCCCGAGTAGTAAACGAGCGAGCTCTTGCCCGCGCTCTGAATCAGCGTCGATTTTGCGCACCACGAAGTTTTGCATGAAACCCAAAACTCCGAACCGGTGATAATCCACGCCGGGCCCGTCAGCTTCGAGGCCGCCCAGGACTGCTCTTCGTCGTCAGTGACCTTGAGAACGGTGCGGTTGAAATACCACTGACCGCTCGTGCCAATCATATTGTGATCCATCGGATTGCGTACGAACCACACCGGACCGGTTACGGGCGAGTTTAAGATTGTGTCTTTGAACGCCATGACTTCGGGCACGCGTTCTTTGTGCAGGGGCACGGGATACACTGAGCCGATAAAAATCCAGATCGCGGCCACGGTGAAGACTTGGCGCCCGAACGCCGGGCGATCGAAAACCTTGTCGAAGTGCTCGTGCAGCACCGCTGCGATGAAAAGGGCCAGCGCGGGATAGGCCGGCGCGATGTAATACCAGAATTTCCATTTCATGAGCGAGAAGCCGCCGACAAACCCCAGCGCCATGACGATATAGACGAAGGAGTAAGAGACCCGGCTCGAAAACTCGAGCGCGAACAGGGCGCGAAATGCCCGGTACAGCGACCAGAGTAAAAATGGCAGCCAGGGCCAGTAGAACTTGCCAAGAATTTTCAGAAAATACAGGGGCTCCAACGTCTGTGCCCCATCGCGGCCTTTGAGCGCACTGGATATGATCTGTCCGAAAAAATAGCTGTTCCAGTATTGCCATTCACCCCGGCTGCTGACCCAGAGCGCCCAGATGACCGTGCACAGCACGAAGGTTCCGAGATAGATATTGCCCAGATGCACGCGTCTGCGCCCAGTTGGTGCGTTCCACAGCAGCAGAAAAAGAAAATAAAGAAAGGGCCACAGTGCCACGGGACCCTTCGAGTAGGCGGCAAGCCAGACGGCCATCGCCGCGGTGGCCGCGGGCCAAAGCTTGCGGCGATTCTTTTGCCGCAGTGTGAAGTAAAGTCCAAGATAAATCCAGAACTCCAGCACGGGCTCGATATAACCGCGCACCGAGCTCAGCACGAAGTCGCGCGTCAGGCACAGAATGATTACCGAAGCCAACGCGGTACCCGCGCCCAGGCCCGACTCGATTGCAATCAGCGCAGTTATGAATACGGTGAGAAAGGCAAAGAGGTGCGGAATCAGATTGGCGCTGAAATCACTGATTCCAAAAATTTTATAGGACAGCGCTGTCAGCCACAGAAAAAGCGGCGGATGATCGGTGAAAATTTTACCTTCATAGGTGATGGGCCAAAGCTGGTGATTTACGACGATGTTGCGCGCCATGGTGGCTCGTACGGCGCCATCAACCGTCGGGACGGGAGCCCGATCCAGGCCCACCATGAAGAAACCAAACGCGAGCCCCAGGATCGCGAGCTTGTGCCAGATATTGACTGTCCTGAACTGGTAAGACATATCTCAAGAACATACCATGCGCGCAGCCGTCATCAAACAACACGGTCCACCTGAGAGCATTTCTTTTGAAGATCGCCCGATTCCGTCGCCGGGCAGTACCTATGGCACGCGGCGCTGGAGCAGCGAAAGGTCTTTGGAAAAATCGTCGCTCTGCTGGCATAGCCCCTTGCGCTGGCCAGGTGTACCTATCCACCACTCGTGAAATTCTGTACAAATAGATTGTGGGAATGCGAAAAATGGTTCTGGTTGCCGGTGCCGGTACCATGGGCCGAGGCATTGCGGAATTGATGGCCCTGTCGGGCTTCGAGGTTCAGCTCTGGGACCATCATCCTGGAACTTTGGGTAAGGCCTCAGCGGCTATCGAGCGTTCGCTGCGAAAACAGCACGAAATCGGCAGGGTGAGCGACGAGGAGCTGGACTCAGCATTGGAACGAATCCGATTGATCTCTGACCTGCGCGTCGTCAATCCCAAAACGCCTTACGTCATCGAAGCGGTGATTGAAGACCTTGAGGTCAAGCGCAAGGTGTTTCGTCAGATCGAGTGCGAGCTGCCCGACGCCTGGTACGCCTCGCATACGGCGAGCCTGAGTATTCCCGAGATTGCTTCCGCGCTGGCGCGGCCCGAGCGCCTGATTGGTTTACATTTCTTCTATCCCGCCACGGTAATTCCACTCGTCGAAATCGTCTATTGGCTCAAGACCGACGAAGCCTGGCTGCGGCAAGCGATCGAGCTGGTTGAGTTTGACCTCGGAAAGCAGACGATTGTCGTTAAAGACTCGCCGGGGTTTGTGACAAATCGGCTGGGCGTTGCGATGGCGTTGGAGGCCATGCGCATGGTGGAGCAAAAGGTGGCTTCGGTGGAGGATATCGACAAGGCTATGGAGTACGGGTATCGCCATCCCATGGGCCCCCTGCGCCAGTCGGACTGGGTAGGACTCGATGTGCGACTGAGCGTCGCGCGCGTGCTGTTTAGCAAGCTGGGCACCGAAACTTTCAAGCCGCCTCGGATTCTTGAAGAGCTGGTTGCTGCCGGCAAGCTCGGACGCAAGTCGGGCGAAGGTTTCTATAAATGGAAGAAGGACTGAGGCGGCAGTTTTTGCCCTGGTCTGAATTTCCAACGTGGATGCTGCTAGACTGATTGCTGACGATGAGTGATGCGATCATCGAATCAGCCAAGCGAATTTTATTGGCGGTGCTTCTGTTCGTGCTGGTGGTCGGCACCGGCGCTGCGGGCTGGTTTGTACTTTTTGAAAACAGTCCCTTGCCAGGCGTGGTGCCTCGAAACACCCGGGCCCTGACCCGCAAAACGAATAACTTCTCTTATGACATGTATGCCCGTCTGATGGAGACGCACTCCCAGGATGATTTTGTCTTTTCGCCCTTTGTGCTCGAGCTGGGTTTGCTGATGTTGCGGTCGGCCGCCAACGAGGAAACGCAGGCGCAGATCACGCGGCTGTTGTATCCGGGTGCGACCGCGGACCAGGCTAACGCCAGGGAAGAGGACGCGTTGGCCTTGCGACGTGCGTTGCCCCAGCTGCATCTTGCTTCCAGACTCTGGGTACAGCGCGACTTTGACTTGCCGGATAGCTATCTTAAAATAGCGAACCAGAAGTTCGGAGTGATGCCGGGGCTCGTCGATTTCAAAGGCGCCGCCGAGGCCGCACGCTCGAAAATAAATCGCTGGATTGCGGATCGCGCTGCTACCGAAAATATTCTACCGCCGGGAGCAATCGACGGCCTGACCCAGTTTTTGCTGACCGGCGCGATTCACTTTGAGTCAGCCTGGGGCTCGCAGTTTCGAGTGGATCAAACCGAGCCAGGCGAGTTCACGTTGCAGACCGGAAGTCCCATCTCCGCGCAGTTCATGCATAACGAAGATACCTTTGAATACGCCGAGCGCCCCGGGTACAAGCTTATCGAGCTGCCAAATGAAGGCGGCGAGCTGACTATGCTCCTTGTGCTGCCCCGAGATCTGGCTGGCCTGCAGCCATTAGAGGCCACCTTGACTCCCGAAGTGGTGGCAGGCTGGACGGCCAGTTTGACGCCCAGAAAAGTCGCGGTGGTATTGCCCAGATTTTCGCTTGAAAAGGTGCTGTCGTTGCCGATTGTGCTGAATGAGATGGGAATTACTGATGCCTTTCATCCCATGCACGCCGATTTTTCGCGGCTCACCGGACGCCGGGATATCTATCTGAACAGCGTCATTCATAAAGCGGCCTTGGTTGTGAAGGAAAACGGCGGCAAGCGGGCAGATCACAGCATGTTGAAGCTGATGTCCGATGTAGGTGGGCGATCGGCGGTCTTTCGAGCCAACCATCCCTTCATTTTTTTGATCCGGCACAAAAAAACGAATACAATTCTATTAATGGGACATCTGGCAGATCCACGAGCTTAAGGGGCAAGCAACATGAAAAATATGCAAAATATCTTTATCGCAGTGGTCGTTCTGACTGTGGCAGTCGCGGGCGGTCTGCTCTATTTGATGAAACACCCGCCTGGCGCCCCTGCCGCTGCAATGCCCACGCCCCCGCCGGCCGTGCAAGCGGCGGCGACCGCAGCAGTGACTCCGCCGCCGGCAGTGCCGGGCACCCCGCCTTCCGATCCAAACGCTCCGGCCCCGGCGCAAGCCGCGGACGCAAACACACCCGCTCAACCTGCTGCTGCCCAAGTTGCACCCGGCACTCCGCCGGCAGCTGACCCCAACGCAGCGGCCGCGGCTCAGAATCCGGCGGCGACTCCGCCTGGTCCGCCACCTACTGAGGTACCGCCACCGGGGCAATAAGTCTTACGAGCTGCTCTTCTTTAAGTTTGCCGCGATTTGCAGGCTTGAAAGGGCATCCATTAGGTCTGCCGTAACTTCAGCTTCCCGGAGCGCAGCTTTTTCGAGCAGACGGTCTTTGAGTTCCTTTGACAGAAAACAAACGCGCAGAATGCCGGGCTTTTCCCGCAGCGCCTTTTGCAGCCGCACGAGCGGTGGAATCGCACGGGAGTCGATTTGCTCGACTGCGCGCATATTGAGAACAAAAAGACTACCCGAGTAGGCGAGAGCTTCGGCCTGGCAGCGTGCCAGAGTCTCGTCCGCGGTCTGGTCCAATGGGCCTGATAATGAGATTACGATGAACTGCGCCTTTTCAGAGATAAAAAATTCCAACGACTTCCTGTCATTGTCCATCCGCACGTTCCTCTAAAATATAACCAGCGCCGTAAAGCGTTCGGATTTGGTGGTCAAACTCGGCCAGTTTTTTGCGAAGCGTGGCAACATGGGTGTCAATCGCGCGCTCCGAGACCGAGCCGTCGCGCCAGACCGATTCAATGATTTTTTCGCGGGTGAGAACGTGGTCTTTGTTTTCGACAAAATATTTCAAAAGGCTGAGCTCAAGAACGCTGAGTGGAACTTTATGGTTTCGAATGCGTGCTTCGAGCTTGTTCATGTCCATCACCAGATTGCCGCAGTTCAGGCTGCTCTTCGCCTTCCAATGGTTATCAAAGCGGCGCAGCCTGGCGTGAATCCGCGCGAGCAGCTCGTCATCATTTATGCTTTTTAAAATAAAATCGTCGGCGCTGGCGACAAACGCGTCAACGCGGTTTCGTTCGCTGCTTAATCCCGAATCCGAATCTGAGGCCATAATGAAGACCACCGTATTCTGCAGCATGGGATGCGAGCGCAGCAGCTTGCACACGTCAAACCCGTTGAGTTTCTTTTTCAACATTACGTCGACCAGGATCAGGTCGGGATGGTGCACCAAAGCCAGTGCGATACCGGCCTCGCCATCAGACGCAGATAGCATTCCAAAATGCCTGGCGAGAAGTTTTGAGAAATTTTTTTGCGGGCTCTCATCGTCAATGACGAGAACCTTTCTACGTTCAGCCATACGTAAGCTAATTTTAGGGCGAAGATGTCAGCCAAATATGATGCTGAAATACAATTGCGGATTCGGTTTTGAACGACAGCGCCGCGAGCTAGTTTTTCGTAAGAAATTCAATGACTTTAGCGCGAGGGCGCCGGTCATAGCCCGCAAGTTCCATGAAGCCGTGTCCTGAAAGTTCGGTGTTCTTGTATCGGCCCGTAACAGTGACGATGCCTTGCCACAGTGAAGAGAAGATCGAACGCGTGAGATCGAGCTCCTGTTCGATGGGATTTGCGCGCAGATCGAGCTCGAGTTCGAGCAGCTCGATGCGCACTCGCCGCTTGACCGGATAGCGCGCGCCGGTGCGCGGGCTGATCCAATATTCGTAGTTCTCAACTTGAATGTCGGCAGCCACCAGATGCTTAACCGTGCCGTCGGTATCGACCCAGGAGCCCGAGGCCACTTCGCCGCGCACCAGAAACAACATCAAATCGTGGCCACTGCTGAACTGCAGCAGCAGTCGGTCCCAGTTCGTCTGAAAAGGGTTCTCTTTTCCCGTAAGTTTTTCGTGATCCATCCAGGTCAGGCCGGTGACGTCTTCCAGCCGTCCGTCGAGCAGCACGC
>JBBRLF010000274.1:0-7067 GCA_038231515.1 candidate division WWE3 bacterium
AAGCTCGGCAAGCAGCGGGCGTTTGGGAAAGTAGGCGAAGATCTGCCTGCCCGAAAGATTGCGGTTTCCGAAAATGACCACCTCTGCGCCGGGAGTTGGTTTTTCCCAGCCCAGCTCAATCGCAAGCAGTGGTTCCTTCATGCCATATTCCTGAGCGGCTTTGGGATCGAGCGGGCTTGTTGTTTCATCGCTCATCACGCGAATGATATCGAGCAGGTGCTTGGCCAGGTCTTCGTTTGCGCGAACATCGAGCGCTGGCACGTCGGCAAAAGCGTCGAGCCGCCAATGCCCGGCCGTTTTGGAGAGGGCAACTTTCTTTCCGCGAATCAGCAGTTCCATCTTTGACACTTCGCCCAATTTCAAGAAAGGCGCGTCTGTCGTGCGTTTGCGGTAATCGAGCCAGGTGCCGATGACGATGAGCGTAAAACTGATAGCCAAAACAATGAGTTTGCGAGAGGGGGTCATGTTGACATCGTATTGGGGTTCTTCTAGCTTTTGCAAGTAGGAGTCACTTGATGTCTGTATGGAGTCTACTAAAAACCGGCGGCTGGACCATGCTGCCGCTCTTCGTCTGCTCAGTCGCAGTCTGGGGAGTGATCGTCGAGCGACTCTGGACTCTTCGCAACTGGCGTGAAAAGAATCGCGAATTCCTACTCTCGTTTTCCAATTTATGGTTACGCGGCGACCGCGAGGGTGCCCGGAAGCTGTGTGACAAGTCTACTGTCGAGCTGGCCGAGCTTGCCCGCGAGATCATTGCGTCGGCCAACCAGTCCGGCTCAATGCGCGCCTCTGATCCGGCGCCCCTACGGAACGATCTTTTGAACGATCGGGTGCTGGCTCGCCTTGAGCGTCGCAGGCTTGAGCAGTCCGCCGATCTGCGACGATTTCTGTGGGTGCTGGGTACCATTGGTTCGGCCGCGCCCTTCATCGGCCTTTTTGGCACGGTAGTGGGCATCATCAAAGCTTTCACCACCATGTCTGAAACCGGTGCCGGCGGGTTCAACGTCGTGGCCGCCGGTATCTCGGAGGCCCTCGTGGCGACCGCCGGTGGTATTCTGGTGGCCGTCATCGCCGTGTTTTTCTACAACTACTTTCAAGTTCGGGTCGGTACGCTCCAGTTTCAGCTCAAGATGCTTTATGAAGAGATGCTGGAAGTGTGGGAGCAGGAAGCTCCGCGTTTGCCAGCTGGATCAGCCTGACTATGGGAATGCATGTGAAGACCGGGCGCGGTTCCGGGTACGGCGGTGGGTATGACGAGTTTGCTGCGCCCGATATCGTGGCGGAGATCAACATCACGCCACTGACCGACGTTTTTCTCGTGCTGCTCATTATCTTCATGGTGACGAGCAGCGTGCTTTCACAAACTTCAATTCAAGTTCAACTGCCGAAGTCGAATCATGCGGCGGAGTCCAGTGCGACTCCGAGTGTGATCGTGTCGGTAAACAGTGACAGTCAGATTTCCGTCAATGGTTCCCCCGTCAGCGACGAAAATCTTGGACCGGCACTCAAGGCCGTACTGGCCAAATCTGCAGACAAGACCGTGGTGTTAGAGGGCGACCGCCGTGCCGTGCTGGGTACCGTCGTACGGGTTATGGACGAGGGCAAAAAAGCGGGCGCGCTTAAATTTGCTGTCGCTACTAAAGGGGGCAAGTGATGAGTTTCAGGCGTTTTCGGAGTGGACGGTTTGGCGGGCACAGGCTGCGCAGGAATCTTTACTATTTTTTCGCGTGGACGTGGATGCTGCTGCCCTTGCTGCCCCTTAGTGCCATCGCCGGCTCGGATACGCCCTGGATTGGCACCTTCACCGCCAAGCATGTGGTGGCGGCCGTATCGCCGGACAACTCCTTTTCGGTGCTGGAAACGCTGATTAACTCGGCCAACGAATCGCTGCACATCTCGGTGTACGAGCTCGACAATCTTTACCTGGGCAAGGCCATCGGTGCGGCACTCGATCGCGGCGTGGCGGTGACGCTGCTGATGGAAGGCGCTCCGATTCCCAAGCTGCCTCAGAGCGAGCTGTACAACGCAAAGCAGTTCGCGAAAAAAGGTGCGAAGGTTTATTTCTACAACCGCGCCAAAGACAACGATCGCAATGAGCGCACGTTCAAATATTTTCATAACAAATACACCATCACCGACGGGCGTCGCGTGCTGGTCGGTTCATCGAACTACGGTAAAAACGGGCACCCTGTTGAGACCAGCTTTGGCAACCGCGAGTGGGAAATCGTTTTGGATGACCGCGTCGCGGCCGAGCTTTTCGAAGAAGCCTTTCAGCACGACCTGGCCCTGGACGGGGAGTGGGCGCCGTATGGCTCCTCTGATCGCTACAAAGTCGACGCAACCTATGTGCCGGACATGAAGACCCGCAAGGGCCATTATGAGCCGCATCTGGAGCCCCTGGACGCGTATGACGTGCCAGTTAAAACGGTGTTTGCGCCCGACAACAGTCTGGATGAGCGCACGGTTCTGGGCGCACTTTATGATGCCGAAGAGTCGGTGGATATCGAGCAGCTGAATTTTGAAACTTACTGGGGCGACAAGCCCTACAACCCGACGCGCGAAACCAGCCCGCTGATGGACGCGGTTTTGAAGCTGGCGCGCACGGGCAAAGCGGTGCGCATCGTTTTGAATAATGACTGGGTTTTTCACGAACCGGATCCCAAGGCTTTTGAGCTGGGCACGGTCGACCTCATGAAGCTCTTTGCTCACTTGCCAGCGATGCTTGAGGAAGATCCAAACGAGGGCGCCAAGCCCAAGCGCGACAACCCCACGACGATGGAGTATCTGAACAAGATTGCCGGCCGCGAAGGGCTGCATCTTGGCGTGCGTCTTTTGAACTACAAGCGCTGTGGCTTGAATGTGCTGCACAACAAGGGAATGATCGTCGACAGCAACGTGACGCTGATCTCGTCACTCAACTGGGGCGAGAGCGCGATGAAGTTCAATCGCGAAGCGGGCGTGCTGGTAAAGAGCTCAAGTGTTGCGCATTATTACACGCGCGCGTTTGAGTATGACTGGCGTTGTTCGGCTCCACAGAACTAATAGGTTTTGCTAGATCTGCTCTTCGAGCTATCGCAGCGCATTGGTGGGGTCCCGACAACTATGTCGGCGGTGTCTGGGACCTTTGGCCGTGGGACCGATCCAATGCAGGCGCGTCTCACTGAAACTTCGACGCCCGGACTTTACGCATTTGATCTTGTGCATCGTTCGAAGTTCTTCGGTGGCGCTGTGCTAAAGAATGTAAAGTGCCACGCTAACCGCTGATTTTCTGGCCCGAGCTCAGGCTGCTACGGATTTAGCAGAGCGGGGCTCGGATCAATTCCCAGGCGTTTTCGTTGCTGCACGATCAGCGTTGCCGCGGCTTCGCGCGAGAGCTCGAACGGGTTGATGCGTTGACGGTCAATGGTTGCCAGCTCGTAGCTCCAGTTTTCATGGGCGATGCGGGTGCGTTCTTCAAGCAGTCCGCCCAGGCGCGACTCCAGTGCTTTTGTGTATTGGATGGGGTTGCGCACCACTTCGTTGAACGCGGTGGAAACGATGCCGCCGACCCAGGGAATGAAGTGCGAGCCGAAGCTGACGATGATCGAGGCGCTTTCGGCGGCAACTCGTTCGGCCAAATGGCGGTTGGGATAAAGGTAATCGACGGAATCGACGGGACGGTGCAGGCCCCAGATGCTGTAGCGGGCAAGTAAGTACAGGCGGCGGTGGCCGCTTGCGTTCTGACCCAAGGCGTAGCGGCTGTTGATTGGCGTAAGCTGTTCTGCGTGACGGGTGAGCCAGCCCAGCGAGTCGGTGGCGCGCTTTTCGTCGGACTTCAAATTGTCACGCCACGTGCGTTCGCCGCCTTTGAAAATCCAGTTCCAGGTGGAAATGAGCGAGGCATTGGAAATGGCCATCGAGATGCCGGCGCGCTTGCGCTCGTAGGGCGTAAGGGACGCAAAGGCCGAGAATGGACCACCCTCCTGCTCGGCGATGGCAATCATCTCGCGAGCGGCTTCGCGATGCAGGTCACGCACGTCGCACTGAAAGGTGACGAAACGACTCAGGGCTGTGCCAAGCAGGGCTGAGACGACCGGGATGGGAATGAGGCCGACCATGAAGCCGGCGACCGAGGAGCCGATAGTCCAGCTTATGCTTTCCCAGAACCCCGAGGTCACTGAGTTGATGTCGGCGACTTTGATTGGTCTTCCCAGCTCACGCGAAGACTTCGGTGAGCCACGTGCAAAGAGATCATAGCCACCGTCGGCGCGCCGCACATATCTGATCTGCTGCAGATCGATGTTGAAGCGTTGGAGGTAGCGGAGTGCCTTGCGAAAAAGTGTTGGGCTTACCGACACTGACGCGAAGTCGATATCAGAAAGTTGAAAGCTCGCGGGCGCAGCGGTGACCGCCATTCCAGCTGCAGCATAGTTTTTGCGAGCGGCGGCGGTCCAAGGCACGTCTTGAAACCATTTGACGGGCAGCAGATCTGCGGCGAGTCGTTTTGGGTCTTGGGTAGCGAGTTTCTTTAGTGCCTTTGCCAGCTTCTTGTCGAGGGCTTGGGTGGTGGGCTGCTTGGGGCTTAAGGCGTCTGACACGGTTTTGAGATTGAACGTGGGCCCGCCAACGATACCCAGGTGTGCCCAGTCGGTGGTGACGATGTTTTCAGTAACCGAGAGGTCGTAGATGGCCAGAACCGCGCCATGCGCATCGAGTGCAGCCGCCCAACGCCCGCCCAGCGCACGCCAGGCTTTGACATCATTCCAGCGCGTGGGTGGAGCGAGCGCACGAAGTTTAGGCAGGTCCTGCTTGCGAAAGGGTAGGTAAGACTCGGGCAGAAAATCCGGAAGCAGTTCTTCTGCGCGCAGCTCAAACGGCGCAAACGAGCTGAGCGCGAGCAAGGTGGCGAAGATGATGCGCGTCCATTGCATAGGAGATATTGTAGCAGCGACCATTCCAATTGCTTCAAGAATACGGCGCTAACAATATCTTGATCTGCTATTCAAGCAGTTCGATTTCAAAACCATCGGGGTCATCCACGAAAGCCATGGCCTTGCGACCATCAGGCGTGCGGCCCGGACCCCAACTTAAGTCATAGCCATGCTTTTTTAAACGTTCCTGCACGTTGGCCACGGCATCGACGCGCAACGCTACGTGACCGTACTGATCACCGCGAACGTAGCTTTCAACGCCCCAGTTGTGCGTGAGCTCAAGCATGGGGCCACCCGCGTCGTCGCCAGGGGCTTTGAGAAAGGCCAGGGTGAACTTGTCCTTGGGATAGTCGTCTTTGCGTACGAGCTCGAAGCCCATGCCTTGGGTGTAGAAATGCAGAGACTTCTCCAGATCCGTGACGCGAATCATCGTGTGCAGATATTTCATAGGCCTGCATGTTATACTGAGAGTGTGAAGCTGACAACGCAGGGCTATATTAAGATTCCGATCATGTTCCTCGAAGCCGAGTCACCGGCCAAAGTGAATATCCATATCTATATGCCGCTCAATAGGAAAGTAGTCTCCTTTCGAAGAAAGGGCGAGCCACTGTCGCTGGCCGACGTGATGACTTTGACCGGCCTGGGTGCCTCACAGGCACTGATGCTGGAGTCGGAATATGCAGCTGCCCTTGAGGAGCTGGCCGGCGATGTGCTGGCACCCGAGAGCGAGACCACGCTGGGCAGCCACTCCCAGGCGGTGGCAAGAGTCGTGATTGAGCAGATTGCCAACGCCAAGGCGGATCAAGTCACTCGACGAGTGACTCTGGATAATGCGGCGGACCTGGCCAAGTTTGTACTGACCTCGATGAAAGGCGCGCCCAAGTCGAATTATTACCAGTTGATTCTTTCCGAGCTCAAAAATGAGGATGTGTTTGCGACTCACAATCGTCATGTGGGTGCGCTGGCGGCGCTGATCTTGATGGCATTGGGCGGCTACGAGAAAAAAGACCTGACCGACATTACCTTGGCTGGTTTCTTTCACGATGCCTTTCTCAAAGACATGCCCAAGGCGTTTCAAGACAAGCACCTGAGTGGCAGCGATTTATCATTGGAGGTGTTGCGTGCGCCCGAGCTTGGCTATTATCGCCACATCGAGCTGGTGCTGAAAAAATTTGATGACGAAAAAGTTGGAGCCAGTGCCTCGGCCATGCGCGTGATCGTGCAGCACCACGAGAACTTCGATGGCTCGGGGCTGAAAGGCACCCGCGAAAACGCGATCTATCCGCCCGCCCGCATTCTGCGCATCGCCGACGATCTGATTTGTCTGATGAACTGCGTGGGCAAGGAGATGACGCTGCAAGACGCTTATGCGCGGCTTTGCGCGGTAAACTCCGAGGGCGTCAGGGTTATTTATGATCCGGAGCTGCTCGCGCAGCTTGCGCCGATCTTCACCTGAAGGCCGGTCAGATTCCGCGACGTCGGAATTTGAGTTTGAGGCGCGTGAGCAGGCTTTCGCAGAAGGGCTGAAAATCGATTACGGCATGCTCGGCAATGGCGGCCTTGGGGTTGCTCATGAAGTCGATGACGTGGCTGAAGAAGTCGACCTCTTTTTCGGTGAACATCACCGAGTCGATATGGTTCATGTCTTTCAAGCTCAGCAGCTGCTTGTACTGGGTACCGAGCTCGGTGAAATATTCGCTTTGCTCCTTCCAGGTCGCCAGCGTGTCGAGCTTGGAGCGCACCATCTGAATTGGAATGTCGCGCACGAGCTCGGGGTGAATCAGCAGCTCGCCGTTTTCGTCGACGAACTGCCCGTTGTTCAGGATGGCGCGCGAGAAGTCGGCCATCAGATCGACGGGAATGGTATCGGCCGACATTTTAAAAAAAGCGCGGCGCATGGTTTCGCGGCCCGTATAGGCCGGGTTGAGCGCCAGTCGCGTGAGCAAGATCGCAAAGTTTTCAATGGCCGGCGTGATGAGCTTGCCTTGCAGGCCGCCGCTTTCCTTGGAGCGTTGCATGCGATCAAGCAGACGTGTGTGCATGTCGATTGTGCTGATGCCATTGGCTTTGAGCGCCTCGAGCATCGGAATTCCCAGGTGGGCGAACGCCTTCATGTGCAGCTGCAGATACTTGGCATGGTGCGGGGACTGAAACAGC
>JBBRLF010000275.1:0-7059 GCA_038231515.1 candidate division WWE3 bacterium
CACCATCAGATGGAGCACCGGCACACATGACGGCATCTTTGACTTCCACTCCACCACGTCAAAGAAAGGAAGATAGCCAGTGGCATACACCACCCGTCGAAACGAGCTTACGCATCTGCTACCAGGAGACACCGAACGTCGTCCCCGCTCGGCGCCCACGACCTCACGTTCCACCAGACCCACACGAAGCCCCAGACCAGCGCGAAACCTCGACACTCACCGCAAGCCCCAACATCTTCCCAGCCAGCCGCTCACTCACCGGTCGGAGCAACAAACTGCAGCGTCTCCTTGCCTGTCGTCTTCGGCATGCAGTGGCCGGCACGGCAGCGTAGAGTTAGTTCAGCCCCTGATGCGAAAGATTCGCGCAAGTAGCTTTAGTCCGATTCGCCGGAGTCTTGTAATCATCATGAATCAGCGTGAGCACCGTAGGGCCATGGTGTCCCGGCGCATGGCTCATCGTAAGCACTCCCGCAAAAGCGCCATAGGTCGTACCCTGCACACCATTCAGATGGTCATGATCAAAACCCACTTGATTCTGCTCGACATCGATCAGCGGGGGATGGCTCAGCACCAGCTGCGTGCCCTGAACTTCAATCGTTGCGCGCTCATTGAGCGGATGCGCCAGATCGTAGACAAACCCGGTGGTCAGCACCTTGAAAGAGCAGGCTTCGCCTTTTTCGGTCACGCCGTGATATTCGCCCAGCTCCAGATGTGCGAAGCATGGAACGGCAGTCAGGAATGCCAAAGCAGAACACAGAGTAGTTAATTTCATGATCATTTTCTCCCTTGAATGCAAAAAACACTAAGTCGGAGCCCGCGATCTGCCAAGCTGGTTTATATAGTTCTTGTGACTTGTGTGACTCGACGCATTTCGATAGCGCACACAGGAGCAACGGACCCGAATCCTGAATGCCTATCGCAGCTCAACCTGGCTGGTGAAAAGCGTGTTCAAACCCTTGCTGTCAAACGACCCATATTCAATGCCGCCTTCGTCGGTATCGAGCTCCGCGATCAACTTTAAATATTTATAAAGCCTGACGAGAATGTGGCCACGCAGTGTTTCAAAGTCATGATAGGTCTGACCCTGTGGCGTCGTAAACGGCAGGTCCATGAACTTGGCGCGCGGCGCGGTGGCTGAAAGGTGAATTTCCTCGCCGCGATGGTTGCGCGCCGAAACTTCCCAGGTGCCGAACTTCACGTTGGTTCTGACCGGATCGCCGTCTACCGGGCGAAATGTATATTCCGTGCCCTCGTGTCGCAGCCCAATCGTCACGCCTTCGAACAGGTCGATGCCGCCCGTTTTAGGACGCCCGCCACCCGCCGCCAGAACGGTGCCGGGTGAATTTGTAAAGTTATTGGAAACCAGCCAGGTCCACCACGTGGGAAAGCTCGTACCCCAGTTTCGGTCCTGATAGGCGGGGGCGTGGTCGAGCACGATCTTACGGCCATTGTAGTTGATCTGCCCGCTCATGCGCGCGCTGGCCGCCGCCGGATACCAGTAGATATTGAAAAGCCACGCCTTGGACATTGCCCAGCCCATGGCGTTGAAGGACCAGTCGTGTTCGAGCTGCAAATCCCAGCTCGCATTGTCGACGCTGCCGCTCAGGGCACGGTCGGTGGCGCGATTGCCTGCGATCTCGACGAGCGTGGAGTCGTAGCTCGCATGAAATTCAGCGGGTGAAAACTTTTTCTCGATGATCCGCGCGTCGTCAAAGCTGCCAAAGCTGACATAGGCGCGCGAGTGCGGTTTCGGATTTTTACCCAGGTCCCACGGGTTTACGATGCCGTAGACGAAGTAGAAGGAGTCCTTGGATTCGGGAACCACGACTTTGTAATACCACCACTCAAACCAGTCTTTGCGGTCCACCTTGCCGTTGCGTGCCTCGTGATTCGCGTGATTCCACACCAGGGCGTTGTAGGGGTCGGGACCCGCGCCTTGAGCAGCAGTGGCGACGAGAAGCACGAAGAGTGACAGCAGGGTACGCATGCTTGAAATTAAGCACAGGTTAGTGGGCTTTGTGTAGAGATTTAGAGCGCCTGTTAGCGCCATTTTAGCTGACCAGTGAGTTAACTCTTGTCGTGCAAATGAATTTGATGATTCGCAGCCGCGTAGACTCTGCATGGTTCCAGCACCTTGCGCAACAGCCCGTCTTTGGCTGCTGCATGGCACCGCGCTTGCTTTTCCTTTACCCAAGAGGAGAGCGCTAAATGTTAAAAGAATTTATCAAAAAGAACTTAATGGTATCTTTGGTGGCCCTGGGCTTGACGATCCTCGGAACCAACGCGAAGGCAGATTTCTTTCGTTGGTATCTGGCTGACGATGTCGCCCATAACGGCGACGGCAGAACGCTTTGTTTTGAAATCAATGCCTACGGCCAGGTTCTGCGCGGCGGCAATCCGGTAGACGGCATTTTCTGTGGGTATAAGCCTGAGCTGGGCATCTACCGCGAGGTTGCCGACGTTCTGGGCTTTCGGCATTGCTACGAGTTCAATGCGCTGGGCGCCTACCTGAATCACGGCGCTCCAGTGTCTCAGTCCTTTTGCTTTGAAAATTCCCGCCTCGAGCGTGAGCGTCTGGCCCGTGAATGGCGTCAGCGCGACCAGCGCGCCCGTATCGATCGTGAAATCGTGCGTGCACGCCTGGAACGTGAGCGTATCGCCCGTGAACGCCGCGAACGTGAGGAGCGCGAACGTGAAGAGCGCGAACGCCGCGAGCGTGACTACGGTCATCATGATCATCGTGGCAGACATTTTTCGAGCAACGACTCCAGTGTGGAAGACACAGATGGCACCAAAAACGTGGCGCCCGTGGAAAAAGACGGCATTCCTGACCAGCAGGAAAAGGCATCCAAGGAAGTCCTCAGCTAAGCCTTTCGAATTTCATCTTAGTTAGATCGGCAGTACCGCGGCCTCGGGAAGCAGCACCCCGGGGCCGCATTTTTTTTGGTGACCCCCGGTGGGGTCGCCCTCTACAATCAGGCATGCGACTGAGATACCTGTTTGCGTTGCTCGCGGTTACGAGCTTTATTGCGACTCCTGCCTGGACGTTTGAGCCGGCGGGGTATCAGTCGGCAAGTTTTGCGGCCTGGGAAGCCACCGTGCGTGACTCCGAGGGCTTTCCCGAACGCGCGAAGAATTTTCTCTACGACGCCGACTTTCCAAAGCTGGCAAGTCAGGTGGAATATACTGGAAAGCTGCGCAAGATCACAGAGGCCAAGCTGCAGTTCATCAGCTACTTCGCCACAACCGTGGCGCAGAAGCCCGAGCTGGGTGCGCGCTACCGCGACGAGATTGAAGTGCGCGAGCAGGGCAAGCTCTACTGGGTGTGCGTGCAAAAGGCGGACTGGCCGGCGCAGGCGCGCCGTCTTAAAATAGGTGCGCGCTTCACACTGTATCATCGCTTCGCCGGAGTAGCGAAGGGGCTGGTGTTCGTTTATCTGGCCATGGATTTGAAGCCTTGAGGGCTTAAGGCTTGGCTGCCGCTTTATGCTTGTTCTTGCTGGCAAAGAGCGAGTCGCGTGCACTCATGAGGGCCGCGGCCACGCCTTCGGCAACAGGTTTGCTCGGATCGATCGCCACTGCGGTCGAGCGGTGCAGCTTGAGTTCAATTGAATCTTCGACATCGCCGGTCTCGGCCAGCGTAAGGAAAATCTTTCGCACCGAACGTTGCTGCAGCTTGGTCAGCTTGGGTAAAAACCAAACGGCGTCGTCACCACTCCAATACACCTGGACCGGGCCGCCGGTGGCGGCGGTTAGCAGCTGATGCACAAGACTGAAGAAGGTCTCGAGGGCGGCGGTGCTTTTCGCGTAAACCGCCTGAAGTTCTTCGAGCCGCGCGCCTCGGGCAATCCACTCGTCCTGGAAGCGGCGGGCAACGCCACCCAGGTTCTGGACGTCAGTCGCGACAATATAGCGGGCATCTTTAACCATCGTAAATAGCGTGCGGCGTTCAACCGTCCAGTTGGACCGCTGACCTTTGAAGGGGTCGCTGGCCTTGGCGGCGACAAAATCTTCGAGCGTGCTGGGAATAAGCCCCGGATCGGGTAAGGGATAGAAGTCGCCAATTTGTAGATCGTCGTAATAGCGTCGCATATCGTTGAAAATAGCGCCGTCGACATCACCGTGCTCGTGCAGCCAGCGTTCCACGATCGTTTCGGGCATTACGCCACGTCCGATGTTCTTGTGAATGAGTCCCAGCATCATGCTCCAGTCGATGCCCTTATCCACTGCGAAGAGCATCAGGCGGCCACGTCGCGCCGTGGCCTGGGCCTGCCATTCGGGCACGCTCAGCTGGGCGGCGTCGGGGGTGAATTTAGAACGGGCCAGACCGGCGCGAAAATAAGCTTCGGCGGGCGTCTTGCCCTCGCCATGAAAAATCGTGGCTGGAATCCAGGTGGCCCAGTCAAAGTCGGGGCGTTTGGACTGCATGTGCCGAATCAGGCGAGCCAGCACGGGTTCCAGTACCAGGTCGTGGAAGCTTTTGGGATCGAGCGGACTTGCGATGAAATGGTTTTTGTAATCGTTATGCAGCACGGCTCCCAGCGCGGGATTGGTCTTGAGATACTGGTGCAGCAGATCGTGAAACGTCTCGAGGTATTCCTCGGTACCGGTCATGTTCCAGATTTTTTCGTTGAGCTCCTTGATGGCGGTCTGGTGCAGGACGTGAATGTTATACTTGGCCAGGGGTGAGTTGGAGCTCAGGAACTCCCGCCAGTTGCGGGCCTGTTCTTCGTAGTGTGCAAACAGACGCTGCACTTCGGCCGTGCTGTCGTCGATGTGCTTGGCCAGCGTTTCGGCTTCAGTAAGAATGCGCTCGCAGTCGAGCGGAGTCGCCTGCGCCGGGCTAGCGGCAAGCAGGGCGACAGAGGCGAAGATGAGGGCGCCGAGGTTGCGCAGCTTCAAAAATTGCATTCGGGCGACTTTAGCACGTTGCGTCCTAAAAAGCCAGCGTTTGATTAAATTAGTCAACCATTGAACTGCTCAATATTACAGCTATTTTATAGTGATTTGGGGAATAAACAACGCGCTGAGCCTAATTTAGTTGAGTAAATTAGTCGGAAAAGATACTAAGGCCTCATGAAAATCAAAGCAGGCCGTGCGACGGCATTGGCATCTCTCTTGAGTTTGCTTGCCCTGGCCCCAAGTTCGTTTGCCGTGCTTCATGGAATCCAGATTCCGGAGACCGACTACCCCAGTGTCCGCAAAATCACGATTGGCCAAGGCGGCGTCTGCACCGGTACTTTTATCGGACCGCGCACCATGATTACCGCCGCTCATTGCATCGATGCGGCAGAGGTTGGAAATAGTTTGGATCTGCGAGTGGACGGCGTACGCCCCATCGCCTTTCGCGTGCAAACGCGTTACGCGGCCCATGCGCCCGACATGCTGGCCTATGATGTGGCGCTGCTGCAGTTTTCGGCGGACAAGATTTTTCCGGTGATGGGCCGGGCGCGCTACGATGCCAATGCCGGCGCCAGAGTAACACTCGTGGGTTACGGTGTGGTTGACGGCGTCGCGGGTATCAAGCGCCAGGGACGCAACGTGATTGGCGAACGAACGATGGGACAGTTTCTCGTCAACGGTGACTTCATCGACGAGATCCACGCGACCGGCACCGCCGGCGATTCCGGTGGCCCGTTGCTCGATGCGCAGGGCGAACTCATCGGAGTCACCAGCCGCGAAAGCTCCCCGGGGATGACCATGGGTGGGCGACGCGTGCACCTCTCGTCCTACATCGACATCAACGAACCCGAGATTAAACAATGGATCGACGATACTTATCAGCTCCTGCAGACGGTCAAAGCCGAACGCAATGCTGATGGCCGCAGAGGAGACTGATTATGAAGTCGCTTGAATTTTTTCAATTAGTGGCGCTCGCCGCGATTACCTTCGCGCCGATTGCGCATGCCGGCGACTCGTTCGCCCATCTGCGCGAGATTCTACTCAAGAACCACGTTGATGACGGCCTGGCTCCGATGGAGCAGTATCTGGCGGGCAAGGCCACGATTACCGCGGCCGTCGACGCGCACGACCCGCTGTCGTGCTCGCAGCTCGCACTCAAGAAGCGCTTTCCAAAAGTTTTCGACAGCTACGCCACCACGACCGCGCCAGGTGGCGCAGTGGTGTCGCTGAAGCCGATGCTGGACGACGCTGTTCTGCAAACCGGCTACGCGCTGCTGCTGTTTCAAAGTCATGGCGATCCGCTAACCGACGGCCACACCGTCTGCGTGGGAATGAACGACTATCCGAAGCCCAACGCCGTATCGTACGGGGCCGGATACATCATGATTGATCCGCGGGTTATTTTCATGATCCGACAGGTGCCAAATTACACGAAGGCCGCCGAGTATCTGATTTACTTGCACGAGTTCGGTCACCAGTTTCAGTATTGGACACCCCACTACGAGTTCAATCACGATGTGTCGGCACGTCGCACTGAGCTTGCCGCGGACTGCGTGGGGGCAGGGCTTTTGATGGCCATGTGGGCTCACCCCAAAATGAATTACCCTTTCGACGAAGCGGCCCTTCGCTCGGCCGCGGCAACGGTGGGGGATTACGGCTCGGATGAAACCCATCACGGCACTCCCGCCGAGCGCGCACAGGCGGCTCAGGCCGGCTATGCTTACGTGAAGCAATCCCTGGCGGCGTTTGGCTCAAGCGCGGGGCTTACGGCCAGCAGCCTGCTGCAGGCTTGTAACAACATCGTCAATCAGATCAAAGATCCACTCAAGCACTGAGCAGCCGGGGTTACTTGCGCAAGCTATTCAGCGTAAGACGGCGCGCACCACGAAATGGCCGGCGGCGCTGATAACCGGGTAAAGGGCAAGCACTCCAAGAGTTGCCACCAACGCCGCAAGCAGGCGATTTTGCGCAAACCGCGAAACACCAAACGCGAGCAAGGGTATGGCAACCAGCCAGGCCAGCCAGACCATGGTGAGCGGCACCTTGGCTGTTGCAGGTGGCAGGCCCTGTCCCCTGAAGAGCTCTCTTAAACCTTGCGGTGAAACGCGCGCCGCCGGCCCGTAAAAATAAACGGCCCCCAGCAGCAGCAGCAGCCCC
>JBBRLF010000276.1:0-7052 GCA_038231515.1 candidate division WWE3 bacterium
AGTGCATTAAACGGCGCTACGCCCGTCACCGTAATCGCAACTACCGTCGGCACAATGCCTTGAATCGTGACCGAACCGGTTGTCGCCGCTAAAGCGCCCGCCGTGAGACCCAGCGCCGCTACGACTGCTAAAAGTCCTGATCGTAATTTCATTTGAAACTCCTTTTTCATCTTTGGTTTATGCCGCTACATCCCTGCGTCCCTGGAATGCGGCTTTTGTACCAACTGGTCGAAGATCCCAGTTAAAACCCAATCTCGAAGCAATTACAATTACTTGGACTAATTTCCAAATCTGCTTTCTGAGCTACCACCAGTTTACCGTGGTCCCATCTTGTCCGCCAGTGCCCCAACCAGTGCCACAGTTGCCCCGGGTAAATGGTGCCACAAACTCTGGACGTTTTGCCGTGGATGCTGCATATAGAAGGGACTCAAAGGAAATTTATGAAAACACTCACAGAATTCGATGCCTTTCGTCTTAAGAACGCCCTGAATACGAAGAAGGAACTTACTGCCGCCGGCAAGACTGCAGAAGAGCTTTCAGCGGCCCTAGGCGAAGCTTTAAAGCTCGAAGGCGACAAGCTCACCGTATTTCTCGCGGCCCTCGAGATCGCCGAAGAGCGCCCAGAAGGCCTCAAGCGCGTAGTGGTATTTGCCGTCGAAGAAGGCAAGTCGGCACCCAAGGGCGCCCTGCTGCGCGGTGATAAAAACTTTCTAGCCGAATTTTTCGCGCCACCGGCCAGCGCTCAGAAGCGCTTTGATTCCGACGATCGCGGCGGTCGCGACGGCAAACGTGGCGGCAAGGGCGGCGGCAAAGGCCGTGGCGGACGCGAAGGCGGCCGTGAAGGTGGCGGCGGCGGCGGACGTGGACCACGTCCCGAACGCACACCAGTCAGCGTTCCTCACAATACCTTGAAGGTCGATATCTTTGTAAAGCCCGGCACGGGCGCACCAAAGCCGGCTGGGCTTGGCGGCGGCGAAAAGGACGCGACCAGATCGCGCCCGCCTCGCAAGCGCAAGCCACCGCATCCCCCGCTTGCTACCGGGCCGGTTGATCCATCGAAGCTGCCTAAGCCTTTGGCTACGCCAATTGCGGTCGTGGCGAAGGCTCCGCCTGCTGCTGAGGCCGCTGCCGACTCTGCCGGTGCTTCAGAAGCTCCGCAGTCCTAACTAGGCTGCGCGGTCAAACTCCTGCTCGACAACTTCGTCATTTTTCGCCGGTACCACGGCACCTGCCGCTCGTACGGCTGCCAGTCCCTCGCGCGTAACCACGACGGTGCCTGCCAGCAAGTCGTGCAGCCCTTGCTTGCGCGGATGAATGCCAAGCACGAGCAGCCCCAGGCCCATTGGCGCCAGCGCAAAAATAAATGCGAAGTAACGTGCAATCCCACGCAGCACGCCCACAGGCGTAAAATCGGCGCGTACCAGCCGCAGCCCTACAATCAGCTTGCCGGGCGAACCCCCCAGGGCTCCCTGCAGCACGCCGTAATAAAAAAATCCAAATCCGGCGCTCAGACACATGCTAAAAATATTGGCCACCTTTGAGATCTGCGCGGGCTCAAAGCCACGCAAGCCCAGCCCAAAGCCCAGGATAATTCCGAAGCAGCTCGCCAGTATCGTACCGAACGAAAGAAACAGCACGCCGTCAAGCACGAGTGCCACCGCACGAATACCGAAACCGCCAAAACTGTTTTCCGGAATTGACGGCGGCGCAGCCGCCACCACAAGCGGAGCAGCACTCAAATGAACTGCCGGCTCGTCGGCCGCGGCCAGCTCGGTTTTGGAAAGCGGCTCCCAGCTCTTCATGCCTTCGCGCCACGCCAGCGTCGACAGTGGAATCTGTCCGCTGCGCAAGCGCGACAGCACTTCCTCGCGCGTAAGCGGTCCGACAGATTTATTGTTGAGGCCGAGATACCACGGACACATTGAGTCGAGTTCTCCCGAATACCTTATCGGAAGAACCCGGCAAAAACTTTAGGTCCACGAACGATTTCATTTTTCCCTGACGTTTTCAGACGATATGGCGCGCGGCGAGGTCATCGGCGCATACACCACCGCTACGCGATCAAAGCATTCTTGCAGCCGTTTCTGAAACTTCCCAAAAACCTCGCCCTTAAGCTCTTCCACGGTAATCAGGCTCTTTTTGATCTCGCGGCGGTCGACGATTTTTAATCCTCGGGGCGTCTGAGTGAACTTACGCGAAACACTTATCCACGGACTGTCGAGCGTGCACTCTGGCGCCTTTTGTCCCAGCATGCGGATATTGTCGATAAAGTCGGTATCCACCACCACATCGGGGCTGCCTTGAAACAGATCTGTGACCCGCTTGTGGGTTTCAAGCCGCACCAGATGATCAACCTCTTGCTGGCCCAGGTAAAACGCCGGGCCCACCGTAGTACGCATCGAATAGCGTGCCTCCTGCCAGCGCAGCTTGATCGAGAAATCGCGCGTCACGCGTGAGCCCAGGTCGTAGGCATCGATCTCGCTCCACTTCAGGCGATTTTCATCGACCAGCGAGGTGATAATCGCGTGGTCGACATGATCTTTGGACTGCTTCATCAGCGCGCCCGTGTAACCAGCCGCCGCCCGTCCCCTGAACCCCAGTGTGGCGTCAATCTTGGCGTCGCCGCTGCGCTCGAGCGTCACGCGCGAGTTGTTTTCGCGTACCGATTCCATTGAAAGGCCCGTAGGAATAGTACCCAGATGCGAGGCTTTAACCGCCACGACCAGCGCCTGGCGATCGATGATGTCGGTAAAAATCCCTTGGGCAAAGCTTGCAAAATTGGTGGGGTCAATCCACCACTCGCGGCTCTCGGCTTTGGCCCAGACGATGGCATGATTGAAGGCGCCGGTATAAGCCAGCGGCGGCAGCGGGCTGGCCTGCGAGCTGCGCTCGACCCACGCAACGTTGGCGGTCACGCCCAGCTTGCGCAAGATGGCTACCGTGCCGCTTGCAAAGTCCTTGCAGTCACCAAATTTGGTCTTGGCCACCAGCTCCAGCGTACGCGGCACGTGCCCGCCCGCGATGGGTCGCCAGTCGCCCATATAACGAACCTCGGTGTTGAGGGCGGCGGTAATGATGTTCAAGCGCTCCACCATTGTTTTGCCGGCTTTGGCGGCTTCGAAAATCTTCTGATAGGCCGGTGGCAGGTCGGCGTTCAAAACCTCTTCGTATTTTTCGGCCAGCGAGTCGGCCATCTCGGCATAGCTCTTGGAACTCGACACCACGACCCACGTCAGATCCTTTTTGTTGGTCGAGGGCCACGGCTCATCGATGGCATGCGTGTAGAGCGGCGACTTGAGCTTTACGCTCAGCTCGTACTCGCCGTCGGAGTTTTTCGACTGCACGATCTCAAGTTTGTTCTGCGGATCATTTTTCTCGAGCTGCAGCGGCAGCTCCGAGCGCAGGTGCAGGCCGTATTTCTTTACGTACCAGTTGTGGCCAAACTCAAAGCGCGCCGAATAGTGGTTGGGAAACGGCACCTCTTTGTGCTCCTCCGTATACTTGACGTGCAGCAACGAGCCGATCGCCACCTTTGGAAACGCGATGACGACAAGGTTCATCTGATCGAAGCCGTTCATGCGGGACGCCTGTGGCTTATCTTCGATGAACTCACTTTCGACCGGCACCGTGACGCCGGCATTGATCGTGGCCGCTTCGACGACTTTGAATTTGGAGGCACGCGAGTTGTAACTCAGTCGATAGTTCGACATTGACCGGGCGCCGTCGCGTAAAATCGCGTTCAAACTCTCGGTCGTGGTTTTGTAGGTGCCGTCTTTGTGTACGGTGATGTCGAGGTTATAGTCTTCGGTGGCCCATTCCGCGTCGTCAGGCGTCGCCCAGCGCGCCTGCGCCTGCGGTAACCAACTGCAGTAAATGCCCAAACCCAGCAATAAGGTGAAGTTTTTCATCACCTACTGATCGACATAATGGCGAGTCAAAATAAGGCGCCAAAATCACCTGCACAGGACTGGGCAGCATTTGCTCAGCTGATCGGCAAATACTCGATTCGTATGACTTCGAGTTCCTGTTCGCCCCTGGGGGTTTTGAGAATCACGGCATCTCCTGCCTGGGCATTAAGCAAAGCTTTGGCCAAAGGCGAAATCCAGCTCACCCGCCCCCGCTGCGCATCGGTTTCGTCGATTCCGACAATCGAATACCGACGCTGCTTGCCCTCTTCGTCGGCGACCGTAACGGTGGCGCCAAAAACAATGCGGTCTGATTTTTGCTGAGCTGGGTCGACCACCTCGGCGGCATCGAGTCGCTTGCCCAAAAAACGGATGCGGCGGTCAATTTCGCGCAGGCGGCGTTTGCCATAAATATAGTCGCCGTTTTCCGAGCGATCGCCATTGCCCGCCGCCCAGGAAATCGTCTTTACCAGCTCGGGACGCTCGGTGTGCAAAAGCTGCCTGAGCTCGTCTTTCAGACGCGCAAAGCCAACGGGCGTAATATAGTTCTTAACGCCCTGGGGAATCGCGGACTCACCTACCGGCGCGTCATCGTCGGGATCGTCGCCGTCGGTCTCTTTGGTAAACGCCTTACTCATCTGCCCAACTCCTGTTGCCTGTGATTGACATTAGACCACGACGGCGCGAAATTATAGCCATGAAGAAAAAAGTGGCCATAATCCTGTGTGGCAGCGGCTACCTTGATGGCAGCGAGATTCGCGAAGCCGTGGGAACGCTTTGGGCCCTAAGTCAGCATGCCGTAGACGTTCAGTGCTTTGCGCCCGACGCCCCGCAGGCCGGCGTGATGAACTGCCTGACCAGCCAGCCCGCAGCCGGCGAGTCGCGAAATCAGCTTGTCGAAAGTGCGCGCATCGCGCGTGGCAAGGTGCTGCCCCTGACGCAGTTCCGAGCCACGGATTATGCCGGCGTGGTTTTGCCCGGAGGTTTTGGCGCAGCCAAAAATCTATGTAACTTTGCCACCGCCGGCTCCCGGGGCGTGGTGTGCGCCGAAGTCATTGCGGCACTCGAACCCATGTTTGCGGCAAAAAAGCCCATCGGAGCCATCTGCATCGCCCCTGCAATTCTGGCGCTGGCCTTTAAGGGCGAAAAGCTCGAGCTCACGGTTGGCGCCCCGGGCGAAGCCGCGCAGGAGATTGAAAAACTTGGGCATCGTCACATCGTCTGCAAGCCCAGTGAGTGTCATATCGACAAAGCCCATCGCGTGGTGACCACGCCGGCCTATATGTACGACGACGCACCTTTGCACGAAATTTTCACCGGCATCCAAAAACTCATCCAAGAGGTTGTAAATCTATTATGAAAATGAAACTTGCTGCAGCGTTAGCCCTGGCCTTGCTCGGAACTTCAGCATTTGCTGATACCCAGAAATTCGTCATGAACACCGTCGAAATCGACGGTGTGAAGATGTGGCTGCCCTCGACCATGGTCGTAAAAAAGGGCGATAACGTCGAAATCACGGCCACCAGCCGGCTTGGCAAAGGCACCATTCACGGCTTTACGATCGAAGGTTTCAAAATCGTCGAAGCGGCTGACGAAAAAGGCAAAGTGATCAAATTCACGGCCGATAAAGCCGGCATCTTTCCGTTTCGCTGCCAGCTGCACCCCGCTCACGTGGGCGGACAGCTCGTCGTTTTAGAATAAGCAAAGCCCGGCTGGAATAACCAAGACCCCATCAGACGTAAGGCAGCTCGCGCCCTAGCGCGTCCGTCTTATTCCAAAGGGCGTCGAGTTCATCATCCAGACCGATGTTGCTCATAAACTCCGGAGACATCTTCGCGCCACCTGGACCCGAGGACGTTTCCATTTCGCCCACATTGCCATGAACCGCGGGCAACGTAATTCCTTCGCAACGCGCGACGACGGCCGTAGCCAGGCAGTTGCCAAGCAGGTTCACCGCCGTGCGTGCCATGTCCATAAAAGCATCTACGCCCAAAATCAGTGCTACGCCTTCGAGCGGCAGGCCAAAGGCCACGACCGTTCCCGACAACACTACGATTGAGGCACGCGGCACGGCGGCCACGCCCTTGGTGGTCAGCATCAGCGTGATCATCATCAAAAGCTGCTGCCCCAGGCCAAGCTGTATGCCCGCGGCCTGCGCGACAAACACCGAAGCCACCGCCAGATACAAGGTGGAGCCATCCAGGTTAAAGCTATAGCCCATCGGCAGCACGAAGCTTGAGATGCGGCGAGGCACGCCGAACTTTTCCAGCTGGCCCAGGGCCATGGGATAAGCCGATTCGCTCGACGTGGTGGCAAAAGCCAGAATGACGGCGTCTTTGACGTGCTTCACAAATGGAATTACCGGAATCTTGAACACGCGGCAAACCGGATAAAGCACGAACAGCATGAAGATGATCAGGGCCAGATACAACGTTCCGACCAGCTTCAGCAACGGCACGATCACACCCAGGCCATGGTCGGCCAGGCTGCTGGCCAGGGCTGCGCCCACGCCAAGCGGCGCCAGATACATGATAAAGCCGGTGAACTTGAACATGATTTCGGCCAGGCTTTCGCACAGTGCCACCATCGGGCGGGCGCGTTCGCCCACCGACAGCACCGCAAACGCAAACAGCGTGGCAAGAATCACGATCTGCAAAACGTCACCCCGCACTACGGCGTCAGCGATATTGGTTGGCAGCAGGTGCTCGATAAAGCCACCGAAGCTCATCTTCGTGGCCGCGGCTTTTACGGCAACATCGGGCAGCGAGCCCCCGATATGCAGGCCCACGCCGGGCTGCAAAAGATTCACGGCGCCCAGGCCTACGGCCAGTGCCAGGGTGGTCACGACTTCAAAATAGACCAGTGCTCGCACGCCCATCAGGCCCAGCTGCTTGAAGCTGCCGGCACCGGCAATACCCGTGACAATCGTCGAGAAGATCAAAGGAGCAATGATGCACTTCACCCCTTGCAGGAACAGGTCGCGAAATGGCCTGATGACTGGCACATACTGGGGCGCAAACACTCCCATTAAAAAGCCGCCCACTAAGCCGACAAAAATCCACTGTGTCAGCGAGATACGCCCCAAAAAATTCCCCAGTTTTCGCATGAAAAGCCAAGTAACACGGGGGCTGGCCAATTCAAAGGCGG
>JBBRLF010000277.1:0-7040 GCA_038231515.1 candidate division WWE3 bacterium
CGCGACCCACCAGGCGACAGCTCGAAAAAGAACATCAAGTCGAACGGGAGCCTATTCCTTCGAGTCCCTGAAGTCGCTCCGGTTCAAGATCATCGCTCGGGCGGGCAGAGTCGTGAACCAGGCCGGAATATACGTCCTCAAGATGGCAAACGAGCGCAAGGTCGAAGCCGATTACCGAAGAGCTGAACTCGCCCTGGACCGAATCGGGGTCTGACTACCATGAAATTATTGCCGCGTTCAGGCTAGCTACCATCTCATTCAGAGCAAAATGTTCTGAGTCTCTCCGCTTCGAAGGAATCCATGAAAAATTTAAAGTCCCTAGCTCCGGCCACCAGCATGGCAACGTGTCTATCACTCTTGCTGCCGCTCGCTCTGGCCGTGGGCTGCGCAGATGCGGCGCCAACAGGTCCGGGCGGAATCTCGCTCAGTCCCGTTACAGCAGCGGGAGCCGGAACCGGTGTTGGTGGGCTGGGCCGCGGGCCCAGTCCGGTAGCGCTGGGAACCGCCAGCAATTATATCATCCTGGCGCAATCCGCGATCACGGACGTGCCAAGCTCGGCTATAACCGGCGACATCGGGCTGAGCCCAGGTACCGGTGCGGGAATCGGTGTTTCCTGCACTGAGGTTACCGGCTCGATCTTCAGCGTCGACGCCGCGGGCCCGGCTTGCAAGGTGACCGCCGCCGCCCAGCTTACCACGGCAATCAATGACAAGGGCACCGCCTATACGGATGCCGCCGGACGAGCCCCCGATTACAATGAGCTGGGGGCCGGAAACGCCGGTGGACTCAATCTTGGGCCTGCCACCTATAAATGGACTACGGCCCTGGTCATTCCCTCGACATTAACCCTGACGGGCGGTGCAAATGACGTCTGGATTTTTCAAATAGCCCAGGGCCTTTCCATCAGCTCGGGCGTGCAGATTATTCTGGCGGGTGGTGCGCTGGCGAAAAACATTTACTGGCAGGTATTTTCCGCCGCAGATCTGGCGACCACCTCGGTTTTCAAAGGTACGATTCTTTCGCAAACCTCGATCGTGATGAAGACGGCCGCGTCGATCAACGGCAGGCTCCTGGCGGGCACCGCCGTCACTCTCGATCACAACACCATAAAGCCATAGACCTGGAATCCCGGCCTCAACTTGCCCGGTAGGCGGCGACCGCGAAAGCGATCCAGCCAATCATAAAAAGCAATCCGCCGATGGGCGTAATCGCGCCCAGCCACTTCACGCCGCTGATCGAAAGCGCGTAAAGGCTGCCGGAAAATATCACTGAGCCGGCGACGAAGCACCAGCCCGGCACCGAGCTGGTGCTCGTCGGATTCTGCGCGGCCCACAACCCCAGCCCCACCAGCGCCAGCGCGTGGTACATCTGGTACTGCGCCCCCGTGCGAAAAACCTCGAGCATGCGTGCGTCCAGCCGCGAGCTCAAACCATGTGCGCCAAACGCGCCGAACGCCACGCTCAAAAATCCCGAAAGCGCGCCCAGCACAATCCATACTTTTGCCATCTCAATACCCCGGCCTTCTGCGGCCAATCAGTAAGTTGACCTGACGATAGATAAACGTGGGAACCGCGTCGCGAAGCACACACAGCAACCACATCGTTGATGGAAACGCGATGACCGGCTTGCCCCGCTCAAGGCCCTTCCAAATAATTTTCGCCGCGCGATCGGCGTCCATCAGAAAAGGCATGACCTTGTTTTTTGCCGTCATGTCGGTACGAATAAAGCCAGGGCGAATCGCGGTGACCCCAATGCCGTAGGGCGCCAGATCTGCCTCCAGCGACTGCGCCAGACACAGCTCGGCCGTCTTGGTGGCGATGTAAAAACCCGCCATCGCCATGCCCCGGCCCGCTGCCAGGCTTGAGGTCACCGCTATATTGCGATCGCGCAGCCCCAGCCGTACCCATTCGCGGGCCATGACAATCATCGTAAAAGCAGTGGCCGTGCCGTTGATTTCAAAAACCTCGACTGCCTTTTGCGCGGCCTTGGGGTCTTTAGGATTGTAGCGGCCGTCGATGCCGGCATTGGCAATGAAGTGGGTGAGCTCTGGCGCCAGGTCGACCAGGATTTTTTCAACGCGCTCGCGATCGCGAATGTCCGCCACATGCGCGACCGTTCCGGGTGGCGCGTCTTCCGCTTTGCGCACCAGCGCATGCACCCGGTAGCCGCGCGCAATCGCCTCAGCACAAAGCGCACGTCCCAAACCGCGGCTGGCACCCGTGATCAGCACCGACCTCATAGGGCGGCCAACCCGCGTTCGATCAACTCTTTAAATTCCGGGCGTCGCGCCGCCAGTGCCACCAGCGAGCTGCGCAGATGACCGATCCACTCGCCTTTGAACTCCAGCAGCTCAAGCCGCAGCAGCCAGTCGTTGGGATGTTTTTCGTCGAGCTCACGTACCAGCGCCTGGATGGAGTCCGGATAGGAGCCGCCGCTTTCACGCAGCTGGCGCACCTTTTCATAGAGCTTGGCCAGCTCGCGATTATCCGCGGTTAAATTGCTCTTGGGCCGCCCAGGCATCTGCGCATAGCCACCGGTATCTTTCAGATAGGGGCCACGATCGGCCGCCCCGCCAAAAACCGAGGTCACAATGGTCCCGCACGCCATATCAAAAGAGCCCCACTCGGGCTGAAATAAAACACGATCACCCAGCGTTACCGTGCATTTTTCGAACATCAGCACCACGGCCACTCCGCCTTCGCGCACGGATTTCACAAACGTGCCTTCGAGCGAAACGCCGGATTCAAATTCCAGCCAGCCACTCAACCGCTTGATCTCACCATCACTCAGGTCTTGCGGACGCTTTCCTCCTCTGAGCTTGCCCAGCGGCGTGCCGAAGCCCGAGGCATGCACCTTGGCGCCATGCCCTTCCAGCTCATGATCGCCCAGGGCCAGCTGGCTCGGCCCATGATAGCGCAGATAACAAGGCTGGCCATCGGGGCCTTTGAGAATCTCTTCGAGGCGGCCGCCGATTTGCAACCCGGAATCAAGCACGGCCGTAGTGACGGTCTGACTGCGCTGGGCTTTGAGAAGTCCTTCCAGGCCGCCCCGACGAAAAGCCAGGGAGTTTGCAAACTGGTCAAGCCCCTCGCGCAGCGTTTTAAAGTCCGGCGTCACGTAAAGCTGAGGCTGCGGGCGCGTGATGTCAAAAGTCATGTCCACGCAGTCGACAGAAAAAGGCAGCCGCTTCACGCCGCTGCCAAAACAGTGAAAACTTTCGGACAGCGACGAGAGCAAACCTGCGCCGTAAATCTTGGGATTTTGCAAATCGCCCACGAGCCCATATTCAATCGTCCACCAGCCCATGCGCGAAAGCTGGGTTGCCTCACTGGCATAGGTAACCTTGGTCAAAGCCGTGTCCAGACTGGCCTGCGCCTTCGCAATATCGTCGGGCGTGGACTGCGGCGCCTCTTTGGTGTCGGACAAGATGCGAATCGCCTCGTACACGTCCATGTCCTGAATGGAAAAAATCACCTTGCGCGCGATTTCGCCGTACTCGTAAAGATAATCGGCATATTCCCGGTCAGCGATAATGGGTGCATGTCCTGCGGCCTCGTGCACGATATCGGGTGCGGGCGTGTAGGCCAGGTGCTCCAGGCGCCGCATATCGCAGGCGATGGGCAGGATGCCCAGACTTAAAAATTCCATGAAAACCGCCGGTGGAATAAATCCGACAATGGCACAGGCGCGCCAGCCGAACTGTTCGAGCTGGGCATCGATTTCTTCAATTAAAGGGATGCGGTCAGTCGAAACGCCAGTCTCAATCAGACCATCCACATACTTTTGATGGGCGTGCTGAGCAAAAAACGCTTTTGAAACGCGCATGATATAGCGCCAGCTCGCATGATCGATGGGGGTATAGAGCGATGCGTCTTGTTCTGCAATAAAAGGGTGCAGGTAATCCGGAACCTTTTCTTTTACTGTTGGACGCCTCATAATGACTGGGATTAGACCCGGTATTTATAGAGAAGTAAACGCGTGAAACCTATCGTCAGAACAATTTGGCACCTCGATCTGGACAGCTTTTTCGTATCCGCCGAGCGGCTGCGCCACCCGCACCTGCGTGGGCGTCCGGTGGCGGTTGGCGGCGAAGGCGGCCGCGGCGTGCTTGCCTCGTGTTCGTATGAGGCGCGAAAGTTTGGCGTGCGCAGCGCGATGCCTACTTTTCGCGCCATGAAAATGTGTCCCACGCTCATTGTCGTGCCCGGTGATCACGAATACTACGGCGAGCTTTCAAAAAAAGTTTTCAGCCTGCTCGAAGCCTTCACTCCCGTGTGGGAAGCCGCCAGCATCGACGAAGCTTATCTGGATATGACAGGTACCGAGTCGCTTTTTGGCGAGCCGTTGGTTGCCGCGGCAAAGCTGCGAAAGATCATTTTCGACACAACCGGCCTGACCGCGTCGATCGGAATGGGCACCAACCGCCTTGTCGCAAAGATCGTCACCGACTTCTGCAAGCCCGACAACGCGCATCTGGTGCCGCACGGCACGGAAGCCGCTTTTCTAGCTCCGCTGCCAGTGGAACGCCTTCCGGGCTGTGGAAAGGTTACGCAGGCGTGGTTACGCGATCGTGAACTCAAGACGATAGGCCAACTGCAACGCTATCCGGTAGACGTACTCGAGAAGCACCTCGGTACATTCGGGAAGTCACTATATGACAGCGCGTGGGGACGCGGCAGTGTCGAGTTTCATGAAGAGGCAAAGACTCGCTCGATCTCGCGCGAAACAACTTTTGAAATCGATGTCGATGACGTGCTTGAGCTTAAGCGAATCGTCTGGGGAATGGCGACAGACCTGGCGCAGCAGCTGCGCAGTCAAAATGAATTCGCTCGCGCCATTCGTCTCAAGCTTCGTTACCCGCCCTTTCACACCGTCACGCGCTCGCGCGTGCTGGAGTCGCCCACGCAAAATGATCAGCCGCTTTATGCGGCACTGATTCAACTTTTCGACGAACACTGGGAAAGCGCCGCGCCACTGCGTCTGATTGGCGTAGGCTGTGTGTTGGGCGAAGGCGCGAGTGAACGGCAACTCGGACTCTTTGAAAACACCACGCGCGATGCTCGCCGCGAAGATCTCGATCATCTGAAAGACAAAATTAGACTCAAATTCGGCGACAAAGCACTGGGCACCGGGCGCGATCCCCGCTAATCGCACGGTTTTGTATTGCATAGCGCAATCTTTCATTGCAAAATGCAAAATCATGAACAAAAACAACAGACTGCGCGATTTATCTCTTGAGTGCCCTAAGTGGTCCTGCTACTTAGCCGCTGTCTTTGCGCGTGTTGCGCAAACTTAAACATCCAGGAGAAATACAAATGACCACGAACAGCACCCATCCACGCGAACGCCTTGTAAGAACCGCCGCCAACCTCGTCCATCGCCAGGGTTGGACCATCACCGGAATCAATCAGATTCTGACTGACGCCGGCATTCCAAAAGGATCATTCTACTATTACTTCCGCAGCAAGGAAGCTTTAGGCGTGGCCGTGCTGCAGATGCACTATGCGACCATTAAGGATTTGCTCGACCGCACGGTACTCAACACGGGGCTGTCGCCTGAAACTTCTGTTTCAGAGTTTTTTCGCGAGCTGCGCAGTGGCACCGTTGCTGAAGAATTCAAATTTGGCTGCCCAGCCGGCAACCTCGCCAATGAAAATGCCACGCAGTGCCCAGCCTTGCTCACCGAGGCCATGCGCGCGCTTAACCTCTACCGCGACTCGTGGACTCAGCTCATTCAACGCGCGCAGGCCCGCGGCATGATTCCAGCCGATCGCAATGCCGGTGAAATGGCCATCACCGTCGCCATGCTCATGCAGGGCGCCTTTCTGGGTCTCAAGTGCACAAACCAGTTCGAACATCTCGACCTTGCGCACGCCACGATTCATCAGCTGTGCTTTGGTGCGCAGGCAAAGACCGGCGCGGGTTCCACGCCCCGCTTCACTGGCCGCGAGGCCGCCCCGTCGCACGCACTGGCTTCTTGAATTCGGCAAGCGCCCGTTGGACCAGGTCGTTCGGCACCGTGGTGCGTGGAACTTTTTTCTCGAACCACGACCGGACGTCCTCGTCCAACCCGATTCCGTGCATGTAGTTGTATAAGGCTTTTTTCAGTCCAAAGCTCAAGGCATCGTGATCGCAGCCCGTGGGATCTTCAAAATCCAGGTCGTTGCGCGCAAACGTCACTGCCGGCATGGGCGTAAGCTTGATGCCAAAGGCTTTGGGATCGTGCCCAATCGGACTATGGGCCGTGGCCGAGAAGCGGTGCCAGTAAGCCGACTGAATGCAGTCTGCGGCAAACAGCTGGCGCACGCGCTCAAGCGAGTCAATCGTTTCCTGCTCGGTCTCGGTCGGGAAGCCGTACATCAGATAAGCGTGCACCATGACGCCGGCATCGCGAAAGGCGCGGGTCACGCGCGCGACCTGCTCGACGGTCACGCCTTTTTGCATCAGCTTGAGCAACCGGTCGCTGGCAACTTCCAAACCGCCGCTCACCGCGATACATCCCGCATCCGCCATCAACGCAGTCAGCTCGGGCGTAAACGTTTTTTCGAAACGAATATTTCCCCACCAGGAAAAAGCCAGGCCGCGTTCCAGAATACGCGTGGACAAGCTCTTGAGCACCGCCGGAGGCGCGGCTTCATCAACAAAGTGAAAACCGCTTTGCCCAGTCTCACGCACCACCGCCAGCATGCGTTCCAGAATAAGGTCAGCCCCGGCCGCATCGTAGCGTCCGATGTAATCCAACGTCACGTCGCAAAAGCTGCACTTCTTCCAGTAACAGCCATGCGCCAGCGTGGCCTTGTTCCAGCGCGCATCCGACCACAGCCGGTGCATGGGATTGAGCATCTCCAGCACCGAGAGATATTTTTCCAGCGGCAGCCCCTCATAGGTCGGAATGCCACTCTCCTTAAAAGGAATGTCGTGCTCCTTCGGCGACGACATCAGCTTCACCACACCGTCACGCCGCAAGTAGGTGCGCAGCAGTTCGCTCTCCGTGCGCTTACCCGCCACGTGCTCGAGCAGCGCCAGAAACGGCCGCTCA
>JBBRLF010000278.1:0-7016 GCA_038231515.1 candidate division WWE3 bacterium
AGTACGCTCATAACGACGAGCGCGTTTTTACGAATGGTCTTGTTCATTTTCTCTGTCTCCTTGGCTTAAGTAAAAGCAAGTGTGGTGCCACGGAGCATTAGCGAATTGCTTGAAATTCAGCACCTGACGAACCCACAGGCAAGTCAGCGTTTTCTGGAGACGCAGTTAACTCGTGAGTTAACTCAAAGGGGGTAAACGGGCCCCGCGCGCTACTATAAGACTGGAGCAACTGCTCAGAACATCGACGGTTTTTTCACTGCTTTCGCTGCATGAACGGGTTGGCCAAAACTTTTTTTGACGTCATCTGGTGCACGTGATCTCCCACGGCCTTCATCCAGCCCAGCTCTTCTGTATTGAGCGGCCCCAGTTCGAGCGCTTTGAGGTTGGCCGTCATTTCCAGTTCGCTTGCCGGCCCCGAGAGCGCGAGATTCACATTCGGATTCGAGAGTGCAAACCGGTAGCAGTCGGCCGCGGTAGGTGTTTTCATTCCCGCAGGGGTATATTTGGGATTGACCAGAAAGCCCCAGCGCGTGCAGGTGTAAGTCACCACCCCCGGCGGATTTTTGGCCGTTTCCAAATGTGGAAATACCTCACGTTCAGCGCCACGATGGGCGGCGTTGTAGCGGGTCATGATGATGTCAAAGCGCGGGTCGTTGATGTAGGTCTGAAACATCGGGCGATTGTGACAGGAAACCGCAATGGTTTTGATTACGCCAGCGTCTTTGAGCTTCAGGGCCGCGTCCATCACGCCTTTGCCTGGCATCGTGTTAAACCAGCCCAGCAGCAGCACGTCGGCGTAGTCGAGCTTCAGACGTTTGAGTCCGCCGCGCACACTCAATTTGAGCACGGTGCCGAAGCGGGAGTAGGATTGCAGTACGACGAGCAGCTTTTCGCGATTGCGGGGGGCAAGGGTGCGAATCGCTTCGCCCATGCCTTCGTGCCGGGCCGAGCCCCAGTAAAAATAATTGCAGCCGCGCTCAAAGGCCTGCTCATAGGCCTTGGCGGGCGCGCCATACGAAGCACCAAATCCCAAGGCTCTGGTACGAAGGCCGCTGCGCCCTAAAATCCGAGGCTCGCTGAAGTTTGAAAGGGGTTTCGTCATCGAACATCCATCTTAAGCCGGATTACCAGATGCGCAAGAGCGCAAGCAGGTTGAAGTAGTCGTCACTCCAGACGCGGGCCGACGTTGAGTTTTCGACTGCCGGCCAGCGCGGGTCGGCCGCAAAACGGTTGAGCGTTGCCTTGGTCCGGGCCATGACGAGCCAGTGCGAAGGCATGACGAAGGCGAGTGCATTTGTGGTGGAATCGAGTCGCTGGACGCGATGAAAGGCTTTGGCGCCGGTAGCGGTGGCGAGCGGGCCCAGAGCCCTTGAGAGCTCGAGAAACCTGTTCGAGATATGAAAGGCCAGCAGGCCGTCTGGCCTAAGCTTGCGCCAATAGAGTTCCACGGCCTCACGGGTGATGAGATGGACGGGGATTGAGTCCGAGCCAAAGGCATCGACAATCAAGACGTCCAGCGAGGCATCAGCTTGCTGCTGCAAGCGCAGGCGTGCATCGCCCAGCTCGATTTGAATATCGGCCACCGCGCTCGCGTCGCGCAGAAAGGTGAAAAAGCCGGGATTCTTCGCAATGGCGATGACCTGGGCATTGATCTCGTAAAAGGTCCAGCTTTCGGTTGCCCGCGCATAGGCGGCCATTGAACCTGTCCCAAGTCCCACGACCGCCACGTCGCTTCGGTGTGGCGCATAGGCCAGAATATCCGCGACGGGCCCCAGGCGGGAGTAGTACGAAAGAGGCTCACGCCGACTTGCGGGCAGCTGCGACTGTGCTCCATGTAGCGTGCGGCCATGAAAAAGCAGATTAGTTTTAGTCTTGAGATCCAGGTTTACCAGAAGTGATCCGAAAAAGCTGCGTTGCCGAGCCAAGATGTCTTGCCCCGTAGTCGCAATGAGCGTGCTGCAGATATAGAGTGAAGCTAACGCCAGTGCGAATCGAAAGTGTCGTGCGCTTACGCGCAGGCAAAGCAGGGCAGGCAGTCCCAGATTGATGACGTTGTGCAGATGCTGGGGCAGCCAGGACGCATTTGCGCCAAGTCTTTGCAGCAGCACGAAGCACAGTCCGACTGCCCCCGCATAAGCCAGATCCAGGCTCCGCGCGCGAAGCGAGCTGGGCTGCACGCGTCCGGGCCGAAGCCCCACCGCCAGCACGATGGCCAGGGGGTATTCCGCAAGCGTGCTGAAAAGCAAGGGGGCCACCAGCGTATTGAATATGCCGCCCAGCACGCCACCCAACGCGACGCAAAGATAGAAAATCGTGAGCTGGCTTGCCGGCGGACGGGAGTTCAGCAGTAGACCGTGGCAAAGCGTGGCCGCCAATAGAAATAGGGTGAGATGTAAGATCACGAGCAGCATTTCTGGAAAGTCAAACGACGTCGAAAGTGCGCAGATCGCGCACAGGGCTGCAAGCGCCAAGGCACGGGCAATCTTATTGACGGTTGAAGGTGTGAGGCCCCGGGCTGCCGCGATAAACGTCATGAGATAAATCGCCAGCGGTAAAACCCAAAGCAGGGGCACCGGCGCAATATCCGTCGAAAGATAAGAGGTGACTCCAAGCAAGAGGCTGGAAGGAACGAAGGCGAGTAAAACCCAGCGCGCAAGTCGCAACTTTGGAATTGGCCGGGCCGGTGGCAGCTTGGTAGCGTGGCTTACGGCATGCTTTGTCGCCGCAATGGCGGCAAGCGCCGCGGCTAATGCAAGATAGCCGGCGTTCCACAGCGTGCGCTGCCGCGAGAGCGTGAACGCCGGCTCGAGCACCAGCGGATAGCTGAGCAGCGCCAGCAAGCTGCCCAGATTACTGGCGCCGTAGAGAAAATAGGGGTCCCGGGGCTTTTTGCCGCCAGTGCGTGCGTACCAGAGCTGAAGCAGAGGCGAGGTGGCAGCAAGTAAAAATACGGGCAGTCCCACCCACCGCAGCAGGGTACCCAGAATCCAAATCACCGGAGAGTCGCCGGCCCGCATTGCGGCTGCGGGATTCGGCTGACCTGCGCCAAGAAGACACGCACAGGCCAAGGCCAGGATCAGCAGATGAACTCGACCTTGGTGACGCGCCGGCACATAGCGTGCGAGCGCGTGAGCGTAGAGGTAACCGAACAGCAGCAGCGCCTGAAAAAAAACCATGCAGGTGTTCCACACCTGGGGCGAGCCACCCAGCAGAGGCAAGAGGAACTTTCCAACCATGGGCTGTACGGAAAAGAGCAAAAAAGCGCTGGAGAAAAGAGTGGCCGAATAGAGTAAAGCCATTTTATAGCAGTCTAATGAATAAAGTAAAAATATACGAATATGAAAAGTGCGACAGCTGCCGCAAAGCCATAAAATTTCTTCTGAAAAATGATGTGGCCTTTGAGCGCGTCCCGATCTGGGAGACCCCGCCCAGTCTGGCTGAGTTGCGAAAAATGCTCGCGTATCTGGATGGGGAGGTTGGCCGCCTCTTCAATACCTCGGGCCAGGTCTATCGCGAACTGGGCTTGAGCACCCGGCTCAAGACGCTGACCCAAGACGAGGCGCTGAGGCTTCTCGCCGCCAATGGCCGGCTTATCAAGCGGCCCTTTGTGCTGTCCGCCACCATGGGAATGGTCGGTTTTAAAGAAGACGAGTGGAAAAAAATATTCAGCCCTCGGTGAGCAAAGTTTGTTACTCTGGACGGGCTGCTACACTGGGAGGCTCCGATGCGTTTTCTGAGATTGCAAAGTTTGCTTATTGCCACACTGGGCCTGACTATTGCGGCAACGGCCGTGCACGCCGACAGCAAGTCGAATGAGAAGGCCATCGAGCGGCGTAAAACGCGCTTTGAGTTTATCAAGCGAGAGCAGGACAAGCGCTGGGCCTTTGAAGACGAACGCATCAAAGAAGAACGCGATTTCGCCGACACCATTCGCAAGGACAAACGCGAAGCCGAACGCACCCGCGACGAGACTATTGCCAGCGCTACTGACCCCAAGGCCGAGAGTGAAGCCCGTAAAAAATATGAAGAGTTTGAAAAGGGCGAGCACAAGAAGATGGATGAGTTCCGAAAGGGCCTCGAGGGCAAGCGCAAAGCCTATCAGGCGTCCTCTGAAAAGGACCGCAAAGAGTTTCTCGATAGCCTGAATAAGAAATAGACACTCGTGTAACCCTGAGCGGGTTTCAGCCCCCGGGAGTCGCAAAAATCCAAGTGATCTTGCAGCTCTGCCGTGGCATAGCTCTTGTATATGTCACCGCGAATGATTTCAAGATATCGAAGCAAAAGGCGCCGCAACCGGCGTCGCGCGCTCATCACCTTGGTGCTCGCCGTAGTGGCGGTATGCTTTCTGGCTTGCAACAGCAGCGACCAAAACCGCTATGGCGGTGACGGCAGCTCAGCGCATTCCTGGGAGCCATTTTCCGACCATGTTATGACGGTTTCGCAGGTCGTCCAACATGCCGCTGGCCCCAAGGTTGCGAGCTGGCGATTTTTCTAACCGCTACTTTGCCGTAAGGTCTTCCACACAGGTCCTGGCCGTTTCGGCAGCGGCGCGCGCTTTACCCGCTTTGGAACGACCGACCAGAAAGCTCTCGAGCAGCTTGGCCTTGCTGTCGGGTTTGACTTGGAGCTCGTCGATGCCGGCATCGTCATCGGTCTTGAAGCTGTTGCGTTTGACTGCAGTCTCTTCGACCGAGCGCGGGCTGTCCGCGCGCAGGCCCTCGAACATGGCCATCGAAGCGTCGGCGATTTCGCGGTCGACGACAACCAGAATCTGCTCGTTGTTGGTGAGCGCATTTTCGCTGAAGTTAAATGAGGTGCCCATGATGACGGCGTCGCCCGAGCGCATGAACTTGTGGTGCACTTTGGAGGTGACCTCGTAGGATTTGCCATCCGGGCCAGTCCACTGGTGCTTGCCGTAGGTTGCCGGAGCCACGCGAATATTCGCCTTGAGCTCCTGAAATTTTGCGGCGCCCAGCGCGTCGGCCCATTCGCTTTTCTTCATCGCGCGGTATTCGTGGTGGGTGCCCTCCACATTGAGCTCATAACCCGACATATTCAAAAAGATGCTCCAGTCGCGCATGGCAAACGGCGTGTCGCCCACGCTGCCGAAGTCAAAATCATGGCCTTCTTTGGCTTCGAGCTTGGCGCGCTCGAGTAGGGCGTTTTCAACGTCCTGCGAACTGAAGGCGAACTGCAACATGCGCACCGGGCCGCGGGTGCTCAGCAAAGTTTTGGCGATGATGTCGTTATTGATATTGCCCAGGCCGCCATGGGGCGAAAACGCTACGATGACGTAGGGGTCGTGCGGGCCGTTGCCCTTGGGCCCGTGCACCAGATACGAGCCGCCCAGCGGATATTCCTTGCCGCGCAAACCCAGGTCGATGGTTTTCGTCAGCTCGTGATTGACCAGATTGGCCAGCACCATGCTGTCCATGGTTACGACGTGGTTGGCGTTGGGAATGGAAAAGGCGGGCCGATCTTTGGCCGGAATCTGCGGCAGGTCGCCCTCGGGGCCGATGCAGGACTGGGTGAGATTGCCCGAAGAGAACAGCACGCCGGCTTTTTGCGGCAGGCTCCAGTCTTTCGTGCCCAGCTTCTGGTGGTTGAGCCCCACAGCATCGATTGCTTTGGCGGTGATGCCTTTGGTTTTTTTCAGCTGATCAAAGATGGCTTTCACCTCGGGGCGTTGTCCGATCACACCGGCGTCGATGCCAAGGCGAATCGCGACGCCTTCGCCGGCTTTGGCAATCAAGGCATCGGCAACCTCTTGCAAATCGAAGTCATAGACATTGATCGCGAGCTCTTTGGTGGCCGAGTTGATGAAGTCGAGCCAAACCTGCTTTAGATTTGAAGGAGCGATTTTTTGCCCGTTTTTCACCATCGCGTGGTCCACGAAAAACCGCATGTTTTTGTAGCCCGTCTCGCCCGGCGGCGTCAGCAGCGGCATGGGTTCGGTAGGATCGTTGTATTTTTTGAAGGCTTCCAGTACGCCCTTGTCGTCGATGACTTCCAGAAACTTGGCGCGCCATTCCTTGATTACTTCTGCTTGCTTCTTGTTGCCCTCTTTGATCTCGGGCACGGCCTTGATGTACTGTTCGAGAAACTTCCAGAGCTTGGGGTTGTGCTGCAGCAGAAGTACGAACTGGCTCTCGGCCATGTCGGTTTCTTTTTCGGGGTAGCCAAACTTCTTCTGCAGCTCGTCGCTAATCAGGAGCTCTTCAGCGAAAGCCTTCTTGAGAAATTTTTTGACCTCGGTGCGCGTCAGCAGCTCGCGCGCAAACGAAAACATCTGGGGGTAGTTGTAGCTGAACTCGGCGCTGTTGGCGGCTGGCGTTGCGGTGGGGGCCGTATGTGTCGCCGCAAGGTAGCGGGACGGGGTCGCGCATGCGCCGAGCGCGAAGGTTAGGGCCAGGATGAAGACTGCGGGAAGTCTTAGCTTGTTACAAAGAGCCATGTCTACGGATCGGCTAATGTTGCCCGGATCTTGAATTGATGTGATTCTTCAGCGATTTTGTCCCCCTCTAATTCTCCAGCGACTTTGTCGCCCCCTGGTTAATCTAAGCCCCTGATTCACATCAGAGAAACCGGGGCTCATGGAACGAGACGAGGGGATCTATATGTCCAAGAATGGGCAGTTTACTTACCAAGCTGTGTCAGACTTTTTGAATGGAAAGTTGAATCGGCGGGAGACGGCCGAGCTTCTCGAGGTCCGCGAGCGCACCGTCACGCGCTTGGCGCGCCGGATCGAGAAGAAAGGTCTCTTTGGCGTGATTCACGGGAACCGGGAAAGGACGCCCTTTAACAAAAAGTCCGACGCGCTCAAAGCGGAAGTCATGAGGCTCGTCTCAGACAAGTATTTCGACTTCAATATGACCCACTGTCTTGAGGCCCTGAAAGAACACCACGGCCTCGTGGTGAGATATGCGACCTTTCGTCGTTGGTGTCACGAGCGGCACCTTGTGAAGCGCCGTAAACGCAGCAAGGGCATCGCCCGAAACCGCAGAGTGCGGATGCCC
>JBBRLF010000279.1:0-6936 GCA_038231515.1 candidate division WWE3 bacterium
AACTTAAACGAAAAAGATGAAATTGCAATGGCTCTTTAGCTCCATGCCCAATGAGACGATAAGCAGCTATTAGAGGTGCCATTCCACCTATGAATTCGCGGGGAGCTGGTTATTTCGAACTCAAATGACAATGATATTCCAGACGATCTCCTGCCCGACCTGTCTGAGGTCGACGAGGAAGAGCAAGCCCCCAAGGCGCAGCCGCCAGTGGAAGCCGCTGCCGTAAAAGGGGTTCCTCATGCCAAATCAAAGCCGAGGCAGACCGCGGCGCTGGCGCCTGAGCCGGAAATCTTTATCGAGAAGGTAAGCGATGCGGCAGATGATGCCGAGGAGCTGCAACGTACTCACGAACGTGCCGCTCATAAGCAACGCACTTCTACCGAAGCCGCCATGGGTATTGTGCTTTCGACCGAAGCTTTGGAAGTTCCAAAGCTTGCTGCGACCGCGATTGCGCCTAAATATTCGACCGCGGCGGGCAAACCCTTGCGCGAAAGCACGTTTCTGGTCACAACCCTTAAGGTGGTTGCCATCTTGAGTGTCGTCGTTGGAATCGGGTATGTGGCCACGAAGAAAAGCGCCAACGGAATGAAAACTCCCTGGGCCCGCCTTCTGGAGCGCAAGAACGTACTGACCGCCGAAGACACCTCGATGGGCGAGCAGGCGCCGGCCCAGCAGCAAAGTGCGGCAACGCCAATAACTCAGACTGATGCACCGCCAGCCGATGCGTCGCCAGCAGTGGCGACAGGCTCGACGCCACCGGCGACGGGCAATGCGGTAGCCGCGGTACCCAGTCAGGATTCCACTGGCTTGGATCCACAAGTGGAAGCCGGCTTGATAGCCAGATGCGGCGATGACCTCGCCTTTTGCTATCGCACTGGTGTTACTCTGGTTGACGAAAATAAGTTCACGAGTGCATCTCGTTTTTTTGAAGCGACCTGTAAAGGCGGCCATGGGCTGGGCTGTGCGGCAATGGGCCAGCTTTTTGCGAATGGCTCCGGGGTCACCCAATCCTACGCCCAAGCCATGGAGTATTATCAGAAAGGCTGCGAGCTTGGTGTTGGCAACTCCTGTACCAGCCTGGGCTTTGGCTATGCCAAGGGAATCACGGGAGCCGCGTCGCCGCAGAAAGCCTACGACGCATTTCAAAAGGGCTGTGCCAAAGACGTGCCCGAAGCTTGTACACAGGCCGGACTGGCTGTTAAAAATGGCGCTGGTGTTGAGCGTGCCCCGGCCCGCGCTGCTGAGTATTTCAATAAGGCGTGCCGGATGAACGACTCCGTTGGCTGCGAAGAAGCCAGATCTTCGAAATTCGTCAACTAGGCTGGTATGAAGTCTGCACGCTGCTTGGGCTGTAGCTAGGAGGCCCGATGCCCTATCAGCTTGAGTTTTCGGAAGAGCGCGCCTTACATGAACTCTGGGGAGCCAGCCATTCGCGTCACAAAGGTCCGGCCGCCGAGCTGCGGCGCGCGTACGATGCCCTGCTTGAGGTATCAATATACGCGAATGACGAGTCAGCGCTTCTGGAGCTGCGCCGGCTGTATCTGCAAAGCTTTCAGGCTTACAGCCGCGGCGACCTGCAAGGCGCCGAGCTGCAGGCCATTGCCGTAACGCACTTGTGCCGCGCAACCTGGTTTGACGTGAAGATAGATTTTCTGCTCGAACATTTTGAAGATCTTCCGCATGTGCCCGGGCTGAACTCAGTGAATGTTACCAGAGTCCTTGAGCAGAGCCTGAGCGAAATCGAAAGTAGACTGGCGCGACTCAAGCTGACCGGGCTCGCCGACCGCTTTGGCGCTAAAGCGCGACAGCATCTCGAAACCATTCTTGCGATGCCCGAGCGCGACAATCTGCTTGTGGATACCCATATGAAAGCGGCTTACGAATATTGTCTGGCGACCGAAGCCTTGCACTCGCTTGAGTTTAGAGCGGTCGCCTAAGCCGCGCCATGCATCAGCCCGCGGCGTGAAAGGTAAGAGAGAATGCCGCCACTCAGCACAATAGCCCGCTCTCTCGTGGACAGATCATGTCTGGACTCGTAGCGCCCATTGGCAGTTTGCACGGTGATGCGGCCCTTTTCGGAGTCGAGCTCGCTATGTACCGTAGGGAGCAGTATGGGCTTGCCAATTGCGGCCGCTTTTAAAAAATCGTCGTCGATGAGCAGGGGAAGCAGCCCTTGATAAATCAGATTTCGCCGATGGATGCGTGCAAACGATTTTGCGAACACGGCGACGACCCCCAGATATTTGGGAGCCAGTACGGCATGCTCGCGTGAGCTGCCTTGGCCATAGTTATCGCCAGCTACAATAAACCCGGTGCCCGCGAGTTTGGCGCGACGGACGAAGTCGCGGTCTTCCTTCATGAAGCAATATTTTGCGATGGCTTCCAGATTCGAACGATCAGCCATTACCTCTGCGCCGTCGGGGCTCATGCTGCCGGTCGAAACGTTGTCGCCCAGTACGATAAGCACCTCGCCGCTGAGCGCCAATCCCAGAGGCGACTGCGGCGGCGGCGACACGATATTGCGTCCGCGAAAGACGCGTATCTTTTCGGCCTCTTCGAGGGGCGGCGGTACGATGACAAACCGGTCGTCGATCGTGGGCTGGTCGGGTAACGTGATCTTTGGCATCTTGCCCAAGGTACGAGGGTCGGTGATGACTCCGGTAAGTGCCGTGGCGGCCGCCGTTGCCGGACTGCAAAGGTAGACGGCATCGTTCCACGTGCCGCTGCGGCCCTTGAAGTTGCGGTTGAAGGTGCGAACCGAGGGCATGCCCTCGGGCGGCGCGGAGCCCATGCCCACGCAGGGGCCACAGGCCGGTTCGAGCACGCGAACACCGGACTCAATCAGCTCAAGGAGCACTCCGGCGCGGTCGATCGTATCCAGAATTTGTCGCGAGCCGGGATTCAGGGTTACCGACTGAACAGTGGCCGGAACTCGATGACCGCGCAACACTGCGGCAGGCAGCGCCAGATCTGAAAACCACGAGTTGACCGAGCTGCCGAAGCAGACCTGCGCAACCGCGCGACCCGCCACCTCGCGCACGGGCACGACGTTGTCCGGACTGTGCGGGCAGGCAATCAGCGGCTCGAGGGTCGAGAGGTCGATGGTGAGCTGCTCGTCGTAATGTGCGGCCGAGTCGGCTCGCAGGGAAATCCAATCGTGTTCGCGCTTCTGCCAGCGCAGCCATTCGCGCGTGCGCTCGTCGCTGGGAAAAATGGCGCTCGTGGCGCCGAGCTCGGTAATCATATTGCAGATCGGCGCGCGTTCCATTACCGAGAGGGTTTCGACGCCCGGGCCGTGAAATTCGAAGATTCGGTTGACGCCGCCTTTCACGGTGAGCCGGCGCAGCAGCTCGAGAATGACGTCTTTGGACTGCACCCATGGCTGGAGTTTGCCTTCGAGACGAACTCCACAGATGATGGGCGATTTGAGGTCAAAGGCATAACCTGCCAGCGCCGTCGCGATATCGATGCCGCCCGAGCCAATGGCGATGCAGCCCACGGCGCCGGAAGTTGGGGTGTGACTGTCTGAGCCGACCAGGAAGGCACCGGGCCGCGCGTAGCGCTCGGTGTGCACCTGATGACAGATGCCGTTGCCCGGCCGCGAATAGTGAATGCCGTAGCGCGCGGCAAAAGTTTGCAGAAAAAGATGATCCTCGGCGTTGCGGTAGTCGATCTGCAGCATGTTGTGATCGACGTAAACGATAGCCAGTGGAACTTTGACGCGCGACGTGCCGATTTCTTCGAACTCCATGAAGGCCATGGTTCCGGTCGCATCTTGCAGCAGCACTTGATCCACGCGAAAGCTGTTCTCGGCGTCCTGATCCAGCGTTCCGTCAATCAGATGAGCTTCCAATATCTTGCGAACGAGCGAGCGGCCTTTCTTGCTCTTCATGTGAGGTAAGATGCAAGAACGATGCAGCCGCGGCGGAAGCGCTCAGCGCTGTTTTGTAAAGGCCGTCAGTCCGACCAACACTCCTGCGCCATAAGAAACATGAATGAGCGGAAAAATCAGGCTGGCTTTGAAAAATGACCTGGTTCGAGTTGCGGCAAACCAGGCACACAGCGCGGCGTATGCCGGAAAAAGTGCCGCGCCCGGAAAAAGTGGAACAGCGCCTGCGCCCAGGGCCGCGCCATAGCCGATCGTGTAAAGCAGACAAATCGAGGGCAGCAGATGCGTGGCGCGAATTGCATCGGGATTGAGGCGAAGGCTTTGTCCTCGGCCGCGTCCGTATTTAAAAACCTGGCGTGCCAGCGCCCTAAAGCCCTCGCGCCGCTCATGCCAAACCCAAAGTGCGGGTGCATAGATAAGCTGTGCCCCGTCTTTTGCCATTCGAGTCAGCAGCCAATTTTCTTCGGCGCTTACGATGTGGGTTGGAAACTTCAGGGGCAGCAGGCATTCGTTTTTGACAAACAGATTGCACAAAATAAGCGCCGCCTCATTGCAGGGTCGGATGGCGCCCACGGGACGATAGCGTGCACAAGACAGGAAGGTTGCGAAACGGGAGGATAAAACTTCGCCAGTGACGCGCTGAAAGGGGCTGGAGTCGGGGTGCGTGAGATTGGGACCGCCCACCGCGCCGGCCTCGGGAAAGGTTTTCAGCGCCACGAGAAAGCACTCAAAAAAATCCGGCGCTACAAAAGCATCGTCGTCGATAAACAGCACCCAGTCGCCGGAAAGTTGGGCGAAGAGGCTGTTGCGGGCCTGAGCCGGCGTGGAATGTTTGAGCGAGACATAGGAGAGGTTCAGCTCGTCAAGGGCGGCGCTGGACTTCGTGTCGAGGCCATTTATTCCCAGGACGAAGCTCAGCTGGACTTCACCGCAATGTTCGGCGGCAGCCGTAAGGCTCTTGATGCAGCGGCAAAGCCAGGCGGTGCGTCCCTGGGTAACAATTAACGCCTGCACCGAAACCGGTTTTCGCGTCATGAAAACCACAGCCCAGCGCCCAGCCGCTCGAGATCATATTTTTTGAGGGTTGCCTGCAGCCGCGCAATCCAGGCCCCGGTTTCGGGCAGGACTGAGGCGCCAATTCGAATGACGGAGTAATTGACTAGCAGTTCGGTCGAGGCGATTGCCACCAGCGCTTTGCGAAGCTGTGGCCTGGATCGTAAGCTTTCGAGAAGCTCGACATCAGAAAAAAACGTGTCCGCATCAGGCAGCAGCGCCGCAAGAACGGCCGCAGAGCCGGAACTCAAAGGCAGATCCCGCTCGCTTTGCTCGACCTTCGCGCACAGACGAGCCTCGAGGAAGCCCGAAAAGCCTTCAATACTGCCTACGGCTGGCGTCAACGGGGCGCTGCCAAAGTTCGCCTCGATAAACGTCGAGACGAAAGGGGCGACGCGGGCGAAATTTTCGGTGAAGTGGCGGTTGGGAGTGGCGTCGAACTGGGCAAGAAGCCGGCCCAGCACCCGTTCGCATTTGCGACGATGGTACTCCGACGGCGCAGTTTTGAGTTTTGCCTGCTCCCAGGCAATCTTGCGCAGATTCCAGATGAGCAAAAGAACGGTGCCGTGGCTGCTCAGCACCTTTTTTTTGTGGCGCCATTCGGCTTCGGTATAGATTTCGAGCTCGCCAATGAAGGGCAGCAGGGCTTTGGTCTCGTCGTAAAGGGCGATAAGACGTCGTAGCGGCGTGGTCTGATCGAACGAGTTTTCGATGATGATGGAATAGTCGAGGTCGCTGCCAAATACGTTGAAGCCTTTGCCGTGCGATACCGAGTGCCGGACTTTCAGGCGCCACTGCCGGTTTTCGAAGCGAAGCTTCAGATAGGCTTCTAAGGCGGGGGTAAAGGCGCGCAGATAGAGCTGACGCGCCATGGTGTGAGCACCGTTGAAGCGCGAATCGCTGGTGAGTCTTTGGGCCTTCTGCAAAAAATCCAGTGCGAGCCAGTTCGCGATTGGCATGGAGTCAAGCCTGACATCGGATTGGTGGCAGTGCAAAATCTTTTAGCGTTTAAAGGCCGGTCCTGAGAAAATTTAGTAGCGCACGCGCGTTGGCCAGAGGGTCGTCCGAACGCCGGAACAGGAATACGGGCGAGGTGCGCAGAACTGCGAGGGCAACCTGCGCTCGTGAAGCACCGATGTTGCCGAGTCTCAGTAGCTGGGCCGGATTGAACCGCAAGAGATACTCAGTCATCTGAGCTACGCCCTGACCCACTACCATGGAGTGGGTAAGAGCGGCCAAGCCGCGCGCCGGGTTGCACTTGGATATCTCCGGGTGGGCGGCATTACGTCCACCGTCGACGAGTATGGCGTCAATAGGGCCAGCAGCGGCCACCTCATGTGGATGCCAGGAGTAAAGATATTTGAGTGGGAACTGTCGGCGTCGAAAGGGCCGGCCTGCTGGCGCAGACTTAAGCCCAAGTAGTTCGATGGCCTCTGGCAGCAGCGCCAGGCGATTTGGATACGGGTGCATCTTGCCGCGGGATAACAGCGGCGTTTCATCTGAAAAGAATCGAACCTGCTCAGGGCTGGTTAAACGCAGCGCCATGGCTAACGTCGATTTGCCGCCACGTTCGCCCAGTACGCAGAGTGCGTTGCGGCCGTGGGCCGAAATGCCTAGTGCGTGGATTCGATGCAGGCCCTGGGTATCGAGTAGCTCACCGACCAGCGCCAGGCACGCGGTATAGGCGATTTCGTAGAGCAGATCGGAGTTTGGCGAGTAGAGGGTGGCCACCAGATGACGTGGGTCACTGCCGTCCAGCTGCGCGGCGCTCTGGTTGTCGTAAATATTGATTCGCTCGGGGCCCAGTCCGCGGGCCTCGCACATCTTCGTGCGAAACAGCCGGCGATAGCTTTGACCAATATTTAGCGGGAATGGCGTTGCCTGCAGACGCAGAGAGACGCGCGGCAGCGCGGCGGCCGCACACAGCGCTTCATTCCAGGCCGCCAAGTCACTTGACATAGCTGCACCCCAGTCAGCGGCCGCCACCCAGCCCT
>JBBRLF010000280.1:0-6934 GCA_038231515.1 candidate division WWE3 bacterium
CCAGAGTTGCCTCAAACTTACCGCCACCCTCGACATATAAATAGCGGCTGATGGTATAAAGCCGGCTGGCTGCCAGCAGCTTGCGATCGAACGGATAATCTGGCAACGCGCGCGGCCGCGCCGCGACCTTACCCGAGGCCAGTGTCCGCACGGCCCGCGCGAAAGCGCCCGCTTCTGCCTTCGTCTTCTTCACTGTTTGGTCTTGAGCTTGTCGTCGTTGGCCTTCATGAAAGCGCGGATGTCTTCGGTCATCTCCAGCAGCTTGGTCCATTGCTCTTTGTAGAGCGTGACCGGAAAACGGCCCAGGCCGTATATCGACAGCCCGCCTTTTTCACTGATCTTCATGCTCAGGCCCTTGGCCGAAGTTTTCTTGAGCGCGTCGTTTTCGCTGCGCAGCCGTTCGAGTTCCGCCTTCATTTCCTGTTCGTTCATGTTGCCAATCCCCTTTTCAAAATCGCTGTTTTAGAAAACTTGAAATTCTTGTGATTTTCCTCGGCCCAACGCAGGGCCCACTCACTGCGAAACAGGACGACGAGCTGACCATCCCTATCTTCGACCGCACGATTGCCTTCGCGCCGCTCAAAGGCGTCGGCGTCAAAGCCCGCGCCTTCCACCCAGCGCGCGCAGATGAACGGCAGCTTTTCGATATTCACATTCACGCTGTACTCGGCCTGCAGGCGAAACTTCAGCACTTCAAACTGCAGGGCGCCCACGGCGCCCAGAATCGGGTCCTTATCGAGCATGCCGCGCTGACGGTAAACCTGCACGACGCCCTCTTCGCTCAGCTGATCCAGGCCTTTTTTGAGCTGCTTGCGCTTCATCGGATCCAGAATGGTGACCCCCGCGAAATGCTCGGGCGAAAACCGGGGCACGCCTTCGTACTCGAAGCGGCCCTTTTCGCAAAGCGTGTCGCCAATGCGCAGATCACCGCTGGTATCCAGAATACCGACAATGTCGCCCGGCCAGGCCTCGTCGATGATGATGCGTTCCTGCGCGAAAAAATTCAGCGGCTTGGTCAGCTTTACCTCTTGGTTTAAGCGCGCGTGTTTCACCGTCATGCCCCGGGTAAACTTGCCCGAGCACACTCGCATGAACGCCACGCGATCACGGTGCGCCGGATCCATGTTTGCCTGAATCTTGAAAAAGAACCCCGAAAAGTTCGGATCGGTGGGCTCGACTACGCCACCGGCTTCGGTCATGCGCGCCGCCGGCGTGGGTGCCAGCTCGATGAAGCGCTCCAGAAAATGCTGCACGCCGAAGTTGTTCATGGCGCTGCCGAAAAATACCGGCGTAAGTTCGCCCCGGTTAATGCGATCCCAGTCAAACGCGTCACCGGCAAGCTCAACGAGCTCGAGCTCGGAACGGAACGTCTCGTCGAACTCGTCTTTAAGGCTGGTCACCTTCGTGGGCTGCAGCTTGCTGCTGACGTTCGCTTCGCCTTCGCGTTGATAGTGCAGAATTTCCTGGTTCTTGCGGTCGTAAACGCCGCGAAAGTCCGGCCCCATGCCAATGGGCCAGCTCATGGGACAGGAACGAATGCCCAGTACTTTTTCGAGCTCATCGAGCAGGTCGAGTGGCTCGCGGCCCGGACGGTCCATCTTGTTGATAAAGGTGAAGATCGGAATGTGGCGCATGCGGCAGACTTCGAACAGTTTGCGCGTCTGAGGCTCAACGCCCTTCGCGGCATCAATGAGCATCACGGCAGAGTCAGCTGCGGTAAGCGTGCGGTAGGTATCTTCAGAGAAGTCTTTGTGGCCGGGTGTATCGAGCAGGTTTACCTGCACCCCCGCGTACTCGAACTGCAGCACGCTTGAGCTGATCGAGATGCCGCGCTGCTTTTCGATTTCCATCCAGTCTGAGGTCGTATTGCGCTGCTTGGCCTTGGCTTTGACGGCACCCGCTAAATGAATCGCACCGCCGTATAGCAACAGCTTTTCAGTCAGCGTCGTTTTACCCGCATCGGGGTGAGAGATGATTGCGAACGTGCGGCGGCGCTCGACTTCTTTCTGCATGACATTCGCGGTAACCGTACTCATAATTGCGCCTACTATGGCAAAGCCGACGCGAAAAATCGACCCTTTTACAGTGCGCCGACTCGAGCGTTTTATTGGCGATTTTCGGGCCCGTTCAGGCCAGCTTCCCACCGTGCGCGACCTGGGCGAGGCGGGTTTTGACGAAACCACCGTGGATCAGGCCGTTCGCGACGACATTCTGGAGCAGCTCTACGTGACCCTGACCAATGGCACGATCCTCAAGGGCTACAAGTTTAAGCCGCGCGCCGCGTTGTAAACCCCCAAAATAAGAAAAGCCCGCGTGGAGAACTTCTATTCCACGCGGGCCTTTCCATTGGGGGATATTGGGAGATTTAACGTCCTTTACGGACCTCTTTGTTATTACATTCCCAAAAACTAAATACAACTAAATTTAACCAAAACTACATCTTGCCATCGCTTTAGTTTGAACCTAGCGTTAACCGCATGGCGCTAACGCACGGTGAAAAACCGCTTATTCCAATTACGCTCCGCATCCCCGAGGAGATTCACGGCCGGTTAAAGAAGATCAGCGAAGCCGAATATCGCTCACTGAATCATCAAGTCATCATGGCGTTAACCTATTTCGTGGAGATGCACGAAAAAGGCAAAGCCTATCCGGGCTGGCTCAAGACTCCCGTGCCGGCGGCCAAAAGCGGCCCGCGCTAAAAACCAACCAGGCCGCGGTGCTATTCGTCCTTGGCTTCGGACTCCGGAATATTGCCGGCTAAAATGCCTTCGACTTCGTTAATGTCCGCCCCACCCGACTCCGTTTCGGAGTCGAGAGTTTTAAGATCGGCCGCTGAAACCGTATCTTTCTGCAGCCGGCGAATCGTATCGTTGGCGCGACGCAGGCGCGAAGCCACGGCGCCCATGATCGTCTTGAAGTAGGGCGGCACGGTGCCGTAAATTTTATCCAGCGAGGCGAAATCGATCTCCGTCGCCTCAACCACTGTAATCGCAATGGCGGTGGCGCTGCGTGGCTGACGGTCGAAAAATGATAGCTCGCCCAAAACCTCGTTCGAACGCAGCCGTGCGATTTCGACAAAGGCCGGGCCCTTTTTCTTTCGAATCGCCACGATTCCTTTTTGAATAATGAAGATCGAAGTCGAAGGTTCGCCTTCGCCGAAAAGCTGATCTCCCGCCGCAAAGCTTCGTGGTGTCGCCGCCATATGTTTGAAATTGTCTCACATAACGCGTCCGGAGCAAGTCACATGAGAGCGGATATGGTATATTTTCGAGCAAATGATCAATCGCAATCGCCCGACAACCAGCGACGACGCCCTTTCCTTCATGGCCGAATACGGACGAGCGTATCTTGCCAGCGGCGGCCCCACCAGCCGCCTCGAAGAGGCCCTTGCGGCACTGGGCAAGCAGATCGGCTATCCCACCGAAGTTTTTGCCACGCCGACGGGCATCTTCGTCAGCTGCATCGACAAGTCGGGGGCCAGCCACACCACTCTTTCGCGTATAAAAGATGGCGGCATCAACCTTGGCCGGCTCTGCTGGTTGGAAGGAATTTTCGAGGACGTCTACTCCCAGAAAATTTCAATCGTGCAGGGTCTCAAGATCATGCATTCAAAGGCGTTGAACAAGCCACCCTATAAGCTCTGGCAAAGCTTCATGGCGGCTTTTTTAGCGGGCTTTGCCCTGAGCATCACCGACTTCACCATGTTCTGGCCCGCCGTTGCCAGCGGTATCATCGCAACCGCGACCTGGTGGGTTGCGGGGCCCGGCTTGAGCGGTCGTATCACGAGCTCTATTTTTCGTGACTTCATGGGCGCCACCGTCACCCTTGGCCTGGCCGCCGTTTTTCAGCTGCTGCTGCCCGCCCCCTTCGAGGCCTACTCCATTGGTGGCATCATTATTTTGGTCCCCGGCCTTGCGCTCACCACCGCGATTGCCGAGCTGGCTGATCAAAATCTGGTTTCGGGCACGGCCAAGCTGATGCAGGCCATCCTCACGCTGCTCGCGTTGGCTCTGGCCTATATGCTTTTTCACGACCTGTCAGACTCGCTGCACCTTCTGCCCGCGCCCTCGGCCCCGCAGCGCCAGCTCTCGCTGCTCATCTCGATCTTTGCCATTCTGGTTTCGGTGAGCTGCTTTGGAATTCTTTTCAAAGTACCAGTAAAGGCGCTGCCGTGGGCAACACTCACCGGCTTGATGGGCTGGCTCGTGCTACGGCTGTTCAGCAACTCGGACTATCTGGTCGCGGCAAGTTTTCTGGGCTCGCTTTCAGTTGGCCTGATCAGTCTTACCTTGGGCTGGCGCTATAAAATTCCGAGCCAGGTTTTTTCAGTGCCGGGAATGATTGCAATGTTGCCGGGGATGCTTGCACTGACCTCGATGAGGAATATGGCGATGGGGCAGCAGGCGCACGGCATTGAGCTGGCGTTTCGAGTGGCGATTACGGCTGGCGCGATTGTGTTTGGATTGTTTACGGCGCGAATTCCATTTGCTTTGCTGGGGCCGCAGCACGCGCAGCGGAATATTTAAATTCGGGGACACGGGAACCCGGGTCCGGTGTACTGTGAGCGGTGACCCGCCCCTGTACCGGCAACTGATCCGGTACCGACTCCTGGTCCCGTACCGGGTTATTATCGACTAGAGGAGCATTTTCATTGTTTGGTGCGGGAAAAACAAATTATCGGGAGAGCCGCCGCAGAATTCTGGATGCCCTGGCAATGTGTATTGGCTTGGGCGTTGTGGGACTCGTTATTGATAATTTCAGCCAGGCGCAATGCCCAATGGTGAAAAACCTTTATCTTGTGGCGGTTGTTTTAGCGTTGCCGTTTTTGAGTGTCCCGATTTGCTGGTGGAAGAAACGCTCGGCGCTGCTCTTTTGCATTGTTTGGATTTTTATTCTGGCGCCGTTCATCTACGTCGACCCGTTGGATGCAGTATCACAGGGAAAAGGATGCGCAGAAATTGAAAAAGGGTAATTCCCAAGCCTACCACGGTAACCTGGGTCCCGTGTACGGTCACCGTACCGGTACCAGGTCCGGTTACGTCTCAGAAATTCAAGACTAAGGAGATTTCAACCATCGGCCCGCTACGATCCAACTTCAACTCATTGCCAGCAACCACAATGCGGTCCCCCGACTTGAGAACAGAAGTATAAAGCGAACCGCTCACATCACTCGCCGAAAAAGCATTGGTCTTCTGGTGGGAATAGCCCAGCGCCAGGCCCAATCCCAACCAGTCGAAAACTTTGTATGTGCCGCCAAGATTGAAAAACTCCTCAATGCTGAGCGCAGAAGTATTGAGCACGTTGGCCGAGCCCGAGTCGTCAATCAGCTGATTGAGCGTAAAGCGTCCCATCCCCAGCCCCAGCTCCAGAAATAAGAGAACGGACGACTCCTGCAGCAAGTTCTGGCGCAGAAACGGACCCACCGTAAAACCCCCGAGCGTGGTCTTCTTATTTATGGAGTCGCCAGTGCCGGCAACGCCCTTTTGCTCGTAAACTTGCGGGTTCAGATAACGCAGATATCCGCCAAGATACAGCCCTTCAAGAATATCCATCTTGTAGAGCCCGGCTTTCATGACGAGGTCATAGCTATGCGTGGGAAACGTCGAAACGTTGGTGCTCGACGTCCACACCGCATTGGTCGTATCGAGTCCGGCAAAGGTGGTCAGGTCACTTGAAGGCGTAATCTTGCGATACTCGAGTCCGGCCTCAAAAAAATAGTCGGAGCTGCTCGAGGAAGTCGAGTAGCCTCGGGCGCTAGCTTCTTTCGACCAGGGCAGCAACCCAACCGACGCGAACAGCGCGAAGAGAAACATGCGAGCCAGAAACCGCCCTGCGCGGCGAAGTCTGACGAAGATGAAATAAAGTGCTACCGGAAATAGGATTTCGAAAAACCAGGCGCTGGTGTCCCAGAAAGACCGGGGCCGGGCCAGGCCCGCGTCACCTCGCTCGGAAGCCGCCGCACTGACGCAGCCGCCTCCTGTCTGGGTGGTGGCCTGCACCGTGACTGCGGACTGTGCCGTGCTCAAACACAGACTTCCGGCAAACGAGCTTGAAGGGCCACCCGAAAAAGTGGCGCCGATCTGCCCCCCATTATTAGTGCCGGCATAGCTCGAACAAGGATCATGAGTGGGATCCGTGCGCCCGTTCGAAGCGATACAAGCCGTATAGTCGAGCACGTCCTGGTCCAGTGACGGCTGCAGCGTGCGATGCGCGGTTGAGCCGATGGGGATACCCGAATTCATTATCGAGCTGATATTCAGCGCATTGGTGGAAGTGTAAAGCGGCGCCGTAAACGTTTCATCGGAATGATCCAGGCCCAGACAGTGACCCATCTCATGAACCAGCGTGCTTACCAAATCGTAGCTGCCGCCGTTGACGGTGGTGACCGCAAGTGTTCCGCCAAACTCGCCGTTCACGACGATGTCGCAGTCGACAAGAGTACAGCTGCCGTTCCAGTTGGTAGTCGCATTTGCAAGGGTAGTGGTATTGGCAATGGAGTTGCCGCCACCGGTGGTGCGATTGTCCCACGAAATCACGTTTACGTTGTCGCCAGCAGCCTTGAGGGCTGCGGTGGTTCCGGCAATAACGATTTTGATCGCAGTTCTGCAGACTCCGTTCCACGCGGCTGCGGCCTGATTCACGGCGCTCAAAAACTCAGCCGAGGTAACTGCCGGCGAGATCGAGCCGCCGTAGGCATTTTGATTGGTATTGACCACGAACGTTGCCGTGTTGCCCGGCCACTTCACGGCGCTCGAAATTGGGCGAGCTCCGCGAGCAAAACTGCAGCCGCCGCTCCCGCCAATCATGATAAAGGCCTGACTTTCGGTGATTTGGCCCAGGGTCGCACAAAGCGACACAAACCCAAGTGTCAGAAGACGCTTACTTCGGGTCAAGGCCCCTACTTCCGTCTATCAGCAGCCACTCGTCATATTGA
>JBBRLF010000281.1:0-6925 GCA_038231515.1 candidate division WWE3 bacterium
AGCAGCGCAGTCAGGCCCCAGACTCCGGTTACATCAGCAAGCTGACACAGCCAGGGAATCTGATAGAAAACATTACCCATGGTGTTGGGAAAAAACTTCGGCCACACCACATCCAGAAACAGCAACGCCAGTGGAGTCCAGAAAATCGGACGCACTCCGTATTTCTTATGAAGAAGATGCCGCAAGGCCGCCAGCACCGGCCACGAACCCTGCTCGGCAAACGAAAGTACCGCGATGGCGGGATAGCTCAAGGCCCACGGCAGGTGCGCAAACTCGTGGACGGAATAGGCCACCCAGAAGCAGATGGCCGAGTTACCCAGAAAAACATAAACCCAGGTGCGAAATGCAGCGGCCTTCCAGGTAGGTGCCGTTTCCATGGCTATGAAAACCGGCACGAGCCCCACGAACATGAGCCAGCCCAGGCCGTGGGGCGGATACGAGTAGAACGTAACGAGTACCGAGACGAGAACCCCGGCAACCCATTTCCAATTGGCTTTCACGCCCTCTAGTGTATCATTTTCAATTACCAGGAATATGCGAAACTTGACGCTTTTTTTTCTATTGCTGTCGGTCACCGTGGCTAGCTCCACCAGCGCCGCGGCTAGCTCCACCGAAGGGCCGCTGGATGCCAGACTCACCTATATGGACGAGGTTATGTCTGGAATAGCAGCGCCTCGCCGCGACGGCAATTTTCCGGATGGCCCTTTCCCTCTTAAAGATATTCCGAAGGCTGTACTCAAGCCCTGCCTTGATAGTGATGGGAGAATCGCAGCCGCTGGCGAGTCCTGGCAGGATTCCTGCGTGGGAATTGGCGACGTAACGACGCCACGCGCGCGCCTGGATGTGGCGTGCCAGCTTAGTGAAACGCTCTGGCAGCTGACCTGTGAACGCGGCGGAATCGCGCATAGCTCGAGTTTGCTCAAGATCAAGAAGACGACCAAGGGCTGGGCCCTGCAGAGCACCTCGCTGGTCGAGAACCCCTGGGTCCACTGCGCAAAATATTCAAGCTGGTGAAATTACCGTAACTAATGGCAAAATGAAGTTCACGGCACTAAAAATTCGGGGACCACTTTTACGACCACCAAACGTTCAATTCCTGCCCGAAAAAAGAAGAATCGCGGCACTCTGCTGCAGACCAAGTCGCCCGTGACGATCTACACGGTCGAATCCGTGAAAGAGCCGGGCGCGGCCATTCAAGGCGTCATCACGGATGTCGATGCCCTTGAAATGGGCATTTTTACAGGCAGTCAGCTCCGGCGCGGCACGCCGATTCTGGTCGAAATCGGCGGCAAGCTCGAGGGCAAGCTGCAGGCCAAGGTTATCTCGTGCAATCAGGTTCCGATCTCAAATCACATTCTAAAGGCTGAAGCGAATCCCGAGCTGTGGCGCGTGCGTATTCGGGCGATCGTGGGCGGCGAAGACGAGGCCAAGTTTCCACAGGAACTGGTAGACGCTTTAATGAAAGAGAACAAGGGCTGAGCAGCACGTCTCTTAGTGAATCCGATCACCGATATTCATCCTCACCCACTGGTCATCAATGCGCGGATTCTTGTACCCACTCGAATGTTGCTGTGCAAACGGCACCCACATATAGTCTGGATGCGTATGGGCAAGCAGTGCCGGATTCAGGCCATTCTTCCAGGCCCCGCCCACGTAAGTATCGCCCCGCCGGGTAACCAGGATATCGCCCGACTTGATCATACTCCCCTGCTCGTCAAACTCCACCGGGCCGTCCAGCCACAGCTCATACCGCAGCTTGCGCCCCGGAAAAAAATGGTCCGCAAACTCATCATGCAGCAGGCTCATGTCAAATGGCGGCGTGATCTCGTCCGGGCTGATATTGTCGTTGGCCCACCAGATGCGTGCCGTGATATTTACCCGATAGATATCCGGATAAGCCGGATGCGGACCAAGATAATCGTCACGCAAGACGGGCGAGATCTCATAAGCCACGAGCGGCTGATTCCAAATCTCGTGGCCCGTATGTCGATCCAGAATCAAACCATGATTCTGCTTGCTCACGATATTGGTCAGGACCAGGTGAAACTGCGCGGGCACCACGTCCCAAAATGCCGCGCTACTCATATCCTTCTCGTCATCGACGCGATTGCCGATGAAGTCACCCGAAAATTCCATCCACGACTCCGCCAGCAGCGCTTTCTGATCGCGAATTTCAAACGTCACGCCGTTAATGATCTTGGGAACACGTGGCTCACTCACCATCAAGGCGGCTGCCGCCCAGCCATTGCAATGCCCCCACCAGCTGGCAACATTGGCCAGACCCGGTCCATGACGGGCCCGTTCCCAGTCCGCAAGCGGCTCATGAACCGGGCGATAAGCCCGGTCATACTTGTCGGCCGGCGCCAGATTGTCGGGGTCGCGCCAGCCGTTGGCGATGCCACTGCCCACGTAGGGCCACCAGTACGCGGCCCAAGGCTGCGGCTGCACCACCGCCCGCGCATGGTACCGCTGAAGTTCGGCCAGATTGCGCACGTTCAGCGCGCTGAGCTGAGTCAGCGCCTCGGTAGGTGCGATGCCAGCCCCCTCACGGGAAGATTTTGAAGTTCCGCAGCCCTCAATAACCTGGGTGGCGATAAAGATTGTCAGCAGCAGCCCGGCCACTCTCATGGTGCGGCTCCGCGCCCGATAAGAATGGCGGTAAAGGCGGAACTTTCAAAATAGAGCGGCCAAACGTCGCCGTCGGCCCAGAGCGCGCGCACGGGCCGCGCGAAAAGATCATCAAAGCGAAAATCGAGTATCTGCCCATGCGTGGCTTCGAGGTAGGGACGCAAGGCCTGCGGCAGCTCGCGTACCGGCTCGGCCGCCATGGCGCCCAGATCGGGTAGGTCGACGGGAAAGCGCTCAAAGCCCAGCGCAACATTGGCGTCGCCACCCAGCTCAATCACCCGTACGCCACGGCCATCGCCATAGTGAAGCTCCTTGCGGAAGGCCACGAACTGCTCATTGACGAGCAGAATCAGGTGGTCCCCACCAATGCCCGCGTGGTTTGCGCGCTCTCGCACCTCGAGGCGTGCGCGCTTGAGCCCATCCACCGCAAGAACCTTGAAGTCATAGAGCACTGGGCTAGCCGTCGGCTCCGGCAGCGGGCTGGCAGAGGGGGCGGGCATTCGTCCGCGGCTGTCACTTTTGTGCGTGACCTGCACGGTCCAGGTCTGACCCACATAAAAAAATTTGCGCTGCAGCCCCAGCAGCGCAAGCGCGCTGGCCGGGCTACCGGCGCCCCCACTGACGAGGCCTTGAATTTTTTGCGCGCGCACCACCTTCTGCATCTCCGCAAGCCGAGCGTAGTATTCCTCGTCACTCTGCGCCTGCAAGCAATTGCACCAGACCAGAAGAAGGGCGAGCACCAATAGAAAGACACGGGTTAATCGTTCCATAACTTAATCGGCGTTCTAGCAGGTGCTTTCCAAAACAAGTCCAAAACAAGGATGATGAGAATGTGAACCCGCGCTGCCCGTAAAACAAGACGTCTAGGCCGCGTTTGGCTCATTGCGGGGATCGGCAACGAGAGTGGCGCTGGGGCGGCTGCTCTCGCTGCTGTTCTGCGCTTCAATCTCGGCCAGCGTCGACGGCTCGCGCAGCATGGGTCGCAGATTGTGGTCAGGGTTAGGCTCGCCATGCTGATTGCTCAGAATCATGGCCACATTTTCGAGTGTGCAAAAGCCCGCCATAATCAGGTCATCGAGCGAGACGACTCCGACGCATTTGCCGGCTTCCAGTACCGGTAGCCGTCGCACGCCCTCGACCTGCATGATCTTTAAAACTTCCTTGAGCTCGACGTCGGGACCGACGGCTTTGAAGTTGCGCTCCATGATCATGGTAACAGGCGTGGCATCCAGGTCGATGCCCTGCGCGACCCCCGCGCAAACCACGTCGCGATCCGTCACGACTCCGACACAGACGTCGTTTTCGTCAAGAACGGCCAGAAAACCCACATTTCGACGGTACATATACAGTGCGCACTCGGAGATGCCGTCGAGCGTGCCGCAAACCACGGGATTGGATTTCAGGATGTCGCGAACGTCCATAGTCACCTCTCTGTTCTCAAAGGCACATGGGATGCAACAGTCTTGCCGTAGGTATGAACACAACGCACTTTTACAACCTGTTAAAAAATCGGCAAAACGAGCTGTTTGAGCATGAAAACACCGAGCGAGCGCAGCTCGCGGCCCAAGCGCCAACCTCGGCAGGCGACGTTGGCGACGTAGGCGATGCCTCGGTGCTGGACACGAATACGGACTATTTGCTTCAGCTCTCCGACGATGATCGGCGCGAAGTTCTTGAAATTCGAGGCGCCCTGGAGCGAATGCAGCGCGGAACATTTGGCAAGTGCGAGTGCTGCACCGACGAAATAGACCTTGCCCGCCTGGAACGCCTGCCGCATGCGCGCTTCTGTATCGAGTGCCAGTCCGACCGCGAACTGCGCAACCGCGTTAGCCAGCTGCACGCCACGCCAAAACTCTGATACAATTGCAGGAGATGAAAGTCGATGCGCGCAACTACGGAAAGATCGTCATCCTCAGTATTAATGGCCCGGTCACCCAGGCTGATCTGATTTCGCTTGCCGTCGAAGTTCCAGAGAGCTGCGCAAACGCCGCGCATGTCATTTTAGTGCTGGCACCTCCGGCGCCGCTCGATGCGCAGGCTGCAAAACACCTGCTCGCCTGGCGCGACAAGCAGGCAACGCTGCGTCCAAAGCTTGTGGTGGCGGCGGACCTTGCGGGTGCCGATGCAAAGGACCTGGTCCAGGCACTGGATGTCATCGATACGACCGAAGCCGATCGGCTGCTTCAAGTATTTGCGCGGGATCACGAGCTGGCCCGGCTGCGGGAAAAAAAAGCAAGTACCGACAAGCAGGTCGAGCAGCTGCTCGCGCTGCCGGCAAAACATACACAAGCCGACTTCGAAGCCGCGGCGCAAAAGCTGCGTATGCGCAATAGGACCGTCAAGTCGCTGCTGCATGTTTTTTCCGGAACTAAAAGCACTGCGGGCCACTTTATAGAGGTGGTGACTGATGCGGACTCCCGCATTCAGGAACTGCAAAACCGCGCTCTCGCGCTGCTGAAAAAGGAGTAACGCTTGCCGTTTATCAAACTTGCGCCGGCCGAAACTCCACGCGAGGCTTTGGAAAGAATAAACATGGAGGCCAACGCCATCCAAAATGAGCTGGATGCGCGCAGCCACATCCTGGCCGAGCTGTTGAAGCTGGGCAGCGAAACCGCCGACTTCGAGGCAGGCCTTGCCAAGGCCCGCGAAGACACCTACTTCGTGCTGAGCGATCAGCTGCGCCAGGCGCGCCTTGCCTGCGCCGACGAATACTGCATGCTCGTCGAGCTCGAGATTGCCACGATGGAAGAGCGGCAGAAAAAGCGAGAGACGCCATAGCCACGCCAGACAAGAAGTTTCTCAAGCCGTTGGCCATGTTTTTTCAAGAGGTTGAAAACGAGAGCCAGACCGTGCTGCACGCTTTTGAGCAGCTCGACCTGCGCGTCGAGCTCTTCAACGATCCACGCAAGTTTCTTTTGAATATCCGGAAATTCGAACCCGCTTTGCTCTTCATCGATCTTACGACACCCAAGTGCGACTTCGCGCTGGCCCTGATTCGCACGATTCGCAGCATGCTGGGACAGAGCCCTCCAATTCTCGCGCTGGTAAAGGCCAGTGATCAGCCGTTGACCAACCGGCTCAAACTTGCGGGCGAGGTGGCCGTCATCCACAAACCCATTGCGATCGCCGAGCTGGCCCGCCGGCTGGCGAACCACGTAACCACCGATGGCAGTGCCAAGGCCCTCCGACTTGCGCCCACCGCCGAGGTGCGCCCGCCCCGGGGCTTGCCACCCATCATTACATGGCATTTTGAAAAGCTCATGCCCACCTTGACCGAGCTGCGCAGCTGCCTGGCCGTGTTCGACGACAACGAACGGCAGCTCAAGTACTATGCCGAAACCGCACAGCGCTACGAGCACGAGATCGTCCAGTTGGTCAGGACTTTGCGACGCAGCGAAGAGAAGCTGGATCTGATTCAAAGCCTGCGCCTTTACGGCGCCGAAAATGCGCGCAACCTATTAGTAGCACTGCAGCTGACCGACGCCGCCAAGATCAAGGTCTTTACCTTCAATCCCAAGACGAACCTGCCTACCGAGGACGTGCGCAAGCTTATTGGCTACGCGATTCGCTCGGTCGAACACTTTGGCGAAGGCAGCCGCTATCACGAAATCGCTTTCAACTGCGGCATTGTCTTTGATCTGCTGGCCCTGCAGGCGCAGATTATCGAAGACCGCAAACGTCCGTTGCTCAAGCTGATCGACACGCTTTTCATGGAAACCATGCGCAAAGCAGACCAGGGATTTCAGCTCGGAAAAAGCATCTCGAATCTGGTTTTGGAAAAACACGTCATCACCACGCTCATGCTGGCGGAGGCCGGCAAGATCGCGATGGCTTTGTATTTTCCAGACTACCTGGAAATGCACTTGGATCTGGAAAAGCGCGCCCTCAAACCCATTTTGCGCCATATCGCCGAGGAAAATCGCTACGGAATCAGCCACAATCTGGTGGGCGCACTCATCTGCCAGGTTGCACCGGCGCTCGAAGAAGCGCACAAGGCGGTGCTGTTCGGCGGCTATCCCTTCATGCTCAAATCCTTGCCTCATGAAGAGCAGTCGTACGCGCTCGCTGCTCTTTGCCACAGCCTCTAGCGCCTCGCCCCCTCAGGGTAATTTTTCATGCGCCGTCCAAGCTAACGTTTGCGAACCGCGGTCGAGGTCGAAGTTTCGCTTAAGGGCAAGGCACGGTAACGGCGGTAACCTGCCATGGTGATCGCCGTAACCCAGCCAATCTGATGCATCACCTTGGCGTCCCACCAGTTGGATTGCGTCAAGCCGTTGAGCTGCAGGCAAAACCAGCC
>JBBRLF010000282.1:0-6888 GCA_038231515.1 candidate division WWE3 bacterium
GTCTGGATGCGCGAAATCGACAGAATGGAGTAAGAACAGCTGATTCAGATCGACGTCACCCATTCGAACGTACTGCTTATTGAGGTGCATAATATATGTCTGACGAATGTTTAGCCCACATTTTTCGAGGACATATTTCTGGATGGCAACGTCGTGAAGATGTTCCTTTTTTACAGAGTTCGTACTCTTAACTTCAATAATGTCCCACGTATTGTCGTCATTTCTTCTGAGGATATCCACCCGCACAAGAATATCATCGTAAATAAATGCGGCTTCAAATATTGCAGGCTTCGCCTCAACAACTGCGCGCGCTGTGTGATCAGCCGCGCCGACCGGATCCCGGTAATCTTCGGTAATCAGCTCTCCGCCAGGGTACAGCTGATGGGCAAGTACCCCCACTTTGTCGCCCTGCTCAAAGATACTTTCCTGAAATGGCGAAGGCTCATCCATCAGATCTCTCTGGTAGTTATAAAGCCATACGCGCTTAAGGCATTTTCGCCCTTTGCAATACTGAGATTTTGAAAGCCGATTCAGTCTCGTCATTGCAGACATATAAGATCTATTAACCTCTCAAAAAAGACTCTTCAGGCATACCGGATTTCCATCCGCCACAATGCGAAAGCTATTCAAATAGTGTTACGGAGAGATCGTCTGGAGGACAATTTGGAAGATTGGACAAAGTCAGAACCAGTTTTGGCAATTAAATCCCTACTAGGATTTCATAAGAATAGGCAGCTTGACGCAAAAGTCAGCGTCAAAGTATTTGGCTGGCGGCGTATCCGCATGTCCCGCAATGGAATGCTCATCGGGAAGCCTCCGGGAAAGCCGGAGCGGCAAGTACTTCCATTCTCAGACCGAGAAATTTTAGTCGGCGATCTCATCGAATCGATCCAACGGTGGGACAAGCGACTAAGCCTTCTGGTGTCGCTTAATACCGAAACGGATATATTCACCGCCGAATGGAGGCATAAGGAAGGTAAAATACGAGTCAGTATCACGACATTCTCCCATTCCGACAAACTATGCGCGGTCATTAACTCTGCCATTTTGGTGACCCGATACATTCGAATACTGAAGCGAACGCACACGAAGAAGCTGATCAGGACACCGGACGAACTGTAACAGTAAAATCTCGATCAAGGCTGCCGACGAAATTGAGTAAATCTTGAGTCATAATTTTTCGCCATCGGGTCGAAGATAGATAAACACGTTCTATTTCAGATAAAAATATTCTTTAAATGACTCGCCCTAGGAAAAGGCAAATCTATGAACAAACTCGTCTCCGCTACATTCATAACTGTGTGCACCCTCAGTTTCGTCGCATGTAATACTGAGCCATCGAATACCGAGTTACGCGGGCTGATAATGGAAACAATAGGAGTTGGTCCAACCCAAACCAAGTACGATCTTAAAAGCTTTACAGTCAAAAGCGCAAAACTGTCCCATCCTGATTTAGATACAAAAAGCGTAGATTACGAGCTTTCCGTGACATTGGAAATAAAAACTCCATGCTATTTTAAAAAGGATGTATTCAAGGAAGGAAAAATAAAATGGCCTGACTGCAAGACTGCCGAAGAAATTAAGGCGGACGTGGACGGCGTCGATAAGCTCACACCCGTATACCTATGCGGGGCTCTGAACTTTGGACCAGACTTTTGCAAAACCAGATATTCATTACCGGAAGGAACCCCAGAGGAAATGAAGGCGGCCCAGATTGCGCGTAAGGAAGCCATCCCAGCTCAGTACCCGGACTTGTTCCAGCCCGGAAAAACGATGGAACTGGAAGCATTTAATTTGTGCGTGGCCTATCACGACAAATGGGCTGTCGGAAAACCATACATGTGCGGGCGGGCTTTTTAGGACTGAACCAAGAACTTCGTCCAGCTTTTAGCCTAAGATTATTTCAGAACTTAATGCGCCTGGCGATAAGAGAGAAAGTACTCCTCGCGGAAACACAAGCTCCACACACGCCCCAGTGGGCCCATTATACATCTTGGCCTTTCCGCCCAAGTTCTGCATGCCATCGAGGACAAACCACAGACCCAATCCAGTGCCTTTGGGTTTGGTCGATGAAATTTTTTCCAAAGTAAGGCCCTTGAGAACTTCAGGCGCAAAGCCACCACCATTATCCTCAATGACAAGGCTTCGGCCGTGCGCGGAAATACGTATCTCGGGTGAACCTGTTTGATTTTTCTTAAAGTTGTCCATCGAATTCAAAAAGAGGTTCAACAATATTGAACTCAACATTGACGAGTCCGAATGAAGTCGGGCACAAACACTGGACTCCAACCTTACATTGCGCAGACGACCACCCAATATTGCTCTGGTAGAGTCGAGCACCATAGAAAATTTAAAGTCCTCAATTTTGTTTGGCGCAACCGTTGTCAGCTGATTCAACTCGACTACAATTCTGTTCAAGTTTTCAAGATCACGCGAAAGCGCCTCAAGGGCCTGCGTAAGCTGCGGGTCAGCTTTGTCAGCAAGCTTTTCAGTGATCATCTCTGCATATAGTTTCGGTGAGGCCGTGAGGCCTTTGAGGTCGTGTATCAAGCGTGAAGCCTGGAGGCCCATTCGAGAAAATTGGGCTAGCGCTGTTTCTCGAAACATTCGGTCGGTCGTGATGTAGGTGTGATTGACGATCGCGAGTGCGGCAAATACCAATATCGCAAAAAAAACGTCGCTAAATGCGGCTGTCTTAATTTGTTCCTGGTACTGGTCCCATCGCAAATACAATACTCCGAGAAATACACATGACCAGACTGTAAGGAGCGGACGAAATATTCGCCTAGGTACTGCGAATAGTATCGATAGCCCCATGCCTAACTGAAAAACCGCGAAGTAATAAAGCGGGCGATACCATTGCCCATGAATGGAATATCCCATGAATATCACGCCAAGCAGAGTATTTGGCCATACAGAGGTGTAGTCTTTCCAGAGCCAAAAACCCAAAGGTATAAGGCTGATAAGGAAAAAGCTCTTCACCACGGCATAAATAGTACGTTGATCTGTCGCGAGAAGTGGAAGCTCGGAGAGGAGAACAGATGTCCCTAGAAAAAAAAAGAAAGCCAACATAATAACGGAGGCGGTTCGATGCCGATTCATTTGTAGGTGTATCCTCTTCCGCGAATAATTGTCAGACGATGCCTGAACGCTGGTAGCTTCTTTTTGAGATTCCCAAGATGGGTGTCAAAAATGTTATCGGCAAGTTTAGATACCCCCCAAACCTTACCGATTACCTGCTCGCGTGTGAGTTGCTTTCCTCGGTTGGACAAAAACACAGCCAGCAACTGAAATTCCTTTTCAGTTAGCTTCACAACCATCGCACCAGATTTTGCAGTTAACGCGGAGTCGCAGATTTCAATTTCTTCGAGAAAATCCGTTGCGTCGCCAGTCGGCAGACCCGCCAGTGCAGCTCTTTTCCAGTATTCAGAGAGGCCTTCAGCGACTACGCGACGAAGTTCCTGCAAATTCAGCGGTTTTTCTAAAATCGCGAATGCGTGTAAATTGGCCGAGACAATGGCCATCTCTTTTGTGGCATAGGCCGTCACTAAAATGACCGGAGAGAGCAAACCTCTGGCCTTGGCGAGCGCCATAATTTCGTTCCCGTTTTTGCCTTGGTCCATTTTGTAATCCGTGACTATGACATGCACACTCTCAAGCAGGTTTCCGAGCTGTCGGGAATCCGAGCGACAGGTTACCTCTCCAAGTTCGGCAACTGACATGGATGCCGCAGCAAGAAACCGAGGGTCGTCGTCAATGATGAGAATTTTCTGCGCCAATCTCAAGTTCATGTTGATTCGGTATACTAACATGATCGCTAGCGCGGCAAGCAGTACTGATCTTTTCGTCCGATTATCTTGAGGAAAACTTGAGTATGTGGCCGACGCCGATGCCCGTAACCTTTTGGTGAGCCGGAGCAAAATGCGAGAATCCGCTCAGATCTGCGTCATCTACTCTCACCTCGCAAAAGAGGACCTTCGTGCCAAAATTATTCCGGTTTACCTGCGCTATACTTGCCCTTCTCTCCATTACGAATTCAAAGGCCGAGTCTCAAATTCAGGAGCCTAAACCGGCAGAACCCATAGCTAGTCCCGTTCTCCGCGCGCCCACTCCCCCAAAGGCCCATGTCACGATACGAAAAAAGGCGCCAAAAGACCCGGAGGCTGAGCCCTCTGGCATAGGTCTGCACCTTGGGCTAAATCGTTCTAATGTGTCCTACTCGACTGGTGCCAGCACCGGCCTGAATTTCTTCACCGCCGGGGTCTTTGCCGACCTCTCCATTGGAGCAAGATTCTTTCTCAGCCCGGAGATCTCATATGCAAAGGCCGGCTACCTAACGCTAAGCGCAAAAACCAGCTGGACGGTGATCGATGTTCCCGTCCTCGTGAAATACCACATCCTCGATGGCTTCATTCGGCCCTTCGTTGAACTGGGCCCCACATTTCGGTATTACGTGAGTGGGACTATGGCCATCTCAGGCAGTACGGCCAAGGCCGATGTGATGGAGGGCACGAACCGCATCGGTTTCATATTGACGGTTGGTACCGGTGTCGAGATCCGCCCAACACCGACGATAGGAACAATTCTCTCGTTTCGGTATCTCTACGGCCTGACAAACGTGTTGAAGAGCACCGGAGCAACAAGCAAGAGCCGTGATATGGAGCTATTGGCTGGAATGAAATTTAGCTGGTAGCGCTGTCAGTAATATAAAAACGGCCACCAGCTCAGCAATGGCTTGCCGTCGTCGCCAGTGCCGCCATTGCCATATCCAGGCATGCTTTGGCGCATGTAGATCTGCCATCCTCCGCCGCAGTCGCCGTAAAGCTGATCATACGCGGCGACAAGATTCGCGGAATACTCGGTTTGCGCGTCCTTGCCGTTTACGCCGTGATGGCCGCCGTAGTCTGCGCAGGTCGAAAGCACCTGGGTGTTATTCGTGTAGTCGTATTGGCCTGTGGCGTTCGACGGAAAGTGTACATTGCCACATCCTTCGCCCCAGGGGCTGAAAGTAAAGTCGGCCACGGGTGCTCCGCCGGCAGGACTTCTTGCGAGCGTGTGATCAGTGGGATACGCCCAGCAGCCACTACCCAGGCTGTTGCAATCGTAAAGATCGGTAAAGCTCAGCCCATATCGCGTATCGAGATGAAATCCGTAGAAGCGAGATGAGTTCGTGGCATAATACGGAATCGCGTGAGTAAGGCCTTCCATCCCGTGACCGGTGGCGTGAGTCGCGCATCCCGGACCGCGATCGGTTGCCAGCTCCATCAACCGGACGCTTACCTTACACAGACCAGCGGTACCTGGGTCGTAACACCCATTGCCTGCGCAGCTATTAAATACGCCGGTCGGGTTCGTGCTGGCGTCGTACTGTGCGATGCGAGCCTTGCTTTCGTAAACGCCAAGCGGGTTTCCATCGGAGCCTCGCGGCCCAGCAACCCAGAGTTCATTGACGATTCCTTTTTCAAACAGATCGCAGAGCGTAAGGTAACGCGAATTGTCTGCGGGGTCCACATAACCGTAATGCACAGCAAAGGCTTGAGTAAAAAGTCCCTCATAAATAAAGTCGGAACCAGTCGGTACTGCTGCCGGCAAGAGAGGCCAGGCTGCGGGCCAAGCGGTAGCCGCACCGTCCCTCATGTCCGCTATTTTTGCGATCGTGTATATGAGCTGCGGTTTTGCGGTTGCATCTTTGTAGCCATGATAGCGACTGCCTTCCTTGAATGCGGCGATAGCGGTATTCGCGAAACTTTGGACGTGGGCCAGAGTATCGGTGTTGTTTGCAAATAAAATGAGAACGTTTGGATGTAATTCAGTCACCTCGGAATGGTGGGCCTGAAGCCAGGCATCGCCGTTTGTGTGGCTGATCGCGTTTGGCCAGACATATCGTTGGCTGGATGCAGTGCCCGCAGCGGCAGACGTTCCGGGGAGCTTTGCAGTGACTGACTTTGGCGCCAGATAGCATCCCTCACTGACAAAACCCAGTGAAACAGTTCCGATGATTAGGAACAGCTGAGCAGTCGTCGAAAATTGACGAAATGTTTTTGAAAAATGAAGTGGCCCCATAGAAACCATTTTACCATTATGGAACTTCAATATTTTCTCAAGAATGGCTCAAGAATGGCCTTTTTTGTGCCTGATTTTAAGCAAGCCGCTGCCCATTTCAACGACTTGAAAAACAGCCTCAAAAATTGAACCATTCTTGAGTCAAGAATCGAAACGATTCGACCGCAAAGGCTGTATAGCGAAATGAGTCCCCTTGCCGGTGCATTGTGGACAATATATTCGTATCCTGAAAACACTGGAGTTATACATTTATGGAAAACAAACAATTGGCGGCCATGGCGAACATGAAAATTCCGGTTGCCGGACTTTCTCTTGGATTCTTTTTTGGGCCAATCGGCTTGCTCTATTCGAACGTAAAGATCGCGCTTGTGTCCTTTGGGGTCATGGCCGTCATTGGGATAGGCCTGGGTCTATTGGCGTTAATATCCGGTGGTGTTGGCATGTTGCTGGCGCCGTTTGTATTGCTACCTGCTCAGCTGATAAATGCTTTTCTTGGCTATCACTATTGCAAAAAATATAACGATGCTATTTTTTCGAGACTTGATAGCGGCGCGGTTATTCCGGCAAGCCTTAAGAAAAATGCCGCGTAAAATGATGCTCCCCTTGTCCCCATAGCATTGCCGATACCAGAAATGTGGACACGTATGAATTCAAGGTAATAAGGTTGCGATGATCAACGCTTTACCGACCTTGTCCCACGGCTAGTTGAAACTCTGGGCTGAGTGGCTCGAGTTTTTTCATGCGACTTGAGCGTTTGTGTCGGCTTCTTTTTGCTCAACACCAACACACAGGTGCTGCAAACGGATCACGAGTGCAGCAAGCCCA
>JBBRLF010000283.1:0-6869 GCA_038231515.1 candidate division WWE3 bacterium
CGTAAAGCGCCGTGGGAATCGGCGCGAAATGATTCTCGCCCATCCAGCCCGTCGCGAAAGAGAAGAGCGAGAGCCAGAACAGCAGATGCAGATTTGCCCAGAGCACCCTGCCGTTGATGCGCGTCGCCAGGTGCAGCAGATGGTGGTGGTTGTTCCAGTAGATACCCAGATAAATGAAACTCAATGTGTAGTAGCAAAATATGGGTGCCAGGGGCTTCAGGGCAGCCAGATCGCTGCCATGTGGAATCTTGAGCTCCAAGACCAGAATGGTAATCAGAATTGCAAATACGCCGTCGCTGAATGCTTCGAGTCGGGATGTCTTCATGGCGCTTAAAAGCTAACAGCTTTCGGCAGCACTAAGCAACTCGTGATCGACGAGCATCTGCATGTTTGGGAATGGCAATGACAAACGTACTCCCCTGCCCTTGCATGCTTCTAACGTTTACTGAGCCGCCGTGCGACGCGGTAATTCCACGAACGATGTAAAGTCCCAGGCCGGTGCCCTCGGTTATGTTTTTCGAACGCCAGTAGCGGTCAAAAAGATGTGGGAGGTCGGCTGCGGCAATGCCGGGGCCGTCGTCCGACACGCTGAAGCGGATCTGATCGTCAGTCTCCCTTGCGATGACTCGAACATGTCCGTTCTCATCAGAAAACTTGATGGCATTCTGTATCAGGTTTGAAAGAGCCTGGATGATACGGCTTCGGTCGCAAAGGAGCTGACCGTCGGGGCACTCTATGTCCGCAGTAAGCTTGATCTGCTTTTTTTCCGCAACAACCCCGAAGGGTTCGAGTGACTCCTGGATCAGGCTCGAGACGTTTTCCGATTTGAGCTCGATCGAAAATGTCCCGGTGTCAATTTTTACGGCATCAAGCAGGTCTTCGATAATTCGCTTCATGCGTACGACAGATCGGGACACCGACTGAATCGTGACCTGAAGCTTGGGCGTAAGCAGTTGCTCTCGCCGCAGCAACTCCATATTCATCTCGACACTGGCAAGGGGATTACGCAGATCGTGCGACACGATGCCTATGACGTGCTCTCTTGCGTTGGCCGCGCGCTCGGCCTCGGCCTTGGCCGCCTGCGCGGCATTTTGGGCCACTTCGAGCTGACGGTAACCTTTGCGAACTTCAGCCAGCGCGGTTCCCACGATATAAATCACCGCGGCATAAAGCAGCAGCGCAATGATGCTGCTGTGATTATCGAAAATTTCGCCGGGCGTAACCACGAAATAATCCAACACCAGCAAGCCCACTAACGCGCCAAGCAGCGCGACGCGAGCACCGGCATAAATGGCTGAAACGACGGCTGCTCCTAAAAGCGCCGACAGAAGTTCGCCCCAGCCCTGTTTGAGCAGGACGGCATTAAGTAGCACCGCGCATGATACGAGAAAAGCCGTCAAGGCAATGCGAAAGCTAAGCGGTCGCTCACGAAGAAAGTGGTTTAGGATTCGATGCTGCAGCATTGGTATGTTCCTGCCTAACCAAAGGCTGCAAGGAGCATACTTTCCGGCAGCAAGCCCGCTAGTTCGGTACCCGCTTCAGGGTGTTCTTGTCGCGATGGTGAAAGAGCTCGGTTTGACCGGGAATCTTGATGACCGTATCTTGTTCATAGCTGAACGAGTCCTTATCGTGGATTCGCACGGTAAGCTCGTAAGCGACCACCTTGAATTCGCGGTCCAGAAATGGATTGGAGCAGATGCCATAGGTGGCGCAGCCCGCCTCGGCTTTGAGATGAAATTCACGTGCATTGGCCGTCGACTCGCCGCCCGCAATAACCGAGATGCCGCGGGGAATAAGAAAACAACGCATGACATGCCGGGTTTCAGGCTCCCAGCTCCAGTAGCCCAGCTCTTCGTGAAAGGTGTTCTCCTCGCCAATTCTCCAGGCACGCGTGGCGTAACGCAAGACGTGCAGATTTTGCTCGTGGTTCTGCACGGGCCCCATATGCTCAAGGGTCAGCCGCTCGCGGTATTTATTGTTCTCAACACCGCGGTCGTCCGAAGGGGCAATGTCGTCGCCTTTGTTTCCTTCCCAAATTCCGACCAAGTCCGCCAAAGGCCCGAGCTGTTTTCGTATTTCATCAGTAATCATGAAGACGAAAATATCACAATCGATAGTAGAGAAAAAGGTTATAGGTCCGACTTATGCATTTGGCTCCGTTGATCCAGGATCTGGCGGTAATTCTGGGTGCGGCAACCGTGGTGGCATTTCTTTTTCAAGGAATCAGGCAGCCGGTCGTGCTTGGCTATCTGCTTGCCGGGATTCTTGTGGGGCCAAACACTCCGCCGTTTTCGCTGGTCGTCGATCTTGCCGGAATTCGAATTTGGGCTGAGCTGGGAGTGATCTTTCTCATGTTCAGCCTGGGCCTCGAGATGAGCTTTAAAAACCTTTTGCACGTTGGCGTGACCGCGGCGGTGGCCGGACCTTTTGAGGCGCTGTTCATGCTGGCGCTGGGTTTTGCCGCCGGCAAGGTTGCGGGCTGGACGTCGATCGATAGTATTTTTCTCGGCTCGATTCTGGCGATCTCTTCCACCACGATCATCATCAAGGCCCTTGAGGAGCTTGATTTGAAAAAGCAGCCGGTGGCGCAGCTGCTCTTTGGTATTCTGATCGTCGAGGATTTGGTTGGTATTTTGATTCTGGTGGGGCTCTCCACGCTGGCCGGGAGCCAGGGTTTTTCCGGATTGGCTTTTCTGTGGTCGGCCGTGAAGCTTCTGCTGATCGTGGCGGCCTGGATCGTCGTCGGCCTGCTTACGGTTCCGCGCCTCATTAACCACGTTGCCCGGCGTTCCAACGACGAAACCCTTACCTTGCTGGCGCTGGCCTTGTGTCTGGGGCTGGTTATCTTTTCAGCCTATTTTCATTACTCGACTGCGCTAGGGGCTTTTATCATGGGGTCGATCATAGCCGAAAGCAACGAGGGGCAGCGAATCGAAACTCTGGTTGGTCCCATACGCAATGTGTTTGCCGCGATATTTTTCGTCTCCATCGGCATGCTCTTCGTTCCCCATGAGCTACTCCGCAACTGGCGCGTAATCATAATGATCACTACGCTGACCATCGTCGGAAAGATAATCAGCGGCACTCTCGGCGCAAGGCTTGGTGGACAGAACCTCAAAACAGCGTTTGCAGTCGGCTGCGGCCTCGCGCAAATCGGTGAGTTCAGTTTCATCATTGCCGGATTGGGCATCACTCTGGGCGTAATGAGCCCTTTGCTTTACTCAGTCGCAGTCGCAGTTGCAGTTATCACCACCTTTACGACGCCATACCTGATCCGTGTATCGCAGCCAGCAGCAAGGCGCTGCGAGCGCAAATCAACGAGGCGGAAGGCGGCTTAGCAGTATAACGCGGCGATTTTATTTTTTCTGCGGTGGCACTTCCTCGTCTAGCGCGTACCTGAGCGCTTCAATCAAGGTTTTGCTGAAAGTTGCGCCTTTGGCCTTGGCCAAAGTCTGCAGTTTTACCTCGAGATCTTCGGGAAGTCTGACGGCGATCAATTTGGTTTTGGAAATGGGTCCTGACTTGCTCAGGAACTCCGATTTGAACGACCGTCGACGCATGGGGCAAGTGTATAACAAATTATATGACAGAGAGTATAATTAAATGTATAACAACTGTAGGGCCAAGGTGACTCACACTCACCGGGGCTCCAGACATCTAAGAGGAGAGGGGCAACACAGGTAAAAATCATCAAGAAGGGGTTAAGCAAATGGCCCGCCATCCATTAGGAAGTACTCCGACGTTAAACAATGAGCTTATTGAACGGCTTGTGAACACGATTCGAGGAGGTGCGTATGTGGAAACTGCGGCAGCGTTTTGCGGAATCAGCAAAGATACTTTTTACCGTTGGCTTCGGCTTGCCGAAAGCGATGAGGCCTCGGAGCTTCTTTTAAAATTATCGGACGCAGTAAAAAAGGCGATGGCCGAGGCCGAGCTGCGTGACCTGAACGTGATCGACAAGGCGGCCCAGGGCGGCGTGTGGCAGGCAGCCGCGTGGCGGCTCGAACGTAAATATCATGACCGATGGGGACGGCAGGCGAAAGTTTTGCTTGAGCACAGCGGGCCCGAGGGTAAACCCCTCGAGGTCAATGACCGTGCGGACAGGCTGAAGCGGCTGCTGACCGACCCCGATGCTTTATCACTTCTGGAATCTCTGGAGGCAAAGCTGGATCATGAAAACTCAAATACCTGAAATACATGCCGGTACCCGTGCTCTGCTCGAAAACGCCTGGCGCCTTTCGCCAGCACGAATGGCCGAACATCTCACCGATGGCCGGTTCCAACGCTATCGCCACGTGCGCTATCTCGAAAAGAAAATTGCCCAGGCGATTGGTCAAGGCGGGGCAAGGCTGATCATCTCGATGCCGCCACGACATGGAAAATCGTGGCTGGCGTCGCTGTTCACGCCGGCCTGGTATTTGTCGCTTTGGCCAGAAAAGCGGGTGATTCTGGCTTCGCACGATGCAAGTCTGGCGATGGCCTGGGGCCGCGAGGTACGAGGCTTTCTGCGCCAGCATCAGGCCGAGCTGGAGATACGGCTCAATGAAAGCTCTGAGGCCTCACAGCTCTGGGCAACCGCTCAAGGCGGCGGCATGACGACGGCGGGCATTGGCGGGCCCATCAGCGGCCGTGGCGGTGACCTGCTTATTATCGACGATCCGCTGAAGAGCTGGGCTGATGCTTCGAGCGAAAGTGTGCGAGAACGGCAGATCGACTGGTTCAACTCCACGTTCTATACCCGTGCCGAGCCTGGAGCCTCGATTATCGTGACGATGACCCGCTGGCATGAGCGCGATCTGGCGGGTTATCTGGAAACTGAGCACGGCGAGAAGTGGCAGGTGCTGCGTATTCCGGCGATTGCCGAAGAAGCGGACGTGCTTGAGCGATCTTTGGGAGCGGCTCTTTGCGAAGAACGCTACGGCCTGGAGGCTCTTGAGCAGATTCGCAAGACGGTGGGCTCCCGAGTTTGGGATGCACTTTATCAGCAAAGGCCTGGTGCTGTCGTGGGTAAGGTCATAAAACGCGAATGGCTGCGGAGTTACGAGGTGATGCCCGACAGCTTTGACGAGGTAGTGCAGTCCTGGGATCTTTCTTTCAAAGGCACCGACACGAGTGATTACGTCGTAGGTCAGGTTTGGGGCCGCCGCGGTGCAAACAAATACCTTATCGATCAGGTGCGTGGAAAAATGGATTTTCCGGCTACGGTGCGAGCGGTGCAGGAGTTATCCACAAAGTATCCACAGTGTGGACGGATTTTCATCGAGGATAAGGCCAATGGCAGCGCGGTAGTCGCCACGCTGCAAGACTTTATTTCCGGAATTGTCGTCGTACAGCCCAAGGGCGGAAAAGAAGCGCGCGTAGCAGCGATAAGCCACGAGATCGAGTCGGGGAACGTATTTCTTCCAGCCAAGGCCGGCGCGCGGTGGGTGGAGGAGTTTGTCAGCGAATGCGTGGATTTTCCGAATGGAAAGCATGACGACCAGGTAGATGCCATGGCCTATGCACTTCATCACATGAAACAGGGGGCATAATGCACGGACGCAATACGCAGGTAGCTCGAATCTATCGTATCTTGAACTTGCTCGAAGGCAGTCATAATGGTCTATCGGCAGCCGAGCTGCGCGAACGGCTAAACGACCGTGACGTGGAGGTCAGCAAGCGCACCGTATATCGTGACCTTGAAGCGTTGAGCGACGCGGGCTTTCCGCTTTATCCGGTCGACGACATCGGTGACGAAAGTGCCACGCGCTGGGTGCTGGAACGCAGCGCTCGCATCAGCCAGTATCTGGTCTTTTCGGCGCAAGAGCTCTTCGCCCTGTATCTTGCGCGCGGCATGCTGGTGCCACTCAAAGATACGCCTTTGCATTCGGATCTCGAAGGCGTGTTTCAGAAAATCGCGGACAAGCTTGGCACCGTTAATCGCGAGCACTTCACCGAGCTTTCTTCTGAAATTCGCTTTGACGCAAGTCCGAACTGGGGGCTGGGACTGAATCTGGAAGTGCTCGATGCGGTGCGGGCCGCGTGCGCCGAGGGTCAGGTGTTGTCGGTTGACTACGAATCCGTAAGCAGCGGTACGCAGGGCCGGCGCCGGCTGGGGCCGCATTACGTATATTTTGCCAAGGGCTCGGGGTACCTGATCGCCGAAGACCTCGCAACGGCCCAGACCAAGGTGTTCGCGCTGCCACGAATGAAAAACGCAGTAATGGAAGATGAGGTGTATAAGGGCAAGCCTGTCGACCATGAAAAATTTTTCGGGACTTCGTTTGGAGTTTTTCACGGCGAGCAACCATTGGAGGTGAGGATTGAATTCACCAAGGCGGTTGCCCATTACGTGAAAGAGCGTCGGTGGCATTCGAGTCAGAAAACCGTGCCCGCGTCGAATGGCGGCATTCAGCTGACCATGCAGGTGGCGCTGACGCCCGAGCTGGTGCAGTGGGTACTGGGTTTTGGTCCTGAGGCGCAGGTCCTCGGGCCCGAAGACCTGCGCGTCAAGTTGGGGGACTCCATTTCAAAAATGGCGGGACTCTATGATGAAAAACGGGCCTAACCTACTGCAAGCAATGGCGTGGCGATGCTGATCTCAACTCCATTGAGATAGATTGCTTCGAACTCGAGATTGCCGTGCCGGTCCCATTCCGAAACCCGGCCGTGCAGCACGCCCTCGAACCAGGAGCATTCCTCTTTTTTGGCGCCGTTTTCATGCCATTCCACGGCAATTCCATTGGGCTCGCCACCCTTCCAGTGGCACTGGGCCTGAAGCTGGCCGTTGTCGTAGCGCTCGACGCCAGCGCCTTCAAGCTGACCATCGAGGTAGTAGCCTTCGTTGATGCAGGTGCCTTGAGCGTTCCACCACTGCCAGTACCCTTCGC
>JBBRLF010000284.1:0-6843 GCA_038231515.1 candidate division WWE3 bacterium
GGGTTTTGAGAGCGATCGTTATGAGATTCGTCCGGGCCAGAGCAATCAGCTGAAGCTGATGAGCAGGCTGGCTCCCGAATTCATCTTAAAGCAGTTGAGCAAGCCGGTGGATCGCATGCTGGCGATCATGAAGCACTGACAGGTTCGTACGGTGCGGCAATTTGGCGCGCAGGTCGCAATCCCAATTCTAATGACCCTGGCTTTACTCGAGGGCTCGAGTCGTCTGCTCAATCTTGCACCTCAGGTTCATCAATTACGTCCGGGAAACATCCGTTCCGCGTACCGGGTTTCTGATAATCCCATCCTGGGCTACGTGTTCAAGGACAGTTACCGTGACGCCCAGCCCGACCTGCACCAGTCTTTTTCCAGTACCAATGCCCAGGGCATGCGAGACGTCGAACGCACGGTTGAAAAGCTGCCAGGCGTGCGGCGAGTTGAAGCCTTATTACCGGCCACCGATCTTGAATCAATTATTCCTGAAATCCGTTTTTTTTCGAAGAGTGAGCCTGACGTTTGACCTGTTCCATTTTCGCACTGAGGTGGATCCATATTATCATCTGGACCGAATTTCGGCTGCCGCTGGCGAAAACAGCAGCGAGCGCGGGCTGGCGCAGTTGAAAGATTTGGCCGAACAGCACCACTTCAAGCCTTTGATTGCCGTGTGGCCGAACTTTGAAGACCACGAGGTCAATGATGCAGGCCATCCAGCCGACGCCCGACACCCCGGGCAGCTGCTGGTCGAAACACTTGCCGAAAAATATGGCATTCCAGTTTTCAGGCTTTCGCCGTATTTTCAAGCACCCAAGGGCCAGAACCCCCGCGCGCTGTACTCGATTGGCGATGGCATGCATGCTTCGGTTCTAGGCGCGCACGTTGCGGCCGACGCGCTTTACGAGATACTGGGTAAGGCCGCGAAGTAACTTTAAAGTACTTCAAGAAAATTCGCAAAAGCTGGGCGCCACTCAGCCTGCTCGGGGAACTGCATGAGACGCCGCGATTTCGAGCGTTTCGCGATAACCTTGAAAACTGTTTCAGCAACGCGGAGCAATCATTTCAGCCTGCTTGTCTTGCTTGAACTTCAGGATGCCGTGAAGGAAACGCCCTTTCAGTCCTGGGGCGAAGAGATCCACGCGATGAGCCATCAGTATCTGCGACGAATAGAGTTTTTCGTAGGCGTAGTTGCCCATAAATGAAAAGATCCGCGCGTTCTTATTGAGCGCGGTTTCGATTATCTTATAGATCGCAATCGAGCCGGGGCTGGCCGTCTGGTATTCCTGATCATAGGCGGTGTAGTTAAATAGAAAGGCCCGATCGCGCCAAAATCCCACGGCCATGGCCACCAATTTATCGCCATGCCACACCCCAACGGTCTCCAAGCGGTTTTCAGCCCGGAGTGCTTCGATCCAGGCCTGCAGAAAGCGCTGATAGCGCGCGTCCTTGGCGTTGTCGGCCGCGTTCATGCGAAGCACGCGGCGCTGATAGAGATCCTGAATTTGCTCGGTGGATACGTCAAAGGTGACCCGCAAGTCGTTCTTCCGCTGCGAATTCATCGTCTTCTTGTAGCGGTCGCGTTTTGTCTTCGAGAGCGCCCGATAGTATTCGTCCCAGCTATTGAAGCCATGCACCACTCGCAGGGGTGTATTCCTATTGATGACAGGCATACCCAGTGAGCGCGCTCCGTGATTGAGCCGCTCTGTCTCCTGTGGCGAGTGATAGAGCGAGTGAAAAATATTCCACTGGCCCAGAGCGCGAAGCTCGGCGAGGGCCTTCTGCCACTCGGTGGTATCCCAGCGGTCGCAACCCAGCCAGCCGTGGGCTTCCCAGCCAACGAGTGGTTCCACGAAGTCTGTCGGAATTCCGCCAATTTTGGAGCGCCCGCGTTGGAAGTAGCCTAAGATTTTGCCAGTGTCAGCGGCCAGGTCGACAATGGAGTGACCATAATGCTGGCGGCGTAGTGCAAGATAGGTGGGGTCACCTGTCAGATTTAGCAGGGGCCAGAGTGACGGATCGATCAATACAGGCTGTTCGCCCTCGAGGGCGACAGGGCTGAAAACTTGCTTCATATAACGCAATGCATTATCATTGGCGCCGGCGAAACTCCAGCATTGATGTGCGCTCCTGCCATGCCCAAAGTGGATAGTAAGACAGGGGAGCGGCATACGCATATTCACGCCCGATTACGGCCGGACAACGCGTCTGTGAAAACAGCGAGCTGAAGTAATTACGGGCGCCAAGGCTCGGCAAACGACCGAGACAGTGCAAATTGGCTCGAAACCGACGAGGTTGGTACGCACGAAATCAAATTACCGTCCTGATCGTGGGTCAGGGTGACGACAGGATCATCCCAGGTAATCGAAAGTACCTTGCCGTCGTCAGAAAGTGAGCCTTGAAAAGTCGCCGTCGAGGTCAGCGACATCAGGCCGGCATCCACGCAGACCTTGGGGTTGCAGAGCTGTAGGGTTGAGCCCGCGATCTGCGCTACCGCGCCCATGGTGAAGCTTCCGCTTAACGTGTAGCCGGGCGACTGGCAGGTCGCAGTACCGCTGGTCTGTCCGCCCGAAAACGTGCTGCCCGATTGAACAAGAGTGACGTGACGGTCGCCGTCGATCCAGTTCGTGCCATTTAAACATTGCTGCACGATCAGCTGCGGCGGCGTGATGTCCACTCGGGCCGAGTCGCCGTGGACGGTTGAGATTACGTTTACAACAATGTGCTGGCCCGACCCAGCGGCATAGCTCGTGGCGTTGTAAACAAATGATGGAAGCGCGCCAAGGGCCACAGGCGGATACGCTTTTCCAAAAGTCGTTTGGGGCGTAGTGAATGCCATGGCGTCAGGCACCATATTGCCGTCGGCAACCAGGAAGACATACTTCTGATTGGGATTCGGCAGCTCGCCCACGCAAAAAGGGTTCGTCGGTACGATGATGGTTGAGACGAGCAGCACGCCGGTGGCCGGGGGAATGCTTCCGGCAAGGTGGCTTGCTGAAGAAGCGGTGGTGGCCAGGCTGTGCATCGTGCTGGAGGCTGGAATTTTGGAAAGCGCTTCAGTGGCCTCGGCTTCGTTACTGGCTACGATAAAGAAAAGTGTGTCGTCGGCTACCGAGTAGTACGACTTGGCGCCAGTGGGAGCCGCGTTGCTGGTGCCGCGATAAACAGTTTTGCCACCCAAGGTAACTTGCGTGAAGGTGACGTTGCCGGCCGCGTTTGCGCTTTGGGCGAAGTCAGCCAGCCGGGTTGCCCAGTCGGTGTTGGCGATGCGGATGGCGCCGATTTGAAAATCAGAAGTCGCGTTGAGGGCGGGCACCGAAAGGGCGATGCTCAGGTCGGCAGTCGTGGCACCGATTCCGTCCAGGGCTTTGGTCCAGTCGGCGTTTCCAAGGTCGGCGATCTGCGCGCCTTCAAAGGTGTGCAGCTCTAAATTAGCGCCGCCAATTTGGGTGGGCAGCACGCCAGTCAGCGTGGGGCCGCCCGGGCCGTTGGGGCCGCATGAGGCTGCTAACATGATGAAACCAAAGAAGAACAGTAGTTTAAGTCTGAAGCTAACGCATTGTGTCATTGCCGCTTTATTACATTCCTGACTTGGGAATACAACTATAATTTGAGTGCACCCGTGGGGTTTAGGTACAATTACGGCGGTGAAGAAAAAATGGGGTTTTTCGCAGCTGGTTCTCATCACGGCCACCGCCCTTTACGTCGGTGGCTGTTCATCAGCGTCCAAGATGCTCAACGATCCCTTGCTCAGTAAAATGTTGAGCGATGTGCCGTTCCCTAAAAGCACGATTGAGCGAATTGCGGTTTACCGTAAATACAGCGCCAAGTTTTTGAAATTTCATGACTCAGGCGAGCTCAGTACCGCTGACGTCCAAAACGTTTTGCGCGATGCCGGAGTGCTGGGCGCCGGTGGCAGCGCGAATGGCAAGCCAGCTACCGCACCAACCGCGGTTTATACCGGCAGCTATCGCTGGCCCACCGACGCCGGCATTATCAGCTCGGAATTTGGTTCGCGCTGGGGAAAAAAACACGAGGGCATTGATGTGGCCGCGCACGAGGGCGAGCCCGTCAAGGCGGCAGCGGCTGGCGTGGTTTTGTATGCAGGTAACGGTTTGCGTGGCTACGGCAACGTGCTGATTCTGCGACACGACAATCAGGTCACGACGCTTTACGGCCATAACTCAAAGCTCATTGCGCAGAAGGGTCAGAAAGTGGCAGAAGGCGAGACCGTCGCGTTACTGGGCAGCACGGGCCACTCCACCGGGCCGCATGTTCACTTTGAAGTGCGCAACGGCAATCAGGCGGTTAATCCGCGGTCCAAGCTGGGTAAGGCACCCTACCATTGATGCCGGCTGAAGGAACCGGAAGTCAAAGCCCCCGTAAATAGTGGGCAAGCGTCTCGGGCTTCGACGCGTGCCAGTGTACGGCGCAGCTGGGCGCCACTCAGCCTAATCCTTGTACTGATGGTGCCGACGCATTCAGGAATGTAAGCATGATTTTATCGCCGACTACGCCGGAAAAAAAGCTGATGGAACGGCACCTGCCAGCGTCGGACTTACGGTCGCGCTGCCGTTTTAATAATAGCGACTGGCGGGCGAGGGTGTTATCATTGAAGCGTGAATGAACCAAAGGTGTTTGAAAGGCGTGTTCTCGGTAAAATCAGAACCGGCGCGCGGACCAAGCAAGCTGAGTCTTCATTCAGTTCAATTCTAAAATGACGGTGACCGTTCTGGCTGCGGAAAATATCGAAAAGAGCTACCACTTCGGCACCCGGTCCCTCGAGGTGCTCAAACGGATCAACTTCAGCTTGAAGCGCGGTGACAGCGTTGCGATCATGGGTCCAAGCGGCTCCGGCAAGAGCACGCTTCTTCAAGTTTTGGGCACGATGCTCAGGCCCGATCGAGGCACGGTGGCGATTGGCGGCAGGAATGTGGTGGATCTTAGCGACGACGAGCTTTCGAAGGTCCGGCGGCGGGAGCTGGGATTCGTTTTTCAGAAGTTCAACTTGCTCAGTACGCTGACCGCGATTGACAACGTCGCCTGGCCGCTTATGATCAACGGCCAGGATAAAGCCTCCTCACTGGAGCGGGCCCGAATGCTTCTGGAGAGGGTCGGCCTGTCAGCCAGGACGAGCCACTATCCCAGGCAGCTCTCGGGCGGCGAGCAGCAACGGGTGGCGATCGCCAGATCCCTCGTGGCCAGGCCCAGCATCGTGTTTGCGGACGAACCCACGGGATCATTAGATACGAAGACCGGCACTCAGATTCTCGAGCTCCTGAAAGAGACGGTGTCCGCTGAGGGGAGCGCCTTGCTCATGGTGACTCACGATGTTGCGGCGGCCTCCTATTGCAACGGTCGCCTGAATTTGCGAGACGGCCAGCAGTGCTGAGCCTCGAGCTCCTGCTTCCGGGGTTTCGACGACATTGGCACCAGCCTTTGCGCCTGGCCTTGATTCTTTTAGGAGTGGCTCTGGGATCCGCCCTTGTGACCGCGATCATCCTGGTCGATCGCGCAACGCTCGACTCCTTCAAGGCCAGCGTGGACGACCTGGCCGGCGCGACCGATCTCATCGTAACTTCTTTTGGCGGCCAAAGCTTTCCGGAAGAAACGCTCGATCGCGTGCTTGGCTTGAATGGCGTGCTGAGCGCTGTTCCCATCATCCAACACAAGGCCTTTGTCAGATTGCATGGCGGCGCCGTGCGCCCCATGACTTTTCTGGGCATCGACCTTCTCAACGACAGCTCCGTTCGCAGCAAGATGGATGACAAAGGCGCTCGAATCGTCAAAGACCCTCTGGCCTTCATGGCCAATCCCAATAACGTCGCTTTGGCTCGCACCTTCGCCGATCAAAACAAGATCAAACAGGGTGACACGATTCAGGTCATAACCACTCGGGGCGTGAAGAATTTCAAGGTCGGCGCCCTGCTCGACGACCAGGGGCCGGGCAAGGCCTTCGGCGGCACGCTGGTGGTCATGGACATCGAGGCTTCGCGGCTGGCATTCGGAAAATCGGGAAAATTGGACCAGCTCAACGTCGCGATCGACAGGAGCGGAAATATAAATCAGATCTCCGAACGCATCCGGGCGGCGCTCGGCGAAAGCTACTCCATCGGCCCGCCGTCGAGCCAGATCCAAGGGCTGCGCGAGGTGGTGGCGCCGTTTCAACAGCTCCTCATCTTTCTCGGAGCGTTGGCCTGCTTTCTGGCTTTTTTCCTCATCTCGAGCATTGCGCGGGTTTCGATCGCTGAGAGAAAAAGCGAGATCGGGATTCTTCGCGCCCTCGGTATGGAGAAGGCCAAGATCGTGGCAATCATCCTTGTCGAATACTTTTCGATAGGCCTTGTAGGCGCAGCAGTGGGCAGTGTGTGCGCGTCGGTGCTCGCGACGCTGTTTTCCGAATCCATCCAGCAAGGTCTGGCGTTGGAAGCCCAGACCGTTATCGAATTTAGGGGGAATGTCGCGAGCCTCGCCGTCCCGGCAATCGTGACCCTGCTCGGAGCCTTCACGACGGCGCTCGCCATTTTGGTGCCGGTGTGGATGGCCGCCCGGACCTCGCCGGTCGAAGCGATCTATGATGCAAGAAGCGATGTTGGTGACAGTGACGACTCCGTGACGTGGCGAAGCCGGATTATTTTCGTGTTTGGATGCACGCTCTTGCTGCCGCTGGTTCTCGGCGCAGCAGATCATTACCGCATCCTGCACGTCACCCCGTTGCTCGGCGCCATCATCTGCGCGCCGACCTTCGCGGTGTGGCTCTTGAGGCAGACTCAGGCAATCGGGAGCCGCGTCCCGTTCCCTCTTTTGTCTCTTGCGTGGAGCTATTGCGTCGAGAATCCAAAGCGCATCGAGAGA
>JBBRLF010000285.1:0-6819 GCA_038231515.1 candidate division WWE3 bacterium
CACCCCACTGCCGAAGCTCGCGCAGCGCAACCTCGATGCTGGGCTCCCAGGCCCGCATGCCCACCACCACGCGTGTCTCCACGCCCTCAGCCACAAGCTCGTCCGCAAGCAACGCGGCCTGCGCCTGAGTCCACTTCAGCTGGGGTGAGCCGCCCCCGATCTTGCGATACATCTCAATGGACGAGGAGCCTTTGACCTGCGCGATGAACAACGCCAGGGCCTGGCGCAGCGGCGCGCGAATTCCAACCAGAATATCCGGATCGGAAAACAAGCGGTACAGAAACGGTTTGACGTCCTTCAGCCCCACGGGGCCACCCAGATTCAATAATAGAACTCCGCGCTTCATCACTTGCCTCACACTGTCTTGCTGAAAAGCGTGCTATCTGGAGTCCGACGCGCCAGTCGCGCGTCAAAGGCCATGCAGACGTTTCTCAAAAATGGTTTGCCGCGTTCGCGCACCCGGCAGCCCTGCGCGGTGAGCTCAACTAACCCATCTCGTGCCAGCTCGGCCAGCCGCTCGCCCACGCCAGCCAGATAATCGGTCGCCACACTCGAGTGCTGCCAGTCGGTGTTGAACTGGGTCATGAGATTCAAAATATGGCGACGCAGAATCTGGTCTTCCTCGTTCAGGACGTGCCCGCGCAAAATGGGCAGCTCACCCTGGGCCACGCGCTCCTGATAGGTTTCGAGTACCTTTTCGTTTTGCGCGAACGCCGTCCACGAATCACCAATGGCTGAAACACCCAGGCCAATCAGCGGCGATACTGAACGACTGGTATAACCCATAAAGTTGCGGTGAAGTTCCCCCTCGGCTGCGGCCACCCAGAGTGAATCCGTCTTGAGCGCGAAGTGATCCATGCCCACCTCGGCGTAGCCGGCTTGCTCAAGCAGGGTGCGGCCCAGCTCATAGAGCTCGCGTTTGGCATTACCATCGGGCAAATCGGCCTCGGTGAAGCGGCGCTGGCTGGGCTTGATCCACGGCACATGGGCGTAACCATAATAGGCGATGCGGTCGGGCCGAAGTTTCATCACCGCTTGCACGGTGGCCTCGACGCTGGTCTTGGTCTGAAAGGGCAGCCCGTAAATCAAATCGTAATTCACGCTCGTAAAGCCAAGGTTGCGCGCGGTAACTGTTACGGCCTGCACCTGCTCGACGCTCTGTACGCGATGCACGACTTCCTGCACCTTGGAGTCAAAATCCTGAATTCCCAGGCTCAGGCGCTTGAAACCCAGGCGGGCCAGGGTGGCCAGATGTTCGGGCGTCGTGACACGCGGGTCGGCTTCGACGGAAAACTCATGCGAGGGCGTCAGCTCGGTGCCTTCAAGAATTCCCCGCACCAGCTCTTCGAGTTCGGCCGGCGCAAGAAAGGTCGGCGTCCCGCCACCCAGGTGCAGCTCCGAGAGCGGAATCTGCGAAACGCCCTGGCCCAGCAGCATCTCACGATACAGTCGCCACTCCGCCAACACGGTGCGAACGTAGGGCGTGCCCACGTCTTGTCTGCGCGTGATGCGCGTATTGCAACCGCAGTAGGTGCAAAGGCTCTGACAAAAAGGCACGTGCACGTAGATCGCGGCACCGGCGCCGCTCTTGCGGCTTGCGTTTAAGCCCTGCGCCACGCTGTGCAGCCACTGCTCGGCGCTGGGCGTCGTGTCCCAGTAAGGTACCGTGGGATAGCTCGTGTAGCGAGGCCCGGCGACATTGTATTTTCGAAAAAGCTCGCGCTCCTGGCCACTCATGAGAACAGCTCTTTCTGGAGGCGTAAAAACAGGCGAACATTTGCTTCGGGCGTTTTGGGCAACACGCCGTGGCCCAGGCCGCAGACCCAGCCGCGCCGCGAAGAAGCGGGCAACGCCAGCACCCGCTCAAAAACCTGGCGCAGGCGGCGCTCTAATTCTTCGGAATCGAGAAACAGCCAATGCGAATCGATATTGCCCTGAATCGCGAACTCGTTGCCCCATTCTCGCAGCACGGTGGCAAGATCATGATTCCAATCCACTCCCAAACACGCAATGGGCAGACCGCGCAGGGCAGCCCAGTGCTCGGGGCCCGTATTCTTGGAATAATAAATCACCGGCACGCCGGGACAGAGCTGTGCAAAGCGCTCCAAGACTGCGCGCAGCGCAGGTACGGCCGACGCGCGATACTCGGCAGGCGAGAGCTCCCCACCGCACGTATCAAAAACCGCAACGCAGTCCGCACCGGCCCGCGCTTGCAGGGCCATGTTTTCGGCAAGCAGGTCGAGCAGCTTGGCGCAGAAGCTGTCAAAGCGTCCGTCACGCAGGCCTTCAAATGCCGAGCTGGGCTGTGAACGATCCAGATTCTGATGCGAGCCTTCGACGGCATAATAGTACAACGTAAGCGGTGCGCCCACGAACCCGATAAGGCCTTTGTCGGCGGGCAGCTTGCGGCGAATCAGCTGCAGCGCTTCGGCCTGAAATTCCATGTGCGCAGCCAAAGCGACTCCACCCTTGAGCCGGTCCAGGTCGGCGCGCGTGCGCAGGTGAAAGTCGAGCTTCGGCCCCTCTTCATAGCGCAGGCCCATGCCCATGGCTTCGAGCGGAAATAGCAGATCGGAAAAAAGAATACCGGCATCGAAACCGAAATCGTCCAGCGGTCCATAGGTGACTTCGCAGGCCAGTTCGGGCTGCTTGCACAGGTCGATGAACGAGTGGGCCGCGCGCAGCTTTTGATAATGCGAATGGTAACGACCCGCCTGGCGCATGAACCACACGGGTGGGCGGGCGTCGTTGGTACCAGCCAGGGCTGAAAGAAACAGGTTCTTAGTCATGACACAATCTCCACCGCGAGCAGATAGCCAACGCCGCGGATACTTTTGATGATGGTTGGGTTTTCGGCGTCGCTTTCGACGATCCGGCGCAAGCGCATGATGAAGTTATCGATCGTGCGCGGGCTGGGAAATTCATTTTCAGTCCAGACGTGATTGAGAATCTCGTCACGGCTCACCACGTGACCCTTGCGATCGACCAGCAGCTTGAGCAGTTCGCACTCTTTATGGCTTAGGGCATGTAGAATGCCATCGACCTCGGCGCTGAATTTTGAAAAATGAATCAGAGCGCGGCCCACGCGCAGCGGCTGCGCCTCAATGCCGGAAAGATCGCTGAAGTAACGCGCGCGGCGCAGGCTGCGGCGAATTCGCAGCAGCAGCTCTTTGAGATGAAACGGTTTGACGATGTAATCTTCGGCGCCCAGCTCCAGCCCGCGCACGCGGTCTTCCGGGTTGCCCAGCGCGGTCAGAAAAATGATAGCCGTCGCGCGATGGTCGTCGCGCAGCGCTTCGGCCAGGCTAAAGCCCGAGCCGTCGGGCAGGCCAACGTCGAGCAGCGCCAGGTCAAAGCGGCGTTCTTTTAGCGCATCGCGAGTCTCCTGCACGCTGCGCGTCCACGTCACATCAAAGCCCTCGCGGTCGAGGCGCTCAACCAGAGTGGAGCCCACGTTCCGCTCGTCTTCGACGACTAAAACACGCTCAGCCATTTACACTTACCCCCGGACGAAACCACAAAGCCGTCTCAAGCTTGGGTGAGGTCACGAACTCGGCCCGCCCCCCCATGCGTTGCATGAGCGCCGAGACCAGATAAAGGCCCACGCCCGCGCCTTGCGAGCCCGGGCCTTTTTCAAACAGCACGCCCAGCTTGCGGGCGTCCCCTTGAAAGCCACGGCCGTCGTCGGAATAGCGCAGCACAACCCAGCCATCACGCTCTTCGGTTGTCAGATTGACGCCTAGAATTTTTTCCTGCCCCGAGTGGCGCATGGAGTTTTCGAGCAGGTTTTTGAGAATGATCTGCACGGCGCCGGGATCGGCCTGAATCTGCATGTCGCGCACGCTGGAATTGATTTTAAGTTTCAAGCCGCGCCCCTCGTCCCAGGTGCGCAGAAAATAGTCGAGCCACGGCTTAAGCAGAAAGGACTGACTTAAGACCGACCCGCCGCCCTCGACTCGCGCCAGCTCGAGCGTGCGTTCCACCTGCGACTCCAGGCGCGTGGTGTCTTCGAGCAGCCGCTGACAAAGCTTTTGTTTGAGCTCGGCGTCTTTGGCACTGGCTCCGCCACCCGTGATATGGTCAGCCAGAGATTCCGCCTGAAGCCGGATGCTGGTCAATGGCGTGCGCAGCTCATGCGTGAGCGACGCGAAAAAAGCCTGCACGCCGCGAGCCCGGCGGGCTTCGCGCCAATACAGCGAAAACAGCAACGCCGTGGCCGCCATGAGAAAACCGAAAAACGTGGCCGACTCCCAAAACAGCATGCGCTGCGTGCGCTGCCAGTGCTCGTGCGCGGTAGTCATCGAGATGCCGGTTTGCCGCTCCAGCTCAGCGATGCGCGAAGCCTGACGCATGAGCAGCCGCCCCCACCACGCGCCCAGCAGGCAGATCGTGGTAAGCCACAGCAGCTGCGCTGCGAGCATGAGTCGCAGACGGCGGTTCGGCAGTACTGAGATGCTTCCCTTGCCCGTCATTTTGTGCCGGTGATCTCGCTCAAGGCCTGGACCAGGCCATCGTGATTGGCTTGCGAATGCGCGGTGGAAAGAAACGCCACCTCATAACCACTGGGCGCGAGATAAAAACCCCGTGCCAGCAGGGCGTGAAAAATTTCGGCAAAGCGGCCCTTTTGCTCGGCGGGAATATCTGTGGGCGCGCGTACCACGCCGTCACTGCTGGCGACTTTTCCCAGCACCGGCCAGAAGAGCGAGGCAAAATTCTGCACCTTCGCGCCCGTGGCTTTTTCGATGGCGCGCGCGAGATTTTCGGTCTGCGCGGCAAGCTTGGCGTAGGGATCGTCACGCAGCAATTTTTTCAGAGTCGCCAGACCGGCTGCCATGGCAATCGGATTCGCGCTGAGCGTGCCCGCCTGATAGACCGGGCCGGCTGGCGCCACCAGATCCATGAGCTCGGCGCGTCCGCCGTAGGCACCCACGGGGAGTCCGCCACCAACAATCTTGCCGTAGGTGACCAGATCGGGTTTGAGACCGGTGTGCTCGGCCATTCCGCCAAAGGCCACGCGAAAACCAGTGATGACCTCGTCAAAAATCACGAGCGCGCCGGCCTTGCGTGCGATCTTGCAAACGGCGGGCAGAAAGTCAGCGGTCTGGAGCAGCAAGCCGTTATTGGCTGGCACGGGTTCGACAATCACGGCCGCAATCTGCGGCCCGTGCAGCGCGAACACCGCTTCGAGCGCTTTGAGATCATTGAGCGGCACGACGATGGTTTCGGCGGCCACGGCCGCGCTTACGCCCGCGCTATCCGACGAGGCCATCTCGGCCAGCCCCGAGCCCGCGCGCACCAGCATGGAGTCGACATGACCGTGATAGCAGCCATCAAATTTCAAAATCTTGGGACGATTCGTCGCCGCTCGCGCCACGCGCAGCGCCGACATCACCGCTTCGGTTCCCGAATTCACGAAGCGAAGTTTTTCCACCCAGGGAAGCCGGGACACGATCAGCTCGGCCAGCTCAAGAGAGTACGGCTCGGCGGCGCCATAGGTCCAGCCGCGCTCAAGCGCCTGGTGAAGGGCCTGCGCCACCTCTTCGTCGGCGTGACCCAGAATCAGCGGACCCCACGACAGGCAATAATCAACGTACTCTTTGCCGTCCACGTCGCGCAGACAGGCGCCACGGGCCGATTCGATAAAGCGCGGCACGCCACCCACGCCGCGAAAGCCGCGTACGGGCGAATGCACGCCGCCGGGTGCGACTTTTTTTGCACGTTCAAACAAAATTTCTGACTTCGTCATCATAACCATTCCTTTGCGTAACGGGCCCCGTAGGTGATCACCATACTTGCGCCGGCCCTGAAAAATGCAGTCCACGCTTCCACATGCGCTGCCGGCCCTTGAATCAGACCTTGCGCCGCCAGCAGCTCCACTGCCGCGTATTCGCCACTCACCTCGTAGACGGCCCAGGGCTTGGCAATCTCTTTGGAGAGCTGCGCGAGAATATCCAGATAAGGCAACCCGGGCTTCACCATCAAGATGTCAGCGCCCTCGGCAGCATCACGCAGCGAGCTGGCCAGCGCATCGCTGGGCCGGGCCGGGTCGATCTGATAGGTGGCGCGGTCTTTAAGCTGAAGATCGCCCTTGGGCGCAGAGTCGGCCGCCGCGCGGAAGGGACCATAGAATTTGGAATTGAACTTGGCCGAGTAGCTCATCAGCAAGGTGCGCTCGAGCTTGTTGGTGTCGAGCGCTTCGCGAATGGCGCGAATGCGTCCGTCCATCATGTCGCTTGGTGCGACGCAATCCGCACCGGCCTGCGCGAAGGTCAGCGCCGCGCGCGCCAGCTCGCTTACCGTGGCGGCGTTTTCGACGTGGTCGCCCTCGTGTGAAACAATGCCGCACTGGCCGTGCGTGGTGGCCGAGCACAGACAAACATCGACGGCGATCCACAGCTCTTTGCCAAAACGTTTGCGTAAGGACGCAATCTGCGTGGCCGTATAGTCGAAGCGGAATTGACTTGTGGCCTTCGTGCCTGGAACACCAAAGAGCAGCAGCTTGTCGGCGCCGGCTTCGATGTCGTGCTCAACCTGTTTCAAGAGGGTGTCGCCGGTTTCACGAAATACGCCGCGCATGCCTGGCACGCTTTCGCGTTCACGAATTCCTTCCACGACGAAGTGGGGCTGAATCAAACGACGGCGATCAACAACCACTTCGCGTGTCAGCTCGCGGATCATGGGCGATTGCCGCAGGCGTCTTAGTGTTAGGTTTTGATCCATTTCTTCCACTCCTCTGCTGACGGAAAAACATCGACGGCCATTACGCCCGACCGCAGCAACTTCTCGGCGGTCTTGCCCGGCCCGCAGGCGTGCTTCGCC
>JBBRLF010000286.1:0-6735 GCA_038231515.1 candidate division WWE3 bacterium
GCGCTCTTCGTCGGGCAGTGCCGCGAGCAGCAGCGGTTCGCGGGCAACGATTTCGAGGAGCTGCGTGCATTGACGCAGCTCATCAAGAGTTGGTGGCAGACCCTGCGGTCCTACCGGCGAATTTCCCCAGTTTTTCATGCCGGCCACGCTTAACATTTGTTGCAGTGCGCAGTCACCAGGAATCAAGAATCTCAACAGGGGTGAGTTGTGCTAGGAAGCGGGCATGGATTTGGAGCTGCCTTACCGCGATCTCTGCTTTCGCTGCCTGCGCGCTCAGGAAGTCTGCTTCTGCGCGCAGATCAAGCCGTTCGTTGCCGGCCCCCAGATCGTCATCCTGATTCATCCCAAAGAACGCCGCAAGCGAATCGGCACGGGACGCATGGCCCATCTTTGTATTTCCAACTCCCGGCTTTTTGAAGGCATCTGCTTTACCGAAGACGCGCGGGTCAAAGCGCTTCTGGCCGACGAACGTTACTTTCCAATGCTGCTTTATCCGGGCCCCGACGCCATTCAGGCGAACTCCGCCGAGGCCTTGCGCGCGGCCATTCCGGCTGGGCGCCAGCCTCTGATTTTCGTGCTCGATGGCACCTGGAATGGCGCACGTTCCATGGCCCGGCTCAACCCGCGGCTGCGCGCCCTGCCCCGCCTGAGCTTTTCGTGCACCCGCAAGTCAGCCTACAAATTTCGCCAGCAGCCCTTTCCCGAGGCGTTTTCGACGATCGAGGCGATTCATTTCATCATCGACTCGTTTAATACCGCCGGCACCACCGCCAAAACACCAGAAGCGGACTACGCCAATCTTCTTGCTGTGTTCGACTGGATGGTGGGCAAGCAGTGTAGCTTCAAAGAGCCAGGCACCGCTCGCGCAATTAGAGGGCTTCGGACCCGGACGTTTTAAGACTAGTGGCTACTGGCTCCTGTCTACGATCACCACTCTCTAAACCGGTTCCCCGCTCCGTCAGGGCGTTTTGACAAAGCCATAGGGGCAGTGCCGGCAGCCACTCTTACAACAGCTGCCCCGCCGCAAATGATAAGCCTCAGTAAAAACCAGGTTGCCCTGCCCATCGATGTAAAAATCAACGTCCGGCTTTAAGCTATTCAGCGGGGGTGGGTCGTCGGGCGAATCGGTGCTCACTCCTTCACACTGGCGAAACCGTTGCGATGATGCCAGAGTAATCTTCAATGAAAAAATACGTCATCATTGGCGCCGTACTGCTCGTCGTTATCCTGGGCTGCGTCGTCACCGTTCAGTATTACACCTTCATCTTCGCCAAGGATGTCGCGGGCGAGATTCTCAAGATCGAACGCGTGAATCAACAAGAGATGGTCATTACCAACGGCGCGCAGATACCGGCCAGTCAGCTCTACTCTTTCGCGGTTTCCATCAAAGACGCCAGCGGCGAAATCCACACGGCCAGCACCGAAGATCGACAATGGGCTGCGGCTCAGGCGGGCCAATGCGTCGAGGCCAAATATTTTCCGTATCCGCCCTGGAATCTGGAAAAGACCGGCACGTTTCACAGCGCGCGGCTGATTCGCCTGTTCGAGTGCAAGAAACCCTAGAAAAGCGCGGGCTGCGGCCAACGGGCCGCTGATGTCGGACAAAGGACGTCAGACCACCCGACTGTCCCCGCCTCGGCATTTCTTGCCGCCCAAAACCCGGCCACCGCCTCCCCTTTGCTATACTCAACCCAGGTGGGGGCGTTCTGAAATGTGTGGCAACTCTCTTCGAATTATTCCAATACTAGCGAGTCTTTTTCTCCTTCCGCTGCAAGCGGCCCACTCAAGCCCCGAACGTCCCGCGACGGTCTCAAATCGTGGGACTGAAAAGCAGACGTACACCCTGAAGTTCATCGACACCACGGCGGGCGAATGCGAAATCGAAACCTTGCCGCTTACCTCGTGGCAAGGTCAGCCCGCCCTGCATCTGCGGGCCACGGTGCGCACCGTGGGCGTCTTTCGGTTTTTCTATCCCTTCTCAGAGGTGGTGGACGTCTACTTCGATCAGACCCATGCGGCACCCTTGTTCGTCGACATCAACGTGCACGACCGCGACAAACTGCAGCACACGCAGATTCGTCTGGACGGCAAAACCCTGCGCGGCGAAGAAATTGAAGACTCCACCGAGCCGGGCAATCCGCCGAATCACCGAAAAAAAATGTGGAACATCACGCCGGGCGCGCAGAGCGTCTTTAGCATCTTACCCTTCCTGCGCATGCAGGCGTTAACCCCCGGCTCGCAGGTCACGATTCCGATTGCCCATGATGAGCGCAACGGAAAGTTTCAGGCCGACGTGCTCAATGCGGAATCTATTCACGTGGCGGGCGGCGACGAAAGCGCGGTGATGGTGCGTGTCGGTAAAGGCTTCATCGACACCTTCTACGACAGCAGCTCACGTGAAGAGCCGTTGCTCTGGTTCAGCAACGACGCCAACAAGCGGCTGCTGCGCTTCGAGTTCAAGCACCGGCGCGGCAAGCTCATCGCGATTTTAAAAGCCAACGGCACATAAGCTCAGCTTTTCGGAATAAACGGCCGGGCTTTGGTTCCGGTAACCATGCGCACGAAAAGCGCACGGGTCGCCTCGCCCAGGTAAGCGAATTCCACGCCGCAGCCTGCCGGCAGACTCTCACTGGCCGTACGACGTACCCAGCGAACCGTGCCGTTTCCTTCGAGTGTCGTCAGATTGCCTTGGTCGAATTGAATATGAAATGAAACAAGTTCATCTTTTTTGAGCTGATGGTTTCCGAGCGACATAAACATGCCACCGCGTCCCAGCCGCAAGGCCTTTTCGGCAATGGCAGACTCCAGATTCGGAAACTTGTGTTCAATTCGCGCGATGGGCCCCGTCGGATTGGACGAGGTTGCCCAATACTCCTCTTTCGGCCGCAACATGCCCAAGGTGGCCTCGACCAGCAGGCGGGTACTGAACGGTTTGTGAAAAAGAGCTTCTGCGCCGCGGTGATAAACCTCGTCGATGGTTACGTCGGCATAGCCTGACATTAGAATGACGGCTGGCGACTGCCCCGGCAGGCCCTTCAATTGGTCAAGCAGCTCAAGCCCCGTCATGCGAGGCATGCGCACATCGGTAACTACGGCCTGTACGTTTTCCGCGGCTGCGATTCGCAGGGCGTCGGCACCGTTGGAAGCGGTCAGTACTGTACAGCCTCTCTTGCGAAAGTTTTCTGCGACCGTATCGCGAAGTTCAATTTCGTCATCGACTACCAGTACCGTGGCATTCATCACTCACCACCAGCTTACCTTACCTGCTATCGGAAAACAGCCAAAGTTTACATAGGAAATCGCCGATATTTATGCGGAATCCACAAAGTAAAAGCCAGCCGCTATTTTACTTTTCCCAGCGCAATCAGGTCGGCGCTCACTGCCAGGTGATCCGACAACACATCCCAGGGTTTGTGCGACAAAATCCGGGCGGTGACCGCCTCGGCGCCCCGGTAGTAAATGCGGTCAAGGCGCAGCACGGGCAGCCAGCTGGGAAACGTACGTGCATGTTCGCCGTTTATCGCAAGAAACGCCTCGTTCAAATCAAGATTTTTTCGAAGCAGCGCGGAAGCTTTTTCGCCCCAGTCGTTGAAGTCACCGGCCAGCACGAGTGGCGCGTCATGCGGCACGGCCTTCTCAATGCGTTTGATGATGCTGGCAATCTGCGCGGCCCTTCCCGAGGCGGTCAGGTCAAGGTGGACGCACACTGCGTGCAGCTCCTGCTTCTGATGCGGCAGCTGCACGGTCGCATGCAACATTCCGCGGCGCTCGAGCCGATTGGTCGTGATGTCGATATTTTCCCAGCTCGTGATCGGATATTTGCTCAGTATCGCGTTGCCGTGATGGCCTTCGGTATAGGCCGCGTTCTTGCCGTAGGCGAAATGCGGCCAGATCTTGTCCGCCAAAAACTCGAACTGCGGCATCGTGGGCCAATGTTTTTGCCGTTTGCCGTGACCTTCATGATGGCCCAACACCTCTTGCAGGAAAACCAGATCGGCATGCACGATATCGATCGAGGATTTTATTCGGTGCAAGACAAAAGCCAGATTGCCCGTCGTGAAACCTTTGTGAATATTGTAGGATAGTACCCGGAGCTTGAAACCACTCACCTTCGCCACCTCCAGGAAAGGTTATACTCTTACGCCCCATCCTGCACTATACTCTTTGCATGAGTGAAACACTCGACGCTGTCGTGGTCGGCTCGGGCCCCAATGGATTAGCCGCTGCCGTGCTGTTAGCCATGAATGGTCACCGCGTGCATGTGCTTGAGGCGCAGCCCACTTTTGGCGGTGGCACTCGCTCGGGTGAGCTCACCTTGCCCGGCTTCACTCATGATCTTTGCTCGGCCGTGCATCCGATGGGCATCAGCTCGCCTTTTTTGCGCAGCCTTGGCCTGGAAGAACATGGGCTGGAGTGGCTCAATCCCGACGTGGCTTACGCGCATCCCTTGCCTGGGCAGGAGAATGGCGATGCCGTGGCCGGCTATCGTGACCTGGCTCGTACTGTTGCAGCACTGGGCCCTGATGGTCGCGCCTACCAGAATCTGATCTCTCCCTTTGTAGAAAAATGGGACGAGCTGCTCGACGACGTACTCCGGCCAATCACGATTCCCAGTCATCCCTTTTTAATGGCGCGTTTTGGAATGCAGGCCACCCGCTCGGCCGAAGGACTGGTCAAAGCACATTTTTCGACAACCGCGGGTCGCGCACTGCTGGCTGGCGTCGGCGCTCATTCGATGCTGCCCCTTTCACGCAGCCCCAGCGCAGCAGTGGCACTCATGTTGGGAATTGCCGCTCATACACGGGGCTGGCCCATCCCACGTGGCGGCTCGCAACGCATTGCCGACGCATTGGTGGCGCGGCTGCGCAAGCTGGGCGGCACCTTACAAGCTGGCGTGCCGGTCACGCGCCTGGCCGACCTGCCACCCTCGCGTGCGGTGCTTTTTGATCTGACTCCCCGACAGATCTTAAAAATTTGCGCCGACAAACTTTCACCCGCCTATCGCGCGCAGCTCGAGGATTATCGCTACGGCCCGGGAGTCTTCAAAATCGACTGGGCCCTGAGCGCGCCCGTGCCGTGGAAAAATCCGGTGTGTGCCCAAGCCGGCACGCTGCACCTGGGTGGCACACTCGAAGAAATCGCGCGCGCCGAGCAGCAAGCCTGGGATGGCACGCCGCCCGCTCAGCCCTTTGTGCTGTTTGCCCAGCCCAGCCTGCTGGACCCATCCCGTGCTCCGGCCGGTAAACATACGGCCTGGGGCTACTGTCATGTTCCCAATGGCTCCACCTTTGACATGACTGCGCGCATCGAAGCGCAGGTTGAGCGATTCGCGCCGGGCTTTGGCACCACGATTCTGGCCCGCGCCACCGCGAATACGGCGCAGCTCGAAGCACGCAACGCGAATCTCGTGGGCGGCGACATCGGGGGTGGCGTTGCCGATCTCGAGCAGCTCTTGTTTCGTCCGGCGCTGCGCAGATCGCCCTACTCCGTGCCGGTCAGCGGCGATGCCCGCGCTTTTTTCATCTGCTCGTCCTCGACGCCACCTGGCGCGGGAGTGCACGGCATGTGCGGATTTCATGCAGCGACTGCCGCACGAAAATTTCTGAATAAATAGAGCGCGCAGGACAGCCTGACGGCACTGTCTAAATTATATACAGCTGCCCAGGCCCAGTCCTGCGGGCCCAGCTCCGCCAGAGCCGAAGCCTGTGTAAAATCAAGCAAGTCGCAGATGCGGTTAACTGGTACCGCCATTGCAATCTAAGAGGATTAAGAGGATTTATAGAATGCGCACGCTTATCGCCGTCGCCATAGTCACTGCAACCCTACTGATTCCCCAACTCTGTCTGGCCGACGGCGCTCAACAACTTTTCAACGTCGAGCGCGAAGGCAAATCGACGAAGACGCCGGTGCTGGTCTTGACCGATGCCAATGGCGACGTTACCGGACTGCGCGTGGATCGAGACAACTATTCGGCAGCCCAGCTTCACAGCGAAACTCTGATTCACATCGACGGCGTCAAGGATAGCGACAAGGTTCTTTATCTTTCGGGCGCCAATGTCGACACCAAGACGGGCGGAACGTTGACGATGCGTTATCTGCACGATGGCGTCGCCGGCAAGTATTATACTTTAGCGCTGAATCTGAGCCGCAACGAGAACAACACCTGGACCGTAAAAGTCGCCGGCAAGCCAATCAAGGCGCTCAGAATGACGAACAACACCGTGATCTTTATCGGCACCATCGGCATTGAAGCTGTAAACCCGATTTTCGCTTATCTTGCCAGCGCCTTAAACGACGATGGCGTCGTGGCGCTCGCACCTGAGGCCGGTACGAGCGTCGAAAAGCTTTCAGATGCGCCAAACGTGAAATACCTCAATACGGCGGTCGAAGCTATCGATGGCGGCGTGGTTTCCGCCGACAGCAAGACTCCCATCGGCACCTGAACGTATGCTATAGTGGGCTCATGTTCAAAAACAAGAACCCCTACAAGCTGCTCGACCACTATCTGGGACTGGCAAAAGCCGCGGAAATTCCACTGTATGAGGCGATGACCCTGGCCACGGCAACCCGTGCGGGCCGCCCGTCAGCCCGCATGGTGCTTTTGAAAAAGCTGCGCAAAGGGGCCATCCACTTCTTTACGAACTACGACAGCCGTAAGGGCCGCGAGCTTGAAAAAAACCCGCGTGTGGCGCTCGTTTTTTTCTGGCAGAAGCTCGACATCCAGGTGCGCATCGA
>JBBRLF010000287.1:0-6692 GCA_038231515.1 candidate division WWE3 bacterium
AAACACCCGCGACTCTGAGCCAGCAGGCGAATGGAGCGGGTTTTCTTCTATTTTAGAAGAGCTTTTAGATTTCTATATTTTTAAAGATTTTGAGAAGAAGTGGTCGGGACGAGAGGATTTGAACCTCCGACACCCTGGTCCCAAACCAGGTGCGCTACCAGGCTGCGCTACGTCCCGACACATTGGGGAAGACAAAGACTGTATCCTGAGATTGAGTGTTGTAATCGATTAACCGCGAGGCGTAAACCGCAAAATTGTGGCACCCAAAGGTCGTCTGAAAGGCAGCCAGCTATAGACGACTCCCTGGAGCAGTAACATTGGACCACCAACCCGCGAAACCCAGAGCTGTACGGCATCCAGATTTACAGGGCTGATCCAGCCGCCGTAACACAGCAGTAGTCCGGTCAGGAATCCAATCATCCCTATGCCCAGCACGCCCGAGCGAATGACCAGCTTGGCTCGTTTGTTCACCCTCATCACCCCTCGGCTATAAATGGGCGCGCGCAGGGGGTCAAACCCGAAAGCCGCTACTGGACTGCCACAGCGAGGACAAAACTCAAGTCTCCGTGCCGGTGCCAAGCCGGTCCAGTCGTCACCGCACTGAGGGCATATTGAGAGTAGGGGAACAATGGCCAACCTCACCGACTCCCCGCTTTCGGTGGCCCGACGGTGGCCGCCGCGCGAATCGGACTTACCAAACTCTTACTAGCCACGGCCCTTGATTCCTCGGTTCCAAGTCTTGCTCCCACCGACGAAGCGATAGCCGAGACTGCGAGGCTATCCGCTGCAACCTTATGCTCGCCCCCCTGAAAGGCCTCATCTTTTGTCAGCTTGGAGCCATTGCCAGTGGTGGCCAAGTTAGATTTGGCCTCGGCCTTGCGACGCTCATGCGAAGAGTCTGAAGCTTCATCGGCTACCGGCTCGCTGGCAATTGAACGGCCGGTATTCTTGACGGCGTCGGTTTTGGCATAGGTTGGCTTGGCCGGCGATGCGGTGGTGGACTTGCCTTCAATATTGGCGGCCGTCTCGGCCCTTTGAGCATTGGTGGTGTTCTTCACCACCTTGATCTGAATGCCGGGTGAAGCTTTGGCCAGATAGCCCGTGAACCTGAGCACATCAAAAGAATGAGGAGACTGGGGAACCTGCATGGTGGTTCGCACCAAAGAGGTCTGTCCGGCGTTAATCGAAACGCGCGTGTCAGGATTTTTCAAAAGCTCCAACGAGCGCGCCAGCTGCACCTCACCCTCAAGCGTATGGACTTCGATTTCGGAGTTGTGCACGGCCCGCTCGCCCTGGGTCAACGCCAGGCGTCCCAGACGCCCGCCCGAGCCCGCCTCGGTGACGAACTCGGTTCCGCGCACGGCGATGACGCCATTTTTGTTTTCGACCAGAAAGGGCTCGTCTTGCGAGTAGATCTTGCGAACCTTTGCCTTCAGCATGCCGGTGGTGAATACGATGCTGCGAACGCGATGGCCCTCGCTGTTACGCCCGCGCCAGTTTTTGAACATGATTCGCGAGCTGGGCCCGATCAATAATTCAGTGCCGTCTTCGAGCAGCACGACCAGATGCTGGTGCGCGATGGTTTGAATGAGATCATGCTCATAGATTTTTCCGTTTACCGCGGCATCCCGTTCGCCGCCCGCGCCACCAAGACGCAGACCCCAGTATTGTTTATCGAGATAGGTGATGCGGCCGATAGCAGCATGTGAATCATCATCGTTACTCACTGCCCCTGCCAGCCGTGATATCGTCATGAGTGCTGCGAAAAGGAGACAGATACTTCGTTTTTCCACGCCCTACCTCTTCCGGTATTTTATATTATTGAGAGGAAACACTGAATACGGGCAAAAAATGCCTAAAATCACTTATGAAACAGCACGTTGCGTTAACCCTGATTGGCCTTTTCACCCTTTTCTGCTCAAACGCCCTGGCCGCGGAGCGGATAGACCGGGTTGAGGGCGGCTGGTACGACGCAGCATTTCCAGTGCCGGTCATGCACCTCGAAGGCTCGATTGAAGAGGTGGCCCGGGCGCACGGGGCGATATTGGCCAAACACCCCGAGGCCAAAGAGACGTTGCGGTACTTCGCCGGTGTCTTCAACCGTCGGGTTGAACAAAGCCCGCAGCTTCAGAACCATCCCATAGCTCGGCTGCTGATTCGCTGGGCCTATCGGCATCTGGTTCGCAATCTGCTCGTCGACTTTGTGCCTGATCGCTATCGGGCGGCCTTTGGCGAGTTTGCGAAGGCGGCCGGACTCAGTGAAGACGAGGTCTGGGACGCGCTTGTGCTGCCCGACGCTGGACTTCGTATTGCCACTTTGCTTTACGGCACCGAGCTCGGACCGCTGCTGCCACCAAGCTTCGGCTGCACCTCTATTATCTGGGACTCCGGCCACTCCTCGGTCCTGCATGGGCGCAACCTCGACTATGACGGCGTAGGTTATTGGGACAGTCATCCCGTCATCATGCATGTCATTCCCAACGAAGGACTGGCCTATGTTTCGGTCACCTCGCTCGGAATGCACGCGCCTGGCCTTACCGCCTTCAACGAAGCAGGCCTGACCCTGGCCGTGCACCAGCTGACTCTGGACGACACTCAATCTTCCGGCACACCAATTGTGATTACGAGCGCCGAAGTCATTCGCAACTCCCGTTCAATCGACGATGCCATTCAGATTATCCGAGGCCTGCCGCGGGCCGCGGGCTGGGCCTTTGTGCTTTCGCAGGGACACGACCGCGCGGTTATCGAAACCTCGGCAAACGAAGTGGCCATTCGCCGATCGTCAGAGCCGTTTTTCTTTCAGACCAACCACGTCTCGTCGCCGGCGCTGGCCGGTCATCAGATTTTTTTCAGCCCCGGCGGCTGGCTCGATACGTTTTCGCGAGCCGGACGCCTTTCTCGCCTGGCTCAAACGGGCGTAACCGCGGGCTGGGCCACGCCAGATCGGCTCGCACCATTGCTGGGAATGGGCCGTGTGCCCAACGAGGTCAGCCCCCCGCATCGGGTGGCGGGCGGAACAATTGCACGCCTGGATAATATCCAGTCCGTGATCATGGATGCCTCTCACCGCCGCCTGTGGGTGGGAGTCGGCACCGACAAGCGCGCGCCCAATGAAAATACCTACGTCGAATACCGCTGGGCCGACCTGCGCTCGGCCGATGAACCTGAGCTTACAGAAGCCGAGATCACCCTGGTGCCGGAAGACGTGCTGGGCGCCAGCGGCGTAAAGCTGCGCGCGCTGCTGCGCCAGAGCATGAACAAGAAGCGCAGCGCCGCAGATCCATTTGCCCGCGTATCCCTGCTTGGCGAGTACGTGCACCAGACCAACGAGGCTGCAATATCGGCACCCTCACTGCCCGGGCGCTGGCCAGGCGTATACCTGCACGTGTGGGAAGAGCTTCACTCCGGGGGCCTGCCCGGCCATGCGCTGAGGTCGCTGCTGCACGATCTCAATATTGCGCTCAAAGACCCCGGCCTGAACGTGCCGGCCATTACGAGCAACAACGAAATCGCGCGGGCCGCGACCCTTCACCACATTGCACTGGGACGATTCACACGCGCCAGAGTTCTCGATCTGCTGGGCCGACGCAGCGAGGCGCTTTATGAATATTACATTGTCCATCGCACCGCTGAGTTCGATCGGCTCAAGATTGCCGCCGCCAAAGGCCTGCGTACTCCGTTTGACTGGAAGCAGGCGCAAGCGCTCGCAGTCGATTTTGCCGGTATCGATCTGTTCCAATATTAGGTCGGCCGCGCTGACTTATTTGGCACCGACAATAGCGGTCGGTGCCGATATGCACCACCAATGGCCTCCGCAACAACTAAATCATTTCAAGTGGTTGTCTAGATATGCCGGATAAAAATCGCCGGGTAAAATCTTGGCCCGGGCAATGCAATACTTAGATGGCGAGACGTCGGAATGGAATCCGGCGAAAATCTGGGGTTCGCAAGGCGAGTAGAAAGTCGATCCCTAACAACACATGGAGGCGTGATTATGAAAACGACAATACTGGCTACTCTGGCTTCGGTTGGCATGCTGATGGGCACGATGGTTTTCGCGGATGATCTCAAAAAGACGGAAATCGACAAGCCCTCAAACCTGAGCTCGCAGGTGATCGACAATAGCAAGGACGCTTCGAAGTCGGAACCCAAGAAGGATGAGGCCACGGCCCGGCCCTTTCACTTCGTCGGCCACAGCGAGTAGCTTGTAATCGGGACGTTTTATGCGACCATTGGGCTATGAAGAAGATACTGCCCAATGGTTTGGAGACGCGGGATTCTTATCGGCTGCTTGCGAGTGTCATTGCCCCACGTCCCATTGCGTTCGTCTCGACGGTGAATAAAAACGGCGTACCCAATGCGGCGCCCTTTTGTTTCTTTATGGGCCTTACGCCCAGTCCGCCAATGATCGCATTCAGCTGCATACGCCGGGGCGATTCCAAAAAAGACACGATTCGCAACATTGAATCCAGCCGCGACTTCGTCATCAACATCGTGGACGAGAATCTTACGCAAGCCATGAACATGGCCAGCGGCAGCTACCCGCCCGACATGAGCGAGTTCGACGTGACGGGCCTGACGCCGGTACCGAGTGAAATCGTGACGTCGCCCCGGATTGCCGAAAGTCCCGTGCATCTGGAGTGCAAACTTAAAACGATTGTCGAGTTGGGCGACGTTCCCACCTCGCTGGTGATCGGCGAAATCGTCTGCTACCATATTCGCGAGTCGCTGATTGTCGACGGCATCGTGGACGTCAAGAAGTTGCACGCCGTGGGCCGCATGGGCGAGAGCGTTTATGCGCGCACGACTGACCTCTTCGACATGATCCGGCCTGCTTAAAACCGCAAAAATACCCTTAAAAAACAGCCCAATTACGGGAATTCTCGGAATTTGCTATGCTTTAAGCAATGAGGATGGTTTTTTTCATTCCTCTCCTCTTCGCAATTTCCATAAGCGCGGGGGCGACGTCAGTAGTAGAATCCACCCACAAAAAAATAGATGGAATTGTACGTCGTGTGACCAAGAGGATGGGACGCACGCCAGCAGCCAGCGCCGAAGTCGTACGACGCATCAATAAACTTCGCGGCGGGGCGCGAGCCCAGCTCAAGCCCGATGGCGCCGTCGAGATCAGGCTACCCGGAATCGCACGCCCCGAAATCATCTTTCTTGAAAAAACCACCCGACGTCCGCAATCAGACACGTCGATCAACGAAAGCATCGGCCCCACCGAGCTGCGCTTTCGGTCGGGCGATGTGGCCTTTCGCGCGCGCGCGGCCGAGGGCGAGGCGCGCGAGGCATTGCGCGTTTACCGCGAGCTCTATCTGCAGAATCCAAGCGACGTCGCCGGCACCTGGCGCCTGGCGATGGCCGCCTATTATGTGGGTTTTCGCCTGACGCCCGACGAAGACCTGCGCAAGGATATCTATGCCGAAGGCCGTGACGCCGGCTTTGCCGGCGCTAAGCTCGACACCAGGTGCGCGGCTTGCCATTTCTGGGGTGCCCTGGATTTGGCCTTGTACGGCAACACCGTTGGCATCTTCAAAATGTTTTTTGCGCTAGGCGATCTGCGCGACCATCTTAATGAGGTCGTGAAAATAGATCCGCATTACGGGTATGGCGGTGCTTATCGCATGTTGGGAATGATCGAGCAGAAACTTCCAGGCATTCTGGGCGGCAGCAACGATCGCGCACGGGAATATTTCGACAAGGCGATCGAGATCTCGCCCGATGAGCCACTCAACTATCTGTTCCTCGTACGCCTGCAACGCGACGACCTTGACGATTTGACCAGCGCACTGCTTACGGCACGCCGAGGCGTGGCGGTTCCCACTCCGGCCACTGACCGTATCGAGGCGCTGGAGGCCATTTCTGATCTTAAAGTATTTCTGGAGCAAGAGGCGGCGCGCAGCATCGCGCGCGACTCCCCTAAAAAATAATCAGTCAACGAGGCCGGAAAACCAGCTTGTATTTCACGGTCACCGTACGATCCATAGTGAAAAAGGCCAGCTTGGGCGGTGCGATTCCAAACGCGGTCATGTCCACGGGGGCCTCGCCGTCGACGTCCCAGCCATTGGCCTCGCGGTCGCGGCACATGCCTTTGCCCTCGATCGGGGCCGGGCGACCGCGCACGAGCAGCTCGCCACGCAGCAGGCAGCGAGTTTCGCCAAGTGGCAGATCCTCGATCACGCGCCCATCTTCAGTACCATTGGGCAGCGGCGCGGCAGACTTCAGCGTAAAAGTCATCTCAGGATATTTGTCGGGTTCGAGCAGCTTGAACATCTCGGTATTGCGCAGACTGATATTGGTGTCGATCGTACGAACCTCTATCGTCAGCTTGCCGTGCGCCGAGGCCAGCCCGGACGGCACGCTGGTCTCCCCTTTGAGGCCCGGCACCTTCGCATCAAAAGCATGAAGCGCGCCCGCGGCGTGAAACTGCAGCGAGCTGCCATGAGGATCGAGAAAAAATACCGCGTTCAACAAAAGCAGGTTTTTACGCATCGATCCCATCGTTAAAAATGCTTGAGCTTGAGCTCTTTGAGTGACGAAAGATTGTTGGTGGTCTGGCGAATGCGACGACAAAGAATGGCAGCCATGGACCGGTAGATCTTCACGCCAATGACCGGGTGCGCCGTAATCAGCTTTTCGAGACCGTCGAAAGGCACTTCCAAAAGCTTGGTGTTTTCTTTGGCCAT
>JBBRLF010000288.1:0-6688 GCA_038231515.1 candidate division WWE3 bacterium
GACCACTGCCGGCATGAGCTCGGCAACAATCACAGTGGCGTCAGCCGGAAGCGTGGCGATGGTGGCGGCGAGCGTAAAACCCATTCCCAGCCCACCAACCAGCACGCAGGGCGCTTCCAGGTTGCGCGCCAGCGTGCAGCCAAACGTGGCCAACGCTTCTTCAGAACCCTTCATATTGCTTCCCATGAGGGGTTTGCCGTCGGCCAGAATAAGATACTCGCGTCCCCGGCGAGTCAGCGTCATCAAATTTCCCTCGGGCGTGCGCGCTTCGCCCAGAAGTTCCCACTGTTGCATTGGGCTTCCCTAGCACAGACCGCCGGCCCCGTGTACCTGGTACCCCGGCCAACCCGAGTGCCAAGACCTGTGTCAGCGCGCAGTAGACCTAGTAATTTCAGCTACTTATGCCTGGCCCAACGCTTGCTTTATTACTGGGTACAGGAGCAAATATGGAAAACATGAATATGATGTTGTTGGTTTGGAGTTCACTGGCCTTGAGTCTTTTCGCAGCTTTTCCGCAGTAAGCGTTTCAAACTTTAAGTCGGTAACGGGTCGAAGGCCCAGCGCCCATTCGTTCCAGCCCCAGCTGCTGAGTTGCGGCCCCTTTCAAAAACTCGATCGCCGACCGCCTGGAGACGTCCAGAAAATCAGCGGTGTCATTTGCCGAAAATTCCCGGGCTCCGAATTTTTTGCGAATACGAAACATGAAATCACGCAGGCGCGCCTGCTCGCGGGTTTCCAGCGACTCGCACGCGCTGACACGAATGACACAATGACTGGGCGACCGTAACGTGTAAACTCCCTGATGCTCATGCACTTCCAGGGGCAACCCCTTGGCATCGAGCCAACGCCGCAGCCGCCACAACGCCTGCCTTACCTGCAGCGGTGAGGTGGCCGGATTAAAATGATGGCCCGGGTAAATGCGCGAGTAAAGATCGAGCACGCTGGGTGGCGCGTAAAAATCAACGCTCAGTGCGCGCAGCGTACGCAGCAGCACATCACCGGCCTTGAGCCGCGCGGAATTCAAACTATTGGTGCCATTGGCCAGGTCAAACGTCAGCGACTTCGGGCTGGGATCGGAGATGGTCCAATCGTAATGCGGGGGCAACTTCGCCGCCCCTAACCCGCACGAACGCAGAATTTTTTTTCGACCGTTCGGATAGGGCGTTCCGAAATACAGATGAGTGGCCAGCTCAGCCTCATGCGTGACATAAGCCTCGGAATAGTCACAGCCGCGAGCCTGCTCCCAGCGCCCCAATGCGGCATAGCGATCGCGAATTCCCCGCAGTGCGCGCAGGGCCGACGTCTTGTTTTTCGCCGTTGCCAGCAGAATCTCGATGCGCAGCTGCGCCACGCTGATTCCCATGCTGGAGTCGGGCGAACTTATCTCGGTGGCCTTGAGCAGCTCGAGCAACGACGACGACCGCTTGTAGTCTTTGAAAAGATACGCCTGCTGCGCCAGCACATAAATCGCCTGACTATGCAGCCCCTGATAGTCGTGGGTTTTAGTATCCAGCAGCAATTTTTCCAGGATTGCGCCCGAGCGCACGACATCATCCTTGCCATGCAGCAGCGCTACGGCCAGGCGAAACTCGCCCCAAAGTTTGTCGTGCAACGTAGCACCGGAGCGTCCCAGAAACCTTTCGCAGATCGGAATAGCCAGCTCCCATTCCCAGCTTCGAAAATAGGCAACCGTCAGACCCCGAAAAATACGTGGATATTTACGAATATCCAGCGCGGCCAGCAGCTCGATGGCTTCGCGCCCGGCGCCCAGATCAGCCAATGCCATTCCATATTCGGCCTTTTCTTCGTCGGTCGCGCCACGCTTGCCCGCTTCAACACCGCGCACCACGCGGTGCAAAATCGCCAGCGCTTTTTCAGGCATGTAGGCTTCGCGCGCAAGAAAGGCCAGACGCAGGGCCTCGGGTCGAGGCATTCGCACGCGGCACAAGCCTTGAATCGCGGAACGCGCCTTGGCAAGCTCGCCGGCACGAATCAAGGCATGGGCGGCATCGAGGGAATGCTGAGTTTTATTCTTCATATCCGGCAAGTTCTATAACCCATAGTACCTCAAATCTTCTTTTGCCACTTTGGGATTTCACTGTTTAAATTGCCACTATGAACAACTCACCCGTTTTCAAGCCTGTAGGCAAACACAGCAACGGCCCCTGGGACGTAATCGTCATTGGCTCGGGCATGGGCGGCATGGCCTGTGCGGCGGCGCTGGCGAAATATGGCAAGAAGGTGCTGATCCTGGAGCAGCACTACGTGGCCGGTGGCTTCACCCACACGTTCTCGCGCAAGGGCTTCAAATGGGACGTGGGCGTGCATTGCATCGGCGAGATGGGCCCCCGCGATCTGCCCGGCCGTCTGCTGTCGTGGCTTTCAGATGGCAACATCAAATGGGAGTCGATGGGTGAAACCTACGAGACGTTTCACTTTCCCGACAAGTTCACCATCAAATTTCCAAACACCTGGCGCAAGTTCAAAACCGTGCTGCTCGAAAATTTTCCCGACGAGAGTGCCGCCATCGACGGTTACTTTGAGCTGGTGTGGAAGATCTCAAACGGCGCCAAGCCGTTTTTCGCGCTTCGCACGATGCCCAGGTGGGTTGACCAGGTCGGCTCAAAATTCTTCAAGACGATCGAATGGTGGTCCAAGACGACCGCTGAGGTGCTCGACCAGCTCACGAACAATACCAAGCTCAAGGCCGTGCTTACCGCGCAGTGGGGTTACTACGGCGCCACACCCAGCAAGTCGAGCTTCGCAATTCACGCATTGACCGTGCGGCACTTCTGGAACGGGGGCTACTTTCCGGTCGATGGCGCGCAAACCCTGGCCGACAATCTTTTGAAAACCGTGCAGGACGCGGGCGGCGAAACCCTCGTACGTGCCTCGGTGTCCGAGATCATCGTGCGCAAAGGGCGCGCAGTGGGCGTACGCCTGGCCAATGGCGAGGAATTTCTGGCGCCCAAGATCGTCTCGGCCGCGGGCGCATTGGCCACCGTGGAACACCTGATACCCAGCGAGCACCGCAAATCTCCCTGGGCACTGGACATTCTGGGCATGCGTCAGTCGCCGCCTCATGTGTGCCTCTACCTTGGTTTTGAAGGCGACGTCTTTGCCGCGGGTGCCACGCGCTCGAACCAGTGGTTTTTCGAGAGCTGGAACAACGAAATCTCTGACTGGGATGTGACGAAGCCCGACAGCGAAGCACCGGTCCTCTATATGTCCTTTCCATCAATGAAAGACCCCAAGCATGACCCGGGTCCGAACCTGCGCCAGACCGGCGAGGTCGTCACCTTCGTGCCGTGGGAAGCCTTCGCCAAATGGGAAAAATCGCGGCGCGGAAACCGCGAGACCGAATACATGGCATTTAAAAAAGATCTCGAAGAACGGATGACCGCGCAGCTGCGGCGCCACGTGCCCGAGCTGATGAAGCTGGTGAAGTATCAGGAATTTTCAACGCCGCTTTCGACCACTTTTTTCACGCGCGCGCCTCAGGGCGGGATTTATGGGCTCGAGGCCACGCCACGACGTTTTACCTCGCAGAATTTGCGCACGCGCACACCTATCAAGAATCTGTATCTTGCCGGTGGTGACGTCGCCACGCTTGGGGTTACCGGGGCACTGGTGGGTGGAATCCTGGCGGCGGGTACGATTCAGCCGCGGGTGCTTTCCAAACTGCTCTAATCAGTGGCCGCGAATCTCTGAGACGAGCGCCTTGTACAACAGCATCATGTCTTCATTGGCTTTGCGCAGTCGCGTGAGCACGCTGGCCGAGATGCGGCGATAAAACGGGAGCGCCCACTCAGGATGCTGGTCGCCAAATTTTTCGAATTCCGAGCGGCTCAGCACCAGGCAATGGCACTCGGTATCGCTGGTAATGGTGGCGGAACGTCGCTCGGCATAGATCAGGCCGCCTTCGCCGAAGAACGCGTGCTGCCCTTCTTTCAAGATTGCGACGCGAAAGGGCTCACCTTCTGGCGTGGTCTTGAAAACGCTGGCGGTGCCTGAAATCAGAATAAACATCTCGTTGCTGGCATCGCCCTCGGTAATCATGTTCACGCCCGGCTTGAATTTGCGTTCGACCATAATGGCGGCAAACTTCAGCAGCGCCGTCTTGTTGGCGGCAATTTCTGTGAACAGGCTTACGGCGCGCAGATGCTCGGCGCGGCTTTCGATCTCGGAACTGGCGGCCTCAGGCGGCCGCGGGGCTGTGGCCTTCATGGGCAAGTCTCCTGTGCAGGATCACGATAGCCATGCTGCCTTCTGATACGACATAGGAATCCTCGGGATGAAAGACCGGCTGATTGCACCGCAGCTCTTTGACGCCCTTCAGATTGGTCAGCAGCTGATGAACATCCGTGGTTCGCTGTGCCTTGCGCAGCGCAAGCTCTTTGATGTTGTGCCGGCTGCCACTGTTTTCGAGAATGCCAATCAGCACCCGCTCGCTATTCGAGGCACTGAACTCGCGGCGCAGCTCGCCGTAGCTGCGGTTGACGAAGGCCTCGGGAATGCTTTCAGTGGTCAGGTGCGCCGACGTATTCGGATCAAGCAGATCGAAGATGATATTGGCCACGCCGGTGCCGCCCGAGGCGTTGACGAGCAGCAGGCGATTATATTCACGCGAGTAGATGATTTCGCTTACCGAGGCGAGTTTCAGATACTGATCCATCTTGGGATCGAGAATTTCAGCAGCCACCAGCGTGCCGCGCGCGATGCTCGAAAGCGTCATCGAGGTCATGATCGTCTTGGCATCGATTTCGGTGGCCGATGGCACCTGCCCGTTTAGGTGCGGTGTACGGTCGGCCAGAATCATAACCTTGCGGGCCCGCTCGGGCGCGGCGCGCTTGAGATTGATTTCCGAAAAATAGTCGCCCAGGATAATATGCATATCTTGCAGTCGGGGGTGCGCCCGGATCTCGTCGGCCGCCGGCTGACTCAGATTGGCCACCAGTACGAGCTGGTCTGGCTTGAGACCGGGATTGAAGTCGAGAATGTGCACCAGCAGCTGATGCATCTCCTCTTTCCAGCCGCAAACCACAAAATGATTTTTCAGTCGCGTGGTATCCACAAGACCTCTCCCTTCGCGCAGTGCCTGTTCCATGAAATACGATGAAATTTTCGCCGTCAGAATTCCCACTGTCACCACGCCCGAAAGCATCAACATGCCTGCCAGCATGCGTCCTTCGGTCGTTACGGGCACGCGGTCGCCATAGCCCACCGTAAGAAACGTAACGACGCCCCACCACAGCGCTTCGCCAAAACTCGTAATGTTCGCATGCGGCGCGCGGAACTCCACGCGATATACGCACCACGAAATGATCAGCCAGATCGTGAGTAGAACGGCTATCACGGTGGGGATCAGGTTTTTTCCAAGCGCCCAGGCGACGGCCCGGCTCGAGAATCGACTCATTTGTTCTATCTAAATCGGTTGTTGTGACTGACAGGATGAACGACTGGCTTGCGATAGGCAGGAACTGCCGGGGTGTGGCGAGCGGACGTCGGGTATCGGCCGTCGAACAAGCAGGCGCCCGATGTCCGAAACCCGAGCTACCTACCCCGTCAATCGCCGCGCCGACCCGAAAAAGTCCGAATCCGAATATCACCCGAATGATCATGGCGAACCCGAACCACAAAGCCGCCACGCTCGTTAAGCAAAGGCTCGACAATAAATCCCTCGCTGCCTCCGTCCACCAGCTGCGGCAGCGCCTTGCCACCGGCGAGTATCTGCCGAGGTGGCACATTCAGCCGCAGTACCTCGGTACCTGCGCGATCAAAGGTCGAGTACGTGACCTCGCCCTTTTTATAGACAACCGAACGCACCACCGAGCTGGCACGCAGTAGGTGATCCGAAGCCGACGGCGCCCAGTCCGGCACCGCAGCCATCCCACTCAGAAAGTGGCGCATATAGTCGCCATAGCCATCCGAAAACCAGAAGCCGGTTCCCTCGTCGACGCTGGTCTTCACAATGCCATTGTCGCGGCAAAAATAAGAGGCCCAGTTAAAGCTGCGAAACGCGCGCTCGCGGGCCGAGTCATCACCGGTTTTTTCAGAGTAGAGTGCCAGTACCGAGGCAAAGCGCGCCGTGTGACTCGACATCTTGTCCAGATCATCGCGTTGCTCGGAAATCACTTCAGCGCCAAACTGAATTCCCGCCTCGTGCTGGCCTTCGGCATTCGTCACGTCGCCCGCAAAAGTCTCGGTCACCCATTTCAGAATTCCCGCCGCATGAGCACGCCAGCTGCTGTCGATTTCAGGGTGCAGCAGAATATAACGCGCGGTTTCGAGCGCCGTATATTGATTGGGATTCTCGGTAGGGTCGCGATGGATTTCGATATCTTCGAAATAACCGGACCAGTTGTTGTTGGTCATCGGATACTGCATCAGCCAGGTCCAAGCCAGCTCACGGGCCTGGGTGAACGCAACTTTGTTGCCCTTGCCCAGGCGCAGCAGCTCGTCAAACAACATCACCGGACCGAGCACGTTGGCCGAGTACTCCTCGCGAATATTGGTATTGGTTTTGGCGTCGACGCGAAAGGGCCACGGCGAATGAGAGTAGTCGCCCGGCCGGACAAACTTGGCCAAGGCGTTTGCGCAGGCCAGCGCGGCGTCGAGAAACCTGCCCTGTCCCGACTGTTCGTAAAAACGCAGATACTGATAACCCAGCTCGCCCACCTTCACGGGC
>JBBRLF010000289.1:0-6685 GCA_038231515.1 candidate division WWE3 bacterium
CCAACCCCAACCCCAACCCCAACCCCAACCACTCCCCCGCGCCAAAAGAAAGAAAACCAGCCTGCGCCTACACTCCCCACTGCAAAAGCACCCCACGCCCAGCAATATGAAAAGCCAAACTCCGCAAAAATAAAACACACTCGATTCGATGCACCACCAAACTCCAAATAAACCCGGTGCGCACAATCCAAGGCACCACAAGACCAACCGACGCCAACCAACTCCGCGCTCAACGCAAGCCCCGCAGAAAGCATTCCACCCCCTTACAGGCCGGCTCCGACCCAGTTGATGGACTGACACGTTAAGCCGTCTGGCACCAGGAATTCCATTCCCGTTACCCGACCGCCCGGCGCCCGAAGCAGCAAACCAGTATTCGCGCCCTCAAACCTCAGAGCCAAGCCCATCTTTTGCTTAGAAAGCGAAGGAGGTTTTAATGGGAGAAAGACCACTAAGTATCGAGAAACAGCTGAGGCGAGCGGGCTATTCCCAAGAAGAGCTGTATTTCTACCAACTGAACCGGGACCTCATTGAAAAACGCCGCGCGCAACCGACCTCAGTGCGCGACGAAATGTTCTGCCCCAACTGCGGGCAGCAGTTAGGCGAGGCGAATATTCTGGGAATCCAGGTGGCGCGTTGCCCCGATTGCGGGGGCGTCTACCTAAGGCCGGCCGACGTTGAGACGCTGGTAGCGACAAGAAGCTCGCACGCCTTTCTGAGCCGACTAAAAAAACTTTTCAAGCCGCCCGAAGAGGCTCAGCTGTTCTAGGGCATTGAGATGGCCCCAGGGGATGGCGCTTGCTTTGCAGCGTTAGCATTAGGGAAGGAGTAAAACCCATGAACAAGCAACAACGCAGCCGGACCGGAAGACCTTGCGCGCGCGGGTCGCCCGAGCAGCAGCTCGACATGTGCGAGGAGGGACCGCTTAGAGGTGATGAGATCGAGTTTTCTCATGGCGTGCGAGCGCCAAACAGCGACGACCCTCATCCTCCGCTGGACGAGCAGTTGCTGGAGCATAACTTCAGCGTTGATATGTCTGAAGAGGGCCGTGAAGGGGCTGAAGAGACGGGCGACGAGCACTCCATGGGTTTGCAGAGCGACGAAGAAGGGGAGCTACAGTACGACGACGAATATGGTGAATCCGATGCCGGCCTGCCTGGTGATGAAACCAATAAGCTGGCTCATCTCAACGCTTTGGCGCCGGGCCACCATCACTGACGAAAGTCAGGCGTGGCTGCTCGTATTTCACGCACGACGCCGGGATCGGTGGGTTTGAGGTTGCTCAGCGCGAACCGGGCCAGTTCACGTATAGACGGATCTCGATCGCGTAGCGCGCGCACAATCGCCAGCTGCACTTTGGGGTCTGCCGGCCGAATGCTGGCCAGGGCATTGAACGCGGCCACCCGCACGTCTCGGTCGCGGTCGCCCAGCAGCGTGGCCAGCTGCCGATGGTAAAGAGGATTTTCTGTTTTTACCCGGCCCAGCAGTGTCGCCGCTGCCAGGCGCATTTTGGCATCCCAGCTGGCAAGCGCGCGCGCCGCCTCGGCGTGGATTTTAGTGTCGGTGGGGCTCAGGCAAGCAAGTTCGGCCAAGCCCAGTGCGTTCGAAAATATCGACTCGCGCAGCTCAGAAAAAGCGACGCTGCTGGCCGTAACATGCAGGCTGCAGACGGCCTGTTTTTTCAACGGGGTATAGGGCGGCGAGAGGGCGCTGATCATCGTCTCGTGGCGCAGCTTGCTGTAGGTCTCATCGTCGATCCAACTTAAGGAATGCGTAAAGGCCGCCAGGTCCAGCCGCTGGCCGGGCATCTGGGTTTTATCGAGCAGCTCGAGCATCTGCTGACGTGGCTTTTCAAGCGCGGTGAGCTCGGCAAACTGGGCGCGATTAACGGCGTCCAAGTCGTTTTCCGGATGCAGCTTGAAGAAGGCCTGAATGGCGGGCATATAGCTGAAATAGCTTTTGCTCAGCATCAGCTCGCGAACCTTGGTCAGCCGATCGGTAATCGGATTGGCATCGTTGTAAAGAAAGCAGATATTCTCCTTGATGGCCGCATCGGGGGAGCCCGGAAGAATTCCCGAGCATTCGAGTGCCGGAAACTGACGCAAGGCTTTTTGATAGTCGTGATTGGTTTGCTCGAGGCCTGTCACCAGCTGGCGTGTGGCATCGGTGGCGAGATAGTCGGCGTAATCTTTTTTCGAGCGCAGGTACTCGTCCAGGCTCGCGGCTACGTTTCTACCTAGCGGCCCCACCTTCGAATAGCCATAAACGTGGGGAACTCCATCAAACGCGTACCGCATGCGATCGCGGTTGCTGGGCCCCAGCGCGCCATAGCGTTCGGCCACCACCCGTTCGGCGTCGGCGGGCGCGATTTGCTCTGCGATAAGCACGTCGTAATACTGCTCGGGCGTGCGGCCATCGTTTTCTTTTGAAGCCAGGGTATTGCAACCGAAGAGAAAAACTTCGCGTGGATTTTCGAGTATGCCGCGGCAGTCCCTGCGGCAGGAGTGACGTTCTATTACGTCAAGCGGCAGGGTGAGGCGCGAGCTGCCAAAGAAGCTGCCGCCGAAATGCCCCGAGATCAGCAACAGATCACACTTGATGCCACTGCGGCAAGCCACGTCAAACCAGCTGGTGTTGTCGACCTCCTTTTCCGCGCCCGGCAGGCTCGTGAGCTCGGTGAATTGAAATTCCTTGGGATTGAGATGCGCCTTGAACATCTTCTTTTCGTCGTCGGAGTTGATCGTGATGGTGCAGACATTGATTTTCTCGGCAGCCCGGGCCGTACCCGTCAGTGCGACCAAAGCGAGAGTGCTTGAAATCAGGAATATTTTGCCGAGTGCACGCCACGACAGTAACTCAAAGGTCATTCCACCTTATCGGCAGCCGAAGCTCCCTAGTTGACCCGTAAATTGAGGCATGTTACCGAAGGCCCAGCAGGTTGATAATTTTATCAAACCAAAGGCCGGGCTGGCGCGGGAGCTATCAAATGAACAAAACACGGTTTATCGTCCTGGTCCTTGGCATCCTGGTCTCGTTGGCTCTGGACTTGCCGCGGGCCAATGCGATCGTCGCGGTATTTGGCCCCAGCGGCGAGGTGCTTTCCTATCAAAAAGCTGCATCAGCCATACAGCTGCGGGTTTGTCGCAAAGATTCCCTGCAAAGCGAAATTGAAAGGCCCAGGGGCTGCGATCTTGCGCCAGGGCAGGTGCCGGTAAATCTGAACGAGCAGGAAGTTCGTGCGGTAATGGCTTCGATTCTGCTGGGTACCGACAAAACCCTTCTTGCGCCAGAGGCCAGGCAGCTGGTCGAGCGTTACCTCACGCCCCAACCCGATCTGGGTGAGCTGCGCGAATATCTGGCCGCGCTCGAGGAGCAGCTTCAAAGATTTTTGAGGTTCAAAGCTGAACATCCGCAAGACCATGATCCCAAGGAAGAGGCTCGTCTCAGAAGTGAGATTGTCCATACTCAGGAAGTTTTGTCGGGCGTTCTCGAGACGGCAAGACGCCAGGTGGCGGATATGCTTGCTGGACTCCTCACGGACATGGTGGGCAAGCCGGTGAAGCGCAGCTTGAGTGCGTCCCAGGACGGTGGCGGTGTGCCGTATAACCTGCTTCGGGGCGTCTTGTCGTTTGAACCCTGTCACCCCGAGACGACGGACAACGCCGAAAACGGCTACGTTTGTCGAGCGGGCGATGCTTTTTGGCAGATCGAGCTGGCGGATCCCGCGCAATCCGCTAGCCGAATTTTTCACGATCTAAAAAGTGATCTTAGAGTTCTGAGCCCGCGCTTCAGGCAGTACGACCTTAGAATGGCACGGCATCGCTGCCCAGAGGGCTACCACTTACCCTGGATAGAGGAGAATCTTTACCAAGGGCAAATTTTCGATCTTATCAGGGATCAGATGCCAGACGTCGTTCCCAGAATTACCGGGGGCAAATTTTTTGTTTTGGAGCGCAGCCGGCATGCCAGCTTTTTCTATGATCATGGAATTCTTGATTTGCATGGCGGTATGCTCTCGATGTTTACCTACGCCACCGGCTTGTTCTGCGTCGCGGGGCCGCAGGACGACGAGTCGAACGTACCGCCTAGACCAGGAAGCTAAGCTATTGCGCCACCGTGGGTAACGCCAGCCCCTTCATGTCCATGCCGGTCAGCAGCTTTTCGCAGAGCGAGTCTTTCGGGCCCAGGATTACCGAGTCGAGTTTTCGCGACTTCAGAATCAGCTCGCGCGCCACGAGCATGACCTTGGAAGGGGTCAGGCTCGCAATGGCTTCGCCGGCTTCCTGGGGATTTTCGAAACCCTGAAAGGATCGCGCAAACGCGCCTTGCATGCTGTTGGCCATGCCGGCAAATTCACCAACCACCTCACTCTGCGCATTGCGGAACTCATCTTCGTTGATGCCATGGCTCAGAATTTCGCGCATCACCAGCTCATAGCCTTCAAGCACCTTACCGGCATCCTGCGAGGTATCGCCCGTAAGATAGACTGCGCCGCCAGTGGGCAGGAGCACGAAGTCCGACCCGACGGCATACACCAGCTTCATCTCGGTGCGTACCTTTTGCATAAGTCTATCGGCCAGAACCTTGGCAAAGATTTCCAGAGCATACTGCTCGACGCTATATTGTTTGATGGCAACCGGATACAGCCGGGCCACGCCCTGGCGTTCCACGCCTGAGAGGAAACCTTCGATGGGTTTGTAGTTGTGAGCGGGCGCCTCGGCTGCGTGCAAGTCGAATTTCGTGCGAATAGGGCTGGGCGCGACCATCAGATTCACGAGCTTCTCAAGGGTAGCGTCTTCCCAGCTTGAGCCAATGGCACCGCGAACGGCCCAGCGTTTCTGGGCGGTGCCGATGAGCGTTTCGACCATGGCAAGATTCACGTTCTCGGTAAGGGCGATCTTCTGGTTGGGATCAATGAACTTGCCACCGGTAAGTTTTTTGATGCCGGCGGATACGGCCTGCCGGCTCACCTCGTTCATGGGCATGGCGCGTACGCCGTCTTTGAGCTGCTCTTTGGCACGGTCCACCAGCTCTTCGGTGGGCTTGAACGTGCGCCACCGGATCATGAATTCCTGTAGCGCCTTGGCGGTTGTTTTAGAGGGGCCGCTAGCCTGCACGAGCAGCCGCATGTGCGACTTGTCGAGCTTGAACGACAGCGAGATGCCCGCGCGGGAGATGTGATCGAGGAAAACGCGGTTGGATTTTTCGAGCTCGAAGGCCTTCATCGAAACTTCCACGGCCACCAGCTCGGTAGGCGTCATACGGGTTTTCATGAAACGGAACTCGAGAATCGCGCTGGCCGGCGCGCCCTGGGGCAGCGGAAACACCGCGATGTCGACGGCGGTTTTCTTCGTCTTGCTGGGTCCGACTTCGATCTGGGCACGGATGTGATACGGCTTCTCTTTCACCAGATAGTTATTGGCCACACTGTCAAACGGTACGTTGCTGGTCTCGTAGGCTTTCTGCAGCGCGGGCAGCAGGCCTAAAATATCGACGACCTCGACCTCGCGACTGATCGTCGAGTTCATCTCGCCCTTGGAGTTGGGCGTACGCAGCGTAACCTGAGCGCGTTCGGGCGGCATCTGAGTCATGAGCCAGCGAATGTCTTCTGCCAAAACTTTCATGAGCGCTGCCTGTTTGCGCGTAATATCTTTTTCGCCATCTGGGCCGGCCAATCCATCTGTAATCATGTCACCCAGGCCCATGAGACTGGACTGCTGAGCGGCGAACTCCGAAGAGTTCGTGCCGGTTTTGAGTACCTTGCTCAGCCGGTCGCGATAGCGGCCTTGCAGGCCGCGCGCCATGAACGAGGCTTTGCCTTCGGTAATAAGGTGGTCGGGCATGCCGGTTTTTTGCATCGAACCAAACGCCAGCGTGCCCATCTGGTGCACGGCTTCAATGTTGGCTTCGCCCTTGGCGGTTAGGTCGACGATCAGGCGGACGTAGAAGACGTCCTGAAACGTGTCGACCGAGACTCCGGCCGACTCGGCCAGTCCGGCATCGACCAGCATCGAGAGCGGTGAGTCTTCGCGGTTGAGATAGTCGGCAAGCAGGGTGGCCGACGCCCAGTTTTGCATATTGTATTCGATGGGGTAGGCGACGTTGAGCAGCCGGTGGCTGCCAGGCTCGGCTTTGACCTTGTACATCTTGTAGTCTTTGGCGGTTTTCAGCTCGTCTTTGAAGCTGCCGCGCACAGGTGTGTCGAACTTTTTGAAAGTTCCGAAAACTTTATCGACCAGCGTGCGGGTGGCGTCGACGTCGTCGATGCCGCCGACCAACGCAAACGTCATATTATCTGACGAGTACCAGCGGTCGTGAAATTCCTTGGGCAGCTCGCCGCCCTGGGTGTCCATCTGCTCGACTGTGCCAGTCATGGGCTGCGCCATGCGCGGGGTTTTCGCGTGCAGGCTTAGCGAAGCCATGAACAGGTCGAACTGCGCATTGACCTGATCGCGCAGCGCCTCCTGCTTCACGGGCTCGAGCTCGTCTTTCATGGCCTTGGGGTCGAGTATAGGCCGGCCAACCATTTCGGCGAAAAGTTCGAGAGCCTCTTTGAGGCGTTCCTTGGGCGCGATGAAAAAGAAGTTCGTGCGCTCAAACGTGGTGCTGGCGTTGTACTGGATGCCCAGTCGCTTGAGCTCTTTTTCAAAAAGCTGCTTATTGGGAAACTTTTTGGTGCCGCGAAATA
>JBBRLF010000290.1:0-6665 GCA_038231515.1 candidate division WWE3 bacterium
ACCGTGGCCAAAGACGCCGACGAGGCCATCTTCATGGCCAACGACTCCAAGTACGGCCTGGGCGCGTGCATCTACACGAACAACCTCGAAATCGCGATGCGCGCGATGGAAAACATCAAGGCTGGCACGTTCTGGATCAACGATCCGTTGACCGACAACGACGCAGCCCCCTTTGGTGGCATGCGCTGGAGCGGCATGGGCCGCGAGCTGGGCGAAGAAGGCCTGGACGCGTTTCGCGAACCCAAGCACGTGCACATGGACTACGTCATGGAAGCCAAAAACTACTGGTACCCTTACAAAAACAGAAAGCTGCCAACCAAATGAGTTCCACCAATATTAAATACGTCGTCGTCGGCGGCGCCGGCGCCATGGGCCGCATCACGGTGCGCGACCTGATTGAAACCTGTCCCAAGAACTCGAACGTCGAAATCGTAATCGCCGATTACGACGCCGCCAAAGCCACGGCGCAGGCAGCGCAGTTTAAAGACTCGCGCGTCAAAGCGGTGCGCGTCGATGTAAAGAATCACGCCGAAGCCGCTCGCTCGCTTACGGGCGCGTTTGTCGTTATCAACGCCACCCAATATCAGCTCAATCTGGATGTGATGGAGATCGCACTGCTGCTCAAGGCCCATTACATCGACCTGGGCGGGCTCTTTCACATTACGCGCAAGCAGCTCGAGCTGAGTGATCGCTTCCAAGCCATTGGGCGCACGGCGCTGCTGGGCATGGGCGCAGCCCCTGGCATCACCAACATTCTTTCGCGTTACGGCGCCGACCAGCTCGATACGGTGACCGAGATCCACACCCGCGTGGGCTCGATGGACGCCACTCGTTATGAGCCCGTGCCGGCCCTGGCCGTGGCCTACTCGCTACAAACCATTCTGGAAGAATTTTCGTTTGAGCCGGCTGTCTTTACCAAGGGCGAGTTCAAGTTCGTCAAGCCGATGTCGGGCGATGTGCCACACCGGTTCCCCCCGCCCATCGGCGTGCGCCGGCCCATGTACACGATTCACTCCGAGGTGGCCACGCTGCCCAATTCCTTCAAAAGCAAGGGCTGCAAAGAGTGCAGCTTCAAGATCGCGTTTGATCCGGAGTTCACCGATCGCGTGCGTTTTCTGCGCGACATGGGCATGGGCTCACACGACCTGATTGAAGTGGCGGGCGGCGCCAAGGTGCGGCCGATTGACGTCATCAATAAAGTTGCGATGTCACAGCCCGCTCCCAAGCAGGTTGGCAAGCTCAAGCAGTATGAGGTTGTGCGCGCAATCGTCAAAGGTACGAAGAACGGCAAGAAGCTCACGATCATCAGCGATCTGCACACGGCTGGAATGCCAGCGTGGGGTGTGGGTCTGGATATCGACACGGGCACGCCACCAGCGGTCGCTGCTCAGATGCTGGCAGCCGGCGAAATCACAGTGACCGGCGCGGTGCCAGCTGAGATTGCGGTACCGCCCGCGGCGTTTTTCAAACGCCTCAAGCTGCGCAAGATGACGATGAAGAGCATCAAAAAAACGGGCTGGGCTTTTGCGACCTGAGCCTTTTTAGGATCAGAGCAGCGGATAGCTCAGGCCCAGCGAAACATGGGTTTCACTCATGTCCACGTTGCGCAGCGAAAGGCTGAAAAAACCGGCCTCGAGCTGCAGTGCCGGGCGGCGAGTTTGCCGGGCAAACCAGGGCAGATCGCGAGTTACGCCCACCGTAATGTCATGCGGCTGAAACTTCAACAAATCGAGCCCAGCTACGGCATCGGCCAGCGCGGCATATTTGAAATAGGCCGACCAGCCCAGTCGCCCCAGCGGCCGATATCTCATGTTCACGATCAGCTGGGGCCCCGAAAGATTCGAGAAGCCAAGGGCAGGCAGTCCATAGCTTGCGTCCGACACGCTCATGAAATAGTGATACCAGCCCAGATAAAAACCAAAGACGTGATCACCATCTCCCACCGGCAGCAGCGCGCCCAGATGATAACCCAGGCCGTGCCAGCTCGCCGCCGCCTTACCGCTGCCGCCCAAGCTTAGTGGCACGATGGTTGCGCGCGCATCCAGATTGAGCTCCCAAAAGCCGGGCAAAAACAAAAACCCAGCGGCCAACGTGCCAACCAGCGGCAGCTGCCGCAAACTCGTGCCCGTGCCCAGCCGGTCGGTATAAGACGAATACGTCGGAAGAAAACCCAAGGCCAGGCGCCAGCGCGAAGGCCCACTGGATTCAAACGTCACCTCATAGCGCTCGGCCCCCTGCTTGGCGTCGACGAGCTGCATCTCGGCGATAGTGGTTTTTCGGGGCATCTGCTCGGGCCGCATCGAAACGCGCAGCACGGGCTGGCCCGACGTTTCCAGCAGCTGCTTGTGAGTCTGAGTGGCGACAAACTTCAAATCCAGCGGCTTGAGGATATTGATATAAAGCATGCGATCTTCGCGCACGCAGCGGGCCAGCAGAAAGGCCGACAGCGTTCCGCCGCTCTTTTCGGTAATCTTGACGCCCTCGTCGTCGTAGCTCTTGTGCAAACCAAACACGGTGCCCGCAAGGTGCAGCTTGTACTCGATATTGAATTCCGCGGTTGTGCCCCCGGGCAGCTTCAGAAAAAAATCAGCCGAGTTGCCCGTCATGCTGCGAATCGGCAGATCAAAACTAAACTGATCGCGGTCAGTGGCTGGCACATGATAAGGCTTGAGCGCATGTTCGGCCTGACTCGAGAGTACTGCCCCGGCCGGCACGGTCAGATCCACGCTGACGTAGAGCGCCGGAAACGGATGACCTTTGGGCGTGCGCGTGCGGCCCTCCCAGGCGATATACAGACTCTTGTGCACCACCAGAGGCACCTGATACTCGGCAGCCCACTTTGACTTCCAGACGATTTTCATCGCCACGTCATCGCCGTGAATGGGTGCGGGTGAAACCCCATGCTGATCGGGCTCAATTGTTGTGCAATGCCCCGTCTGCGCAAAAAACAGCTGCACGATAACGAGTAACAGTGACATAGATTTGAGTGTAACCGAGGAAGGAGTTATGATGGCTAAAATGATGATCCGTCTGGCCGCAAAAACCATTTTCCTTCTGCTCACCAGCGCGCTGGCTTTTGCAGTCGGCGGCCCCACCGAAAAAGACTATCGCGCCACCATTCAAGCCCATCCCAAAGACACCGCAACACGGCTTGCGTATGCGACGTATCTCGAAAAGCAGGCCCAGTTTGAGCAGGCGCTGGAGCAGTACAAACAGCTGGTGCAGTACAAGCCGGCATCAGTAGCCCTAAAACGGCGCATGCAGGCGCTCAAAACTGCCCAGAAGCTGCATGTGATCGAGCTTTGGATTCGGGGCGCACACCCCAAGACGCAAGATCCTGAAAGCGAGCCGGCCCCGGACATCAACGGACCCGATATTTTTGCCGCTTTGCGCAACGCGGGAATTGGGGCGCATGACGTCGAGCTGCTTCGCGCCGTGGCGTTGGTTGTGCAACGTCGGGTGGCGCGCTTTGAAAACCTGGGCACCTATATGAAGGCCGGTGAATTGAAGGAAGGCGCAGACGGAATGATCGCGGATCTGAGCGCGGATCAAAAAGACCGGCAGCGCTGGGCGGTGTTCACCGCCGAGAATGGTGACCGGCGCTCGCTCATCGATCTACTCGCCACTGCCGACAACTCAGACTCCCGCATGCTTCAAGAATTCTTCATCATCACGATTCAGCGCCTAACTGACCACGGGAAGTAAGCCTTTCATATAAGCTCGTCATCGAAGTTCTTCGAGCTCAAAGCGTTCGACAACCTCGCCCCGATACCAGATCGTGCCGGCGAACGGACGTTTGGCCAGCACCAGCGGCAGAAAATGGCGATCACCCGCCCAGAGGTTCAAGTTAAGAACGTCAGCCTTGGGCATCCAAACCAGGCTACCCTCTGGACCCTGGGGCCAGGGGGTGATTTCAGCCGGCAGCTGCGCCGAGAAGACCCACACGAGCCAATCTTCACCTTTATGGGGTTTGAAGTTTGGGAACTGTAATACGCCAAGAAGCCGAAAGGCCTCGGCCGGCAGCTCTATGCCCGACTCTTCAGCCGTTTCGCGGCGCGCAGCCCCGCGCGGCGACTCGTCGGGCTCACATTTGCCGCCCAGGCCATTGTACTTGCCCCCGTGGTAGTCGTCGGGCTTGGCGTTGCGGTGGAGCATGAGCAGCTCGGGGCCCCGGTCGAGGTAAACGAGCACCGCTGGAATCACTTTACGAAGGCCGGTCTCAAAGGCGTTGGGCATGCGAATTTACTAGCATAAAAAAACCAAAAGGCCGATCAGACCCGGCATGAACGGTTCCAATCGGCCCTCAGGCTGGCGTTGCGTTCTGCACACCAGTGAAATGCAATACTCAGGCAGCGCGACGGGCGCGAGCGCCAGTAGCCGAGGCCTTCTTCTGGCCCGAAGCCCGGGCGGCAGCCGCGCGGGTGGACTTGGGAAGTGCGGCCAGAGGGGCCCGAGCGCGGCCACCAAAGCCAGTCTTCGCAGACTTCGTGGTTTTACTGGTCTTCTTGGACAGCTTTTTTGCGGAACCTAATTTCTTAGCCATGGATTATACCTCCTCAGATATATGAACTTCGGCGGTATGCAGTGCAAACCCGGTACCAACGTTAATTGCGGATTTGCAGGTTGATTTTGAAGTGGGTTCTCTGTAAAAGAGGCACACACAAACTTCGTGTGCCAGCGGCGCTGCTGATCTTTAACCCTCTCGGGTTTTCAGTTGGGGGATCGTCCAATGGTAGGACTCCAGACTCTGACTCTGGCTATCTAGGTTCGAATCCTAGTCCCCCAGCCAATTTCCCAAGATGTTAGAGGCCACTTAGTCCTAAGTGGCCTTACTTAAAAACAAAGATTTCACGAGCTTTCCAGTGCTCACTTCCAAGAACCATCACAGAAAATAACGCCAAATCACGGGCCGTGGCTACCGCCTGGCTACTTTTGGCTACCGTAAGTCGCATCATTCTTTGAGCCATCCATCTCACTTGTCAGGGCCGTTTTCCGCGCGTGAGCGCAAAGGAGAACTGCAATGGACCTGACCCACATGATTGACCGTTTCCTAGACGAACGCCTCGAAGGGCGTCGCATGAGTTTGCGGCAAGCAACCCGCTACCGCTTCCGGCTCGTCGGCGACTCGTCGCTGCCCTTCGTCCACATTGGATTTGTCCGATTCCTCAAAGCGTCGGGGGTGGAAAAGCCGACGCTCAAACACATCAACGACCACTACGTCGGGCGCTATTGGGAATTCCTCATCCAGCACCACGGTGGTCTTCAGGCGACGTGGGCTATGCGGGCTCTACGGATATTTTGGAAGTGGTGCGTCATGAATGAGTACATCAAAGATCGCCCGATGCCGCCCGACCTCGCGGGTGTCGAGGCTGCCAACCTATACCGCGTTCGTACCTCGATCGAAGAACGCTAACCAAGACACGAAAGGAGACTCATATGGATATCGGAAAACTCATCGGCAAGCTCATCACATTCGCCTTGGTTCTCGCTGCGGCGGGAACGCTCTATGAGGCCACGATTGCGATTAAGAAGGAGGCGTTGGACACGCAGAGGCACGGCATGGTGTCGCTCGGCGCGTTCAATCGACGCCTTGAGCGCGGGCGATAGTTCGGAGAGCGGGTATCACTCTTGTTGATGCCCGCTCTTCTAAAAGTACAGACGTATAGACACATCAAGTACGGAACGATAATGAGGCGTCTATAGATTTGGAGTAGACAAGTATGCAGAATTTCGACGCCTTTTCACTATTCGACGTTAAAACAGAGCAACAAAAGCAAGAGTTTGAGCAGACAATCTTGAAACTTTTGAAAGAGTGGCACGAGTACAAACTGAGCACCAAGAACGGCGCGGGTTTCGGACGCCATCGCGGACTGAGCAATGCCGTCCGACTTGATGATGTGGTCATGAGCCTTAGACAGCCTGGAATTAATTGGTCTGACGAAGTTCGAGAGCTTTTTCAGGACTATATCGAAAGCCTCAAAGAGAAAAAGCTGGTTCGTAATGCCCGCGACTTCAACGACAACGGAGGCATTCTTCAATACGGCGGAACGGATGGGCACTACGAATTCACCGATGACGGCTATCGGTGGTTTCTTGATGGTGCCAGCGAACTGTACTCATTCAAGGCCAGCGAATATCTGTCCAAAATTACCACGAGCCTTTGCGTAGGAACGGCAACCGATCTTGCAACTGGCCTCGAATATCTTGAGGAAGGCCACAAGGCATTTCATTCGTTGCCCCAATCTCTCCTGAAAGCCACAGGTTTTATGATTGGTGCAGCAAGCGAGTTTTTGGTTTCAAAGATATATGGCGAACTACAGGCAAATTATGGAATTACACCCGGCGGCGGGGCTGGAAGCATCACCGCAAAAATGAACGACGTTACAAATTGGCTCGGCGTCAATGCCAACATCAACCAGCTTGCTGCTAGAGCAGGACGGAACGGCTTTGACGATCGCGAGGCGGGCATTATTGTAAGAGAATTTCGCGGAATATTAGGCCGAATTGGGAATATCGTCAGAATGGATCCCACATTCCGCAGTTTGAGCGGGCAAGTTTTCGTCTGAGATCGCGCATGGTTTCAAGTTGATAGCGTTTTTATGCGTCGCTCCAAGGAGCTTCTGCCAGCGCCTCCTGCAGTATCTTGTCGAGCTTTTCTTGTAGCG
>JBBRLF010000291.1:0-6641 GCA_038231515.1 candidate division WWE3 bacterium
ATCAAGTTCATCATGACTTGTCTCCCGATTTTTGCACATGCGGCAGCGCTGGAATTGCTTCGTCGAGTAACGTGAGCAGCTTCGTCACCGCGCGGCCGGCATTCGTCATCACCTCGGCGTGCGTGAGTTTTTGCGAGGTAATGCCCGCCGCTAAATTGGTGATGCAGGAAATCGCGGCGACGCGAACTCCGAGGTGATTGGCCGCGATGGTTTCAGGCACCGTGGACATTCCTACCGCGTCGGCTCCCATGGTGCGCAGCATGCGTACCTCGGCGGGAGTTTCATAGGTGGGGCCCGAGAGCGCGACGTAAACACCCTCGCGCAAGGTGATGTTGGCCCGGGCGGCGGCCTGGCGCAGGACCTCCTGACATTCCTTGTTGTAGGCTTCGGTCAGATCAGGGAAGCGTGGGCCCAGCTCTTTAAGATTGGGGCCGCGCAGCGGATTGTCGCCCATCAGATTGATATGGTCGTTGATGAGCATCAGATCGGCTTCGCGAAACGCGGGGTTGATTCCCCCGGCGGCGTTGGTGAGCAGTAAGGTATCGATGCCCAGCATGCAAAGTGTGCGCGTTGGAAACGCGACCTGATCCATCGAGTGGCCTTCGTAGAGATGAAGACGGCCCTGTAAAATTGCGACGGGTACCGCCGGAGAATTTGGCGCTTTTGGATTGGCCACGGTGCCCAGCACCAGGCGGCCCTCGTGTCCCTCGACAGACGGTGCCAGAAAATTTGGAATCTGGTCGTAAGGAATCGAAACGGCGTTCTTGACGTGATCGACGTAGCGGCCCAGGCCCGAGCCCAGTACGATACCGAGCCTTGGTTTGATGGGGCTGTTGTTTTCGATGAACCGCGCGGCTTCGACAAGACGTTTATGCAAATGCACTTTATTCGATTACCTTTTTGATGAGCCCCGTGGCTTTGACCTTGGTTCCCGCAATCGAGTAAGCTGCCGCGTATTCGCGCGCAACCATTTCAGGGGTAAGGCCCTCGGTTTTCAGTTTCTCAGGATTGAAGTACACGGTTGCGAGCGGCTTGCCCTTGGCCACGGATGCGCCAAGCTTGGCGTGCAACCGAAAACCCACGCTGTGATCAATGGTATCACTAGTTTTTTGACGGCCACCACCCATTCGTACGAGCAGCGTGCCCAGCGCCTGGCCGTCGATTTTAGAAAGGTAGCCCGACTTGGCGGCAGCCACGGTAAAGTGGTGTGGGCTGACCAGCAGCACTTCGGGATTTTTTACGACGTTTACGGTTGCACCCTGGGCCCGGCACATCTCACCAAACTTGGCCAGCGCCGTACCGTCTTGCAGGCCTTTGCGTGCCATCGCGCGAGCGGCGGCGATGGAAGATGATTTGTCGCCGAGCACCAGCATGTGCGCCGCGAGCTCGACGGTAAGATCGCGCAGGTCGGTCGGACCTTGGCCATTCAAGATCTCGAGGCATTCCAGCACTTCAAGAGAGTGACCCACGGCCAGGCCCAGCGGCTGACTCATATCAGTCAGCACGGCGCGTACGCGCAGGCCCAGGGCCGTACCCACGGCGACAAGGCTTTTTGCCAGCTTTTCGCCGTCTTTTTGAGTTTTCATGAAAGCGCCGCTGCCTACCTTGATGTCCAGCACGAGGCCCGAAATTCCTTCGGCCACTTTTTTAGACAGAATGCTGGCCGTAATAAGCGGGATGCATTCCACCGTCGCAGTCACGTCGCGCAGAGCATAGAGCAGCTTGTCGGCGGGCACGAAGTCAGCTGTCTGGCCCATCATGGCCAGGCCGTGCTTGGCAATCAGGCTGACGAATTCCTCGATCTTGATGTGCACGCGAAATCCGTTGATGCTTTCGAGCTTGTCCAGCGTACCGCCCGTGTGGCCCAGGCCGCGGCCCGAGACCATGGGAACGTCCACGCCCAGTGCCGCGACGAGTGGCGCTAAGATCAAGGAGACCTTGTCGCCCACGCCGCCGGTCGAATGCTTGTCGATTTTTGGACGGCTGTCGGTGAATTCCACCCGACGCCCACTGGCGATCATCGCGCGGGTAAGCGCGCTGGTTTCTTCCAGCACCATGCCCTGAAAGTAGGTGGCCATCAGAAAGGCGGTGGTTTGATACTCAGGAATAAGGCCCGTGGCGGCGCCATTGATGAAGGCTTCGATTTCTTCGGTGGTCAGGCGCAGCCCATCACGCTTGCGGCGAATGACCTCGACGGGGTTGATCGTCACGAGAGAATCTCGGGTAGAAAGCTGATGCCAACGGTCAGGCTGTCCTTGTTGCCGGTAAGGGCGTGCGCGACGGTCTGGCCGATATCGGCAAAGGTGCGGCGGTCGCCCAGGGCGCGGGCCTTGCTGCTTTTGCGATAGCACAAAAGTGGCACATACTCGCGCGTGTGGTCGCTGCCCCGGTAGGTGGGATCGTTGCCGTGGTCGGCACTGACGATGACCAGATCATCCGGGCTCAGAAGTTTTTCAAGTGTGGGGAGAAAGGCATCGAACTCCTCGAGCGCTTTGGCAAAGCCCGCCACATCCCGGCGATGCCCGTAAAGCATATCGAAGTCGATGAGGTTGACGAAGAGCAGCCCGGTTTTATATTTTCCGAGCGCACCTTCGAGCGTCCGCAAGCCGTCTGCATTGTCTTCGGTCTCGAGACTTTCGCCAATGCCGCGGCCGTTGAAGATGTTCCAGATCTTGCCCACGCCCACGCTGGGCAGACCGGCGTCGAGCACGAACTCCATCATCGTTTTGCGTGGCGGAGTCTGGGAAAAATCCTTGCGATGGTGCGTGCGTTTAAAGTCAGCCGCGGTTTTACCAAGAAACGGCCGAGTGATGATGCGCGAGATCTGCAGCTCATCGCAAAGTTTGCGTGTGCTCTTGCCCAGCGCTGTCAGGCGCTCGAGTCCAAAAGATTCCTCGTGCGCGGCAATCTGCCAGACGGAATCAGCCGAGGTGTACAGGATGGGCTTGCCCGTGCGCATATGCTCTTCGCCGTACTGCTTGATGATTTCGGTGCCGCTTGCCACACAGTTGGCAAGCACGCCCGGCAGGTTGTTCTCTTTGCACCAGCGTTCGATAATCTCCGGGGAAAAACCTTTGGGATAAGTGGCGAAGGCTTTTTCGACAACCACGCCGGCCATTTCCCAGTGACCAGCCGTGGTGTCTTTGCCCTGCGACAGCTCGGCACACCGACCGAAGCTGGCCACGCAACTTTCTATGGGCAGTGCAGGTACGGTGGGCATGTTCGTGAGATGTCCGATGCCCCAGCGTGCAAGGTTGGGCAGACGCAGGCTGGGAAACGCTTTGGACACATGACCCAGGGTGTCGGAGTCGGGATCGCCATAAGCCGCAGCGTCAGGAAGCTCACCGGCCCCTACGCCATCGAGTACAATAAGGATGACACGTTTAATGGGCGACGACATCAGTAGCCTCCGCCTTTGGGACTGCTACCCCCGCTGGAACTTCCACCCTTGGGTGGCTTCTTGGTTTCGGTGTGGCCTGCGCCCGCCTTATAAGGAAGGCCGGCAAACGGTTTGCGATTTTTGTTTTTGGCGTCGCCCTTGCCCGAGTCGGACTTCTTTGCGGTTTCGCCGGCATGTTCCACAATGGCGACTGAAGCGCTGGCGCCGATGCGCGTGGCGCCGGCCTTGATCATGCGTTCGGCGTCTTCGGTGGTGCGAATGCCGCCACTGGCTTTGACGCCCATTTCGGGACCGACGATTTTACGCATGAGCGCGATGTCTTCGGCGGTGGCGCCACCAGATGCAAAGCCGGTGGAAGTTTTAACGAACGCGGCGCCCGCGGCTTTAGCCAGCGCGCACGCGATGGTCTTTTGCTCGTAGTCGAGCAGTGAAGTTTCGAGAATGACTTTTACAGGGTAAGGCTTGGAGGCCTCGACCACTCCGCGAATGTCTTCGAGGACGAAGTTGTAATTGGTGGACTTCATCTCGCCCACATTAATAACCATGTCGATTTCCTGCGCGCCGTTCTGAATAGCCTCACGCGCTTCAAACGCCTTGGCGCTTGTGGTGCCCGCGCCAAGCGGAAAGCCCACCACGGCAATCGGCTTTACGCCCGAGCCCTTGAGCAGCTGGGCCGCCTTGGGAATGAAGGCGCTGTTAAGGCACACGGTGGCGAACTTGTGTTTGCGTGCTTCTTCGCACAGCTTCTTCACATCTGCTTCGGTGGCATCCTGCTTGAGCAAAGTGTGGTCGATCATCGACGCCAGCTCTTTCGGGCTATGCTGATGCGTGTCAGAGTTTGTGCCGATTCGAGCTGCGCCATTTTGGACCAGCTCGCGAATGTCGACGGGGGACGTCAAAGCTTTTTCAAGCTCGGGGCGTATATCCTTATCGGGCAATCGCAGGCCTTGCGCTAAGAGTCGATCGCGGACTTTCTTAACGATTTCATCGACTAACCGATCTAGATCTTGTGCCACGGTAAGTTCTCCAAACCCGATTATAAGCTGACGACTAAACTTTTTATACTTGAAGTGTCAAGCACCCTATACTAACAAACTATTACGGGGTGCGCTTGTCCGTTGCGAAATGCGACAGATAGTAGCCCGCAAGATTACAGTAGAGTATACTGATGAGTATAATAGAGATTAGAGCCTTGATGGCTTTAAAAGTTAGGGACGCCGGACAATGTGAGTCCAGCTCGAGACAGTGGCGGCCCTAGTTGTTGTTGGTTTGTTACGCGCGAGTTGGTTTTGCAAGGGACCATATAAAGTTTCCCTCCCTGCGCGTTACGAGTGTGAAGAAAAAGTTTTTTAAGGATTTTTAAAAAGGTGTGCGAGCGGTGGCGCTATAGAAGCGTTTCCAAAAAATTGAGCGCTCTAAGACTGTGCGCTGCTCGGCAAAAGAAAACGGTGCGGTTAACGCAAGGCCATTGGGCCCGGCTGCCGCACCAGTAATTAGGACCTGATGCGACAAGCGTTTCGCAGAGTTGTTACCGCTGTGGCTTTTTTTATGGTGTTGGGCGTGGCAGAGAATATCGCCTGTCCGAATGCAGAAGCTTATTACGGGTTTAACGATGCACTTGGTACAATTGGAATAGCAGCTGGGGTAGGCGCCGTGATGGGCCTGTCCACAATCTCGTTCTACGAGACACCCACCAGACACCTGAGCAACACGCTCGTTGGTGCCGGGGTTGGGTTGATCGCAGGATTGGGTGTAGCTGCCTATCTCATGGCTAATGCCGCCGAGAGCGACGAGATAAACCCGGATGAGCTTCTTCCACCAGAAAACAAGCCAGACGGTTCCGGAAAACCTCCGGGAAAGGATCCAGGCAAGACTGAGAAAAAGGCTCCGACCTCATTAATGAGGTCTTTGCCCCGTTCTCTACTCTTGGCTTCGGTTCCTTCGACTCTTGTGCTGCGTGATTCCACCAATTGGATGGTCGCGTTTCAGGTCCTCGAACTGAGGTTTTGAATGGCAACTGAGCTCATCATTAATGCAACTCTTCCTGAAACACGTATCGCGCTTCTCGAAAACAACGAGATTTCGGAGCTGCACATCGAACGGGATTCCGAACGCGGAATCGTAGGAAATATTTATAAAGGAAAGGTGATCCGGGTTCTGCCGGGAATGCAGGCCGCGTTCGTGGACATCGGTCTTGAAAAAGCCGCGTTTCTTTATGTCGACGATATCTTTTTCCCGGATATGAAAACGCCGCTGGTGGGACATCCACTGCCGGAATCCTTGCCTAAGCCGGCGCCGATTTCGGTGCAGACGGCCGCGGGCGTTGTAGCCGCAGCCGGCGTGCCAGGCATGGGGCCCGCACCAATCGTCATCACACCGCTTGCACCAGGCAGCAAACCGCCCACTGCGCGTGGCCGTGGTGGCCGTGGCCGTTTTGGCCGTGGCGAGGCGAAAGCCGCTGAAAAAGCGGCGCTTCCCGGAACGCCTGAAGCCCATGCCGAGCAGCAGCGCGAGTACGCGCGGCAGATGCTGGAAGCCGAAAGAGATCAGGATCCCGAAGCCGCTGCCCGAGCCGCGGCAGCCTTTGCGGCCGGAGCTGCCGCCGCTTCCGTTGGAAGTGAGGAGTCTCCCGCTCCGATTTCTTCGGCGGCAGATCCTTCGCAAACTTCAATTTCGCCGGCGCAGCCTGAAGCTCGTTCGCCGCAGGCCGATACTCCGCTTGATCCGTTTGACGACGAAGAAGATGATGTGGAGTCTGAAGTTGCCTATCGTCCTGAACCTTTGATCGACGCTGAGGCGTGGGCCGAAGACCTGACTGCAGAGTCGGCGGCCAATGAGCCTGAAGTCCGCGAAGGCGAAGCTGGTTCTGTTATTCCCAACACAAATCCCGTGGCCGCTACGCCCGAAGCCGGTTCGGAAGCCGCGGCTCCAGTTGCTGCGGCAGCGGATGGCGTTGCTGCTGATGCACCTGCTCCCGTACAAGTAACTCCAAGCGTGAATACGGTGGTCGTCAAGCCGGTTCCGCTCGAAGCCCGTGTGTTGCCCCCGGTAGCTCCGGTTGGCGTTGACGAGGAGGATGAGGACGTTGCCGAAATGCCGCGTCGCCGTCGCCGTCGTGAGCCGGTGAATATCGCGGACATCATTAAAGAGGGTCAGGAGATCGTGGTTCAGGTTGCCAAAGATCCGATCGGCACGAAGGGCGCGCGTCTGACGTGTCACGTGAGCCTGCCCGGCCGTTATC
>JBBRLF010000292.1:0-6609 GCA_038231515.1 candidate division WWE3 bacterium
ATCGCGCGGCTGTGGGGCATTGCGGACCTTCGCAAAGAAGGCAGCTCAAACACGGGCGCCACCAATGTCGTGCGCACCGCCGGCGTGGTGCCAGGCGCACTTACCTTTTTGCTCGATTTCGCCAAAGGTGTCATACCCATGATCTACCTGCCCGAGCCAGTGATTTGGTACGGGCTGGCCGCAGTGCTGGGTCATTGCTTCTCGCCATTTCTTTCTTTTCGCGGCGGCAAGGGAGTATCCACCACCCTGGGAACCCTCGTCGCCTTTAACCCGTGGCTCGGCGGCGCCAGCATTCTGGTTTACGGCGCGGCTTTGGGACTAACCCGCGTTTCAGCGATCGGTTCGCTCTTCGCCATGCTGACTGCGGTCTGCGGGGCGTTGATCTTTACCTCGTCTGACGCCGGTAAGCTTGCCATCACGATCATGGTGCTGGTCGTGCTTTCACGTCATCGCGACAACTGGACCAAACTGCTTACTCCAAGTCTGGCCGTGCTGCTGACCGCAGCCTCGTTACTTGGGCTGCCGGCCCACGAGGCCCGAGCCACTCTGGTCGATTTTCGCGGCAAAGAACTAGTGCTGACCAAAAAACCACTACGCGTTGCCGCGCTTATTCCCAGCGTGGCCGAAGCCGTTATCGAGCTCGGAGCCGGAGCACGCCTGGTGGGCGCACCCGATTATTCACGGCTGCCGCCCGAGCTTACCCAGGTCGCCAAGCTTGGCCCCTACAGCTCAATGTCGGCCGAGGTGGTTTATGCCACTCATCCCGACCTGGTCTTGGCCAGCATGGACGGTAACGAACCCATTCTGATCGCGCAGCTCGAAAAGCTCGGCTTGCATGTCGTAACGATCAATACCCAGTCGCTTGCCGATATCGTACGCTCGATGGAACTTGTCGCGGCCGCGCTGGGCGATCCCTTGAACGCGAAGGTGGCAAAGCTGCGCAAAGCATTTGCCGGGGCCACCCGGCCCAAGCGTTCGGCCCACACCGTGTTTCTGCAAATTGGCTGGGAGCCCATCGTTACGATAAGCCATGCCACTTATATCGACGAGCTGGTGCGTCTGGCAGGCGGCACGAATATCTTCGAAACGGCATCGATGAAATATCCCCGGCCAAATCCCGAGGAGGTCATTGCGCGCGATCCCGACGTCATCATAATTTGCAAGCTGACCGACGCGGACGACGAAGCCGAAAAGGCGCGCGAGTTCTGGCTGCAGTTCAAAAAGCTGAAAGCCGTAAAAACTGGCAGCATTCATGTCATGCCCGTAGATTGGCTAACCAAGCCAGGTTTTAATCTAATGAATGGCATGAGCGAACTGCGTCGAATCATATGAAGGATAGAATCAAGTCGGTTGCCGCGGCCGCAGCCCTGATTTTTCTGGGTGGAATTGTGCTCTCGCTGCGAGTTGGCGCGACTTCGGAATATGACGAGCAGATTTTTCTGCTGCTGCGCTTGCCACGCACGATTTCGGCGATCGCGGTGGGCGGGGGGCTGGCGGTGGCTGGCGCGCTTATTCAGGCCAGCCTGGGCAATCCATTAGCCGATCCTTACACGATTGGAATTGCCTCGGCAGCGGCTCTGGGTGCGGTTATTGGCTCGCTTTTCAAGGGTCACTCGATGTTTGGCTCAGGCGTTTTTTCTTTTATCTTCGCGCTCGGCGGCCTGGCCGTGCTTTCGATCTGGCTTCGCCGCAGCTTTCGGCACGCCACCGAGGTGCTGCTGGCGGGGGTTGTGGTCGGATTTTTTTTCACGGCGCTGGCTTCGCTGTTCATGGCCTTGAATGATCCGGCCACCTGGTCGTCGTCGGTGGTGTGGCTCATGGGTTCGCTCGGAAGGCTTTCGCTGGCCGAATCTGTGGCCAGTCTGTTGCTGCTCCTAATGATCTCGTTCGTCGGCTGGATTCACTGGAAACCGCTTGATCTGATCGCTATCGACGAGTCGAGCGCCGAAAGCGCTGGCGTCGACGTGGCGATGTTTCGTAAACGCATCTTTTTGATCATCGCCCTTATGACGGCCATCTGTGTTTCTACCAGTGGCGTAATCGGCTTTTTAGGCCTGATCGTCCCCCATGCTTTGCGCCGCCTGGGCATTCGTGGTCATTATCTGCTGATTCCATTTTCATTCATCACGGGTGCTGGCTTTTTACTTTGCTCTGATGTTTTCGCCCGCGTGATCGCGCGGCCTTCTGAGATTCCAGTTGGCGTGGTGCTCGCGATTATCGGCGCGCCAGCTTTTCTTGTTCTTGCGCGCACCAGAATTTCGAGCAGCAAAGGCGTAACTTCATGAAGCTGATCGCTCGCGACGTCGGCTTTCGCTATCGTGTTGACGGGCGTCAGGTGCTTGCGGGACTAACCTTTACTGCCGAGCCAGGATCCTACTGGTGTATTGCCGGGCCAAACGGTTCGGGCAAGTCGACCTTTTTGAAGCTCTGCGCCGGCCTGTTGCCCAGCGCGGACATGACCGGCGAACTTCAGTGGAACGACACAACCATCTTGCAGTGGACTCGCCTAGAGCTTGCCCGCAGCGTTGCGTTCGTGCCGGGTACGCTGCGTTCGCAGTTCCCGATCAGCGTTGCCGAATTCGTACTGCAAGGCCGTTACGCCCGTTCGACTACTTTCTGGACTAAACCAAGCAACTCCGACTCCAACATTGCGGCGGCCAACATCGAGCGCGTCGGCATCGCCGCGCTTAGCGACTCGCTGATCGGTGAAATTTCGGCGGGCGAAGCCCAGCTCACGTTAATTGCGCGCGCACTGACCCAGGAACCCAAAGTCCTTATCCTGGACGAGGCCACCGCCAACCTTGACCTGCGCTACCAGCTGCGCATCTTTGAGCTGGTCGAAAGCCTAAACAAGCAGGGGATGAGCATCTTTCTTGTCAGCCATGACCTGAACATCGCCGCGGAATTTTGTCCGAACGTGGTGTGGATGAACGATGGGACGATTTATAAGCAGGGGGCGATGGCGGAGACACTGACCAATGAGTTGATGGCAGATCTCTACGGGGTAGAGGGCAAAATTGAAATTGGTAAGAATCCGTTTACGGGCAGGACCAAGGTTTTTTGGAAGTAATTGGCCTGGGTACTGGCGACTGAAGACGGAAACGCCAAACACAAACCGACCCCGCAAACCAGCTCAGTCTTAGGTCTTCAGATTGGAGCTCCCGCCCCAAACGATCACATGTAAATGTCCATCGTAACCGCATGGTCAAAACTACGCGCCGTTCCCTGATGCCGATTTTGGTAACCGTAGCTCAGCCCGATCTTGGGACCAACCCAGCCGCCACCCGCGCTCCAGCCTTTTTCAACAAAACCGAACAGCCCACCGCGAACGTAGATATCTTCCGATACCGCAATCTCGGCGCCACCAGAGTAAGTTGGAAAGGCACCCGCGAAGTTTGAAAAGTTTTCGACCGTGTCGCCGTACAGCATCAGCTGCTTGTTGAGCGTCACCTTAAAGCCGCCACCCAGCTGGCGTGGCCCGACATATTGCTCGTCTTCAGCTTTATGTCTTAGATTGTCGGCCGTCAGGCCGAACTGCACCGGAATCGTAGTCACTTCGGGCGGAAGAGCAAAACCCATCGAAAGGCCGCCTTCGAAACCAGAAATCTGTGCGCCCTGCGATGCGACATTGTTTTTGCTGGTCGTAAACCGTTTCACCGTTGAGCCGACCGACATCCAAGGCGCCACGCGCTTGGCCAAGGCAGCATGTATTAAGTCAATGTCGGCGCGCCGGGTATACGATAGCCCTGCATTGACGTACTGGTTTTTCCCGTCGATAACGGAGACGTTAAACAATCGGTTATCCAACCCCGCCTGCGTTTGAGCGTTGTTAAGCCAGTTGAAAGTACCTGAAACGGCGGCGGCGGCCTGGAAGCCTAAAAGACTTGGATTTAGCGTAATTGTATCATTAAGGAGTGCGCCACCCCGGCCGGCTTGCGAAAGGCTAAGTGTTCGAGATGATTGAAAATCTAACGCCAAAGCTGCATTGGAGCACGCCAAAACAACAAATCCAGCCGCTATAACGAAGCTATACCGGGGGCACTCTTTACTTCGATAGCGCGCTGAGTTAAAGGTTACCCGCTTATGAATAAATTGAAACTCGAATACTTTCGCAATGTTCTGCAAAACCAGCTGGAAGAACTTCGCCGCGACACTAAAGAAACGGTTCATCAGATTAGCCATGATGAAGAAGTCTACGCTGACTGGACTGACGTCGCAAGCGTCGAAACCGACAAGACTCTTCAATTGAAAATTCGCGACCGCGAGCGCATGCTGATGACGAAGATTGAAGAAGCCCTCCGGCGTGTTGATGATGGGACCTTCGGTGAGTGCGAACGCTGTGGCGATGAAATTTCAGAACCACGGCTCAAGGCACGCCCCGTAACTACCCTGTGCATCGACTGCAAGTCCGAGCTCGAGGGTGCCGAACACCGCTATCGGTTTGCATGACACACCCGGCTTTTCGCCGGTAAACCCTTGGCGGCTGTTTACAACCACAGCTACAGCACAGGGGCGTCATGAAAATCAGGAAAGCGGTTATTCCGGCGGCAGGATTGGGCACACGTTTTCTTCCGGCTACGAAGTCGATTCCCAAAGAGATGATTCCGATCATCGATAAACCGATGATTCAGTACATCGTCGAGGAATGCGTGGGCGCGGGCATTGAAGACATCATTCTCATCACCGCGCGGGGCAAGGATTCAATTGCCGATCATTTCGACCATTCCTTTGAAGTTGAAGAAACTTTGCGCCGCAAGAAGAACGAGGAGCTACTCGAAATCACCGAACGTGTTTCGAAGATGGCCAACATCATCTGCGTGCGTCAGAAAAACCCCATGGGTTTGGGCCATGCCGTCTGGACCGCGCGCCAGGTGATCGGCGACGAGCCATTTGCCGTACTTCTGGGCGACGACCTGATCGTCTCGGAAGTTCCCTGCATCAAACAGTGCATCGACATCTATGAAGAACATGACACTTCGGTCATAGGCGTCATGAAGGTGCCGAAAAAAGATGTTTCAAAATACGGAATCGTTGGCGGCAAAAAAATCAACGACCGGCTTATGAAGGTTTCAGAGATGGTCGAAAAACCCTCGCCGGAAAATGCTCCGTCGCAGCTCGCTTGCCCGGGGCGCTATGTGCTGACACCGGAAATTTTTGAACTCATTGCCGAAACCAAGCCCGGCCGTGGGGGCGAAATTCAGCTCACTGATGCTTTGGCGCGTCTGGCCGTCCAAGAAGGGCTGCTGGCCTATCTTTTTGATGGCAGGCGCTACGACACCGGCGATAAGCTGGGTTATATCGAGGCAACCATTGCTTTCGCGCTCAAGAGACCCGATCTGGCCGACGGCGTACGAAAAATTCTTGCCGAGTACATGAACTAATCCGGAGACAGCCCATGACCACGCTTGGAATTTTCATCGCGATGACATTTTCGGCTCCGGCAGCCCACGCTTATGTGCCGCCCAGCTTTTATCTGATGCGCATGCTGGGACGCAAACACGCGAACTTCGACGACGGCAGATTTCGCGACAAGCTCACATTTTACAAAAAGACCGGTGAGATTGCCCGCGTCCTGACCGAGACTCTTGTGTTTCCAGATGCCGAGCACGCCACCGTAAAGCTCCTTGACCAGGCTGGCAATGAGGTCGCCACGCATACCCGCAAGCTACTGGGCACTCACGCCGCTGACACCGACCGTCCGGTTCTCTACGACCTGATTTTCATCAAAGACGCCGCTAACATTTACGAACATTTTCGGGCGCTGGGCCTGCCCCTCAAAACCGAAAGCGCCCTTTACTCGGATAAAGAGGGCTCGATGCCCTACAAGCCCGAAAGCACGGTAGCTCTTGAGCGCTATGACAATCGCATTGCCGTGGTAATCGGCGATCGTTCAAAAAAATCAGATGCCTACGGCAACACTGCGCTATGGATCGAGAAGGAAAGCTTCCTTCCCCTGCGGGCCATTTTTCCGACTGCACCCGAAATGGGCATGGCCTCGGAGCCTCTGGAGTTCCGGCTCAGCGGCTTTGGCGTATTCAAGAATTTTCTCTACCCACGCATCGTACAGGTTTTTCGTGGTGGCGTCCTGTGGGCTAAAATTGAAACTCAGGAAGTGCGTGCGCTGGGAACCTCGACACGATCCGAAGACGAAGGCCGGAAAAAAGAGGAGCCGGACGGCGACCTCAAGGAATTCATCGAAACGTATTTTAAATGGATTCGGTAGCGACAGCGCAGAGACTCAAAGTCGCCCAGGTCGTTTTGCCACGACCCCTGCCAGGTCCCCTTTCTTATCTTATTCCCGTCGAGCTCGAGAGCCGCATTGTGGTTGGCACGCTGGTTCAGGTACCGCTGGGCTCGCGAACCAGCGACGGATTTGTCGTCGGCTTCACCACTCAGGCCGACTCCGCACTGAAGGGCTATGAGCTCAAGAATGTTTTAGCCGCGCCGTTCGACAAGCCGGTATTCTCACCCAAAGACCTGGAGCTCTTCTATTGGATCGCCGACTACTACCAGCTTCCCATTGGCGAGGTTTTCAATAGCGCGTTTCCGCGGGCGATTTTCAAGATACCGAAGACCACCCGAAGGCGGGCGGCCCCAGACCCTGGAACG
>JBBRLF010000293.1:0-6573 GCA_038231515.1 candidate division WWE3 bacterium
CGGCAATCGAACTAGTTTGCTGGAGCGACGCCATGGGAGCCCGAAGCGGCGGCCCCACCCGATTGCCCCCACCGGGGGCGGCGCCCACCCCGCACAATCTCACGGACCGGGATTAACAGATTCTTTTAGTCAAACATGTTTCTCTATTGAATTCGAACAGATTCATCGATACAAGGGGCGTTCTAATATTTTGCTTTTGGAGGCATAAGTGGCAAACCACAAGTCCGCAATTAAACGCGCTCGTCAGAACGATAAGCGCCGTGCACGCAACACCGGTCTTCGCGCGAAGACCAAGACCGAAGCCAAGAAGTCGATCGCCGCGATCACTGGCGCCGCAACCCGCGCAGACGCGCTGAAGGCCCTGACTGCAGCTGACCGCACGCTGCAGAAGGCTGTCAGCAAAGGCGTATTGCCGAAGGCTCGCGCCAGCCGCAAGCTTTCCCGCATCGCTGCTGCCTTGAACGCGAAGTTCAAGCCAGAAGCCGCTAAAGCACCTCGCGCTTCCAAGTAATTTTTTCGTTATGTCGAAGAAGGATGCCACTCATGGTTGAGAGGCGTCCTTTTTTGCGTTGGAATTCCCCCATTTTTTAGCGGGTAGCCGACGGCGTCTGCTCAATCACAAACTGCTCAACAAGAGAATTGGCATCAAGCCCCGAGCTCTTCAAGCGAAAATCCAAATCCACCAGCGCATGAATCATCGCGCGCGCGCGAACCGTTCCGCCCAGAATGTTTCCAGTAAACCCTCGCCCGGGATTTTTGATCGCCCAGGTTAGAAAACCCACCAACCCCAACGCATCTTCCGGCGCGCGAATCAACTTTTCGCTCAATAATAAACCGCGAGTACGCTTGCCTTCAAGCACGGCGCGCACCAGCTCAATCATCTCATGCGTAATCTGACTCGTGCTGATCTGCGAGATATGCTCGGCGGTAATCTCGGCGCCAGGCGTACCGCCCGCGTACAGCCAGGCCTTTTCAATTTCCTGGGCCAGCCGATAAAGGCTGCCGTCTGAAACCACGGCCAGCATCTGCGCGGCCTCGGCATTCACCTTGGCACCGCATTTCTTGGTCAGATAAGTCACCCACTGCGCCAGCTCGGCATCGCGAGCCGGTTTAAACTCCAGGGCCAGATCCTGCTTTTTGAGCCACTGGTGAAATTTGCGGCGCCCGTCAATCGACTCGGCCACCAGCAACAGCAAGCTATCACCCCAGGGGCTGGCCTGCCCGGCCTTGGCCGAGTTCATCGCAACATCTGCCAGCGTGTCGATGTCCTTTACAAGTTGCGCCTGGCGCACGATTACCAGCCGGCGGCGGTCATCGCCGCTGCTGCCGCCAAACAGCCCCATGCTCTGAATGGCTTCCAGTACATCACTGCCCGAGGCTTCGGCCCCGTCAATGCGATCGACACAGAAAGTAAGATTGCTCGCTTTACCAAACATGGCCTTCTGTGCCTTGTCGACAAATTCACTGATTTTGAAAGGCTCTTCGCCGTAAAGAAAATAGAGTGGCTTGGACTTGGCTGCTTCGATGTCGGCCAGCGCCGTCTTCGGATTCAGCACGTTAAAAGGCCTCGAACATCGTATCGTACACGTCGCTGGCGATGAATCCTGCGATATCGACCAGCGCCAGCTGCTCCATTGAGGCATTAATGAGCGAAGACGTGGTGCCGGGCAAGCCGAAGCGGTTGCCGGCGGGATACACCTTGGGCCGGTTAAAGCTCTGCGACCAAACCACGATCCCGCCTTTTTTTACGAGCTGAATTTCGATACTCGCATTGGCGATATATTCCGAAGCGATAACCATGTCGCTCAGCGCCTGGGCCGCGGGGTCGGTGGTGATCGACGCAACGCTGGTCAAGCCAGAGGGATTGATGACCGATGAAAAAGAGGAAATCGTGCCTTTGACGACGGCGTCGGCGGCATTTTCGTCGCTAATCACACGCACCTTGCCGCCCCGTTCGAACTCCTGGGTTAGCGCGGTCGTAAACGGAATTTCAATACCCGCCTGAAGCGAGTTGTTCGTCATCATTTGGATATAGACGGTTTTGATACCCTTGGCAGCCCAGGGATTTTTCGTTCCGGAAAAGCCATAGCCACAGCCCCCGACCGCCAGGCCGGTCGAGCAAGCCAGAACCAGCAGGCAGTCTCGAAAGGTCCCACGTGCGGTCATCGCTATTTAACCACAAAGTTGACGAGCCGGCCCGGCACCACCACCGTGCGCACCAGCTCCTTGTCTTTAAGGTGAGCCACGACGGCCGGATCTTTGGCCGCCATGGCGGCCACCTCATCCTTGGGCACGTCTTTGGAAATGTTCAAATTCGCGCGATGCTTGCCGTTCACCTGCACCACGATCGTAATCATGTCGAGCACCACTGCCTCGGCATCATGATCGCGCCACTTCTCGAGCGTCAGCAGCTGCTCATGGCCAAGCAGCTTCCAAAGCTCTTCGGTCATATGCGGTGCGAAGGGCGAAAGCAGACGCACCACGGTTTCAATGGCCTCGCGCAGCACCTCGCGGCCCGTCTGGTCGTTGAGCTCGACCTTGAACGAGTAGATTTCGTTAACCAGCTCCATGATCGCCGAGATTGCCGTGTTGAACCGAAAGTCGTGATCAAGATCGTTGGTAACCTTCGCCAGCGTCAGGTGCGCTTTAGTGCGCAGCTTTTTAGCTTCGGCATGATTGAGCCCCGCCTGCTTGCCGGCATAAGGCTTCACGTCCTGAATCAGGCTGATGTTTCCCTGCAACATGCGCCAGACGCGTCCGATGAAACGATAGGCGCCTTCGACGCCCTGATCGCTCCACTCGATAACTTTTTCGGGCGGCGCTGCGAACAAAATGAACAGACGCGCCGTATCCGCGCCGAAGCGCTCGATGATTGAGTCCGGGTCAACCACGTTGCCCTTGCTCTTGCTCATCTTGGCGCCGTCTTTGTAAACGATGCCCTGATTCAGGAGATTCGTGGCGGGCTCACGGCTGACTGACTTCGGAAACCAGCCCAGGTCTTGCAATACGCGATGAAAGAACCGGAAATAAAGCAGATGCATCGTCGCGTGTTCGATACCGCCGATGTATTGGTCGATCGGACCCCAGTACGCGATGTCTTCGGCCCTAAAAGGTTTGTCGGGCGTGGGCAGCGAGCAAAAGCGCAGGTAGTACCAGCTTGACTCGACGAACGTGTCCATCGTGTCCGTATCGCGACGGCCCATGGCGCCGCATTTCGGACACGGCACGTTGGCAAACACCGCGCTCTTCGACAGTGGACTTGCGCCCTCGCCAGTAAACTCGACGTCTTCCGGTAAAATCACGGGCAGCTCGTCTTTAGGAACCGGCACCGGACCGCACTTGTCACAGTGGATGATCGGAATCGGCGTGCCCCAGTAACGCTGGCGTGAGATTCCCCAGTCGCGCAGCTTGTAGTTGATCGTGGGCCGTCCCGCGCCTTTCTTTTCGAGCCAGAGCGGAATTTTTTTCTTCGCGTCTTCACTCGTCAGACCGCTGAACTCACCTGAGTTTACGAGGCGACCCAGTTCGGTGTAAGCCGCATCGGAAACTTGTTTAGGCAGCTCACCTTCGAGCGGAGCGATGACCTGCTTGATCGGCAAACCATATTTTTTGGCGAACGCGTGGTCGCGCACGTCATGGGCCGGCACGGCCATGACAGCACCGCTGCCGTAATCCATGAGCACGAAATTGGCCGCGAACACCGGCACCTTTTCACCCGTAACCGGATTGAGCACGTGCGCGCCCAGGGCCACGCCTTCTTTTTCGTAGTTCTCGTCGGTGCGTTTGATCTTGTCGATCTTGCGAACCTTGTCGACAAACGCGGCAACCTCAGCGTCGACGCCCGCGCCCCGCGCGAGTTCTAGTGTCAGCGGATGCTCAGGCGCCAGACTCAAGAACGAGACGCCGCCAACCGTATCGGGCCGCGTGGTGAATACCGGAATCTTCACGCCTTTTTTCGGGCCATCCGCCACTTCAAACAGCAGCTCGGCGCCTTCGCTCTTGCCAATCCAATGCCGCTGCATCGTCGTCACGCGCTCGTCCCAGCCTGGCAAATGATCACAGCCAGCCAACAGCTCTTCGGCATAAGCCGTAACTTTGTAAAACCACTGCGTCAGCTCTTTGGTCGTGACTTCAGACTCACAACGCCAGCACTTGCCTTCTTCAACCTGCTCATTAGCCAGCACCGTGTTGCACGAGTTGCACCAGTTCACGCTCGAAAGCTTGCGATAGGCCAAGCCCTTTTCGAGCATCTGAATGAAGAACAGCTGCTCCCAACGATAGTAGTCGGGCGCGCAGGTGGCCATCTCGCGACGCCAGTCAAACAGCCAGCCCATGCGCTCGAACTGCCGCTTCATGTAGGCGATGTTGGAATAGGTCCACTTGGCCGGATGCGTTTTGTGTTTGATGGCAGCGTTTTCGGCAGGCAGACCAAACGCGTCCCAGCCCATGGGGTGCATCACGTTAAAGCCGCGCGCCGCCTTGTAGCGCGCCATTGCGTCGCCCATCGTGTAGTTGCGCACATGACCCATGTGAATGGTGCCCGAGGGATAGGGAAACATCTCGAGGATATAGTATTTTGGTTTATCTGAGCTGGCGTCGACTTCGAATACGTGAAGCTTCCGCCAAACCTCTTGCCAACGGGCTTCGGTCGCCTTGTGGTCGTAAATCTCATTCATGAGAAAAGTTTTAATACAGCCCGCTAAAGAAAGCTATATCGGAGAATCTTAACGACTTTTTCAAGCTTCTTGGCGTCGAGCTTGTCCGCATAATCAGCCTCGATGCGATCGACGGCCTCGATTTGACATTCTTTGAGAGTGGCAGCGTTACTCTTGGAAATCAGGTTGTCGTAAACATTGGCGATCCCCACAAGACGCGCTAAGTCATAAACCGCCAGCCCCTTCAGCTTGCTCGGGTAACCACTTCCGTCCAGATTCTCATGGTGCTGCGCGACAATCATGCGCACCTCGTTGGCGATCTCGCGACTCTTATCGAGCAGCTCGGCCCCAAGCTTCGGATGCTGCTGCATGGCTGGATCATCATCGCCCAGCATGCTGTCGTCTTTGCTTTCGACGAGCATCTTGCCGATGTCATGAAAGAGGCCGCCCAGAGCCAGGTTTTCAAGAATGATCTGGTGGGTATACCCCATGCGCAGGCCTAGAAAAACGCTCAGCACTGAGACGTTAACCGAGTGGTCGACACAGCCCTTGGAGTGCTTCTGCAGCGCCGAAATATTATTGACCGCGAAGGGCTTGCGCAGAAACTCGGTAACGAGCTTCTTTGAAACCTCGACGGCCTGTTTGACGGCCTTGTCGTCTTTTGGCGACTCAAAAATGTCCATCATCGCGCGACGCTGCGACTGGACAGCCTCGACGATTTCTTTAGCCTCGGGGGGCGCAGTGCTGAGCTCGGTGGCATCGGAAGCCTCGGCATCGGCAACCCAGCTTTTGAATACGGCGCGATCCTGCTCTTCGATAAAAACATAACGCACATGGTTATAGACCAGCTTATTGAACGCAGCCAGATCAAGATTATCGCCCTTGTTGCGGTAACGAATCATCTTATGGTGCAGACAAAGGTAAACGTTTCCGGGGAAGTTGCGCTCGGCCGAGAGGTCGAGCAACGGCAGTGTCACAAAAACCAGTTTAGGGTCGCGTTTTGTATCCTCAGCCATTCCCTATAGGTTATTGAATTATGGGTAGAATGCAAATACTGTCGGCGCCGCGATGAACAATCTGAAAGATATCCTCGGGAAGATACTCAAGAAAACCCCGAATTATGAAGAAAATGTATTGAAGGCTAAAATTTTCGAAGCCTGGCCGCGTATTGTCGGCGAAAAGGTCGCCGCCCACTGCTGGCCCTCAAAACTGGTCGAGGGCAACGCCCTATTGATCGCCGGCGAGAGCAGCGCCTGGCTGCATAGCTTGCGATATCTTGAGGCTCAGATTTTGGCGAAGTACGAGAAGGAATTGGGCGGGAAGCACGTTACTGGTTTGAGATATAAAATGGAGAGTCGGCCGGATACGCCCGTTGGTAGGAGATAGGAATAGGGAGTGATTAGCTCAGGTCCTCAACCAAAACGCCAAATGGTACTTTAGGGAAAAAGTAAGTCGCTTTCTGAGGAAATAACTGGCGCGCCAAAGCCCTCAGCCGAATATAATCCTTATTCGGCGGCGGTAAACGTAACCCTGTATCGACCTCAAAGCGTTCAAGCCATCCCAGTATCTCTTCAAAGTTGGCCGAGGCCTTAAGAAAGACCTGCCCTTTCGCCAGCCTGGTAAGCGCGTCAACGGCGGTTTCGCCGGCCAGGGGTTTGGTGATCTCGCACCAGCGCCGGCTTGAGGCCTGCACCACTTCAAAAGCCAAGGAATGATCCATGGTCCAGAGGGCCCTGTCCGGCGCGTGAGTCAGGCCTTTGAGTTCGCCCTGGTCGCTCAGCTCGTCGAGCCATTTGGCAAGCAAACCCGCGCGCTCGATCGAGCGCACATGCAGCTGAGGCGCGGTGATCGGCTCAACCCAACCCAGCATGCGCTTGAGCCCCAGGTTCATCTGCGCGCGACGTGAGTGGTGACCGTC
>JBBRLF010000294.1:0-6558 GCA_038231515.1 candidate division WWE3 bacterium
CGGCCCCAAGCAGGTGGCCGGTCATGCTCTTGGTTGAGCTGACATTGAGATCTTTGGCACCGGCAAAAACTTTGGCTACGGCCGTAGCTTCAAGACTGTCGCCAGCCGCAGTTGAGGTGCCATGGGTGTTGACGTAACCGACGTCCGTGGCTGAAATTTTGGCGTCTTCGAGCGACAGGCGCATGCATTCCTGGGCGCCAGCGCCTTCCGGAGCCGGCGTAGTGATATGGTAGGCATCGCAGTTCAGACCATAGCCCAGCACTTCGGCATAAATTCGGGCGCCGCGTTTGCGCGCATGCTCATATTCTTCGAGAATCAGGACGCCTGACCCTTCACCTAAAATAAATCCATCGCGATCCTGATCGTAGGGCCGCGAGGCATGAGCCGGATCGTCATTGCGGGTCGAGAGCGCTTTCATCGAGGCAAAGGCCGCAACGCCAAGCTCACAGATTACGGCTTCGGCACCGCCGGCCACCATGACATCTGCCTTGTCATACTGAATCAGCCGCATGCTTTCGCCCACCGAGTGCGCGGAGCTCGCGCAGGCCGTGGCGATGCAGGTGTTGGGCCCCTGGGCATTGGCAATGATGCTGACGTGCCCGCTAGCCAGATTGGGAATGATCATGGGAATGAAAAAGGGGCTGGTGATCTTTTTCTCGCGCGCTTGCAGATCGCGGTCCGTCGCCTGAATTTCAGGCAGCCCGCCCATACCGGCTGCGATGCTCACGCCAACCCTTTTCGGATTGATGTGCGCATTGGTACCTTCACCCATTCGTCCACCCAGACCCGCATCGATTAGAGCCTCGATACTGGCGTGGACGCCGTACTGGATGAAAAGCCCCATCTTGCGCACGTCTTTCGACGAGATGTGCTTCTCAGAGCGAAAGTCTTTCACTTCCGCCGCAATTTGGCAGGACAACTTGGCCGCATCAAAACGCGTGATCGTACCCACCCCGTTCTTACCCTCGATAAGGGAAGACCAGGTCGTGGGGGCGTCATTTCCGACTGGAGTCACGAGGCCAATGCCTGTGACGACAACGCGTCTCGACATCAATGATCCTAGTTCGACGCCGAAGACTTTCCAGCGATGTACTTGATCACGTCGCCGACGGTCTTCATCTTTTCGGCGTCTTCGTCTGGAATATCGAGGTCAAATTCTTCTTCCATGGTCATGACGAGTTCGACGATATCGAGGCTGTCCGCACCGAGGTCGTCGATGAAGCTGGCGGTCAGGGTCACCTTTTCGGGTTCCACGGCCAACTGGTCACAGATGATGTTTCTGACTCTTTCTTCAACGTTCATACGATCCTCCCAATAAAATCTTTTTACATGTAAAGCCCGCCGTTAACGGCGAGCACTTGGCCTGTCACATACTTCGACGCAGGACTTGCTAAAAATACCACTGCTTTGGCAATGTCTTCCGGGTCGCCCAATGTGCCTAAAGGAATTTGCGCGAGGATACCCTCTTTATTTTGCTCAGGCAATGCAGAAGTCATGTCTGTTTGGATGAACCCCGGCGTAATGGCGTTGACCCGGATACCACGCGAGCCGACTTCCCGGGCCAGGCTCTTGGTCATTCCCAGGAGAGCCGCCTTGGAAGCGGAATAAGCAGTCTGCCCGGCGTTGCCCATCTGGCCGATTACCGAGCTGATAAAAATGATGCTTCCCCGTCGGGCTTTCATCATGGGCCGCAAAACCGCCTGGGAGGTCAAAAAGGCCCCACGGACGTTGGTATCCATCAGCCGATCGAAGTCTTCAGCCTTAAATCGCATGGCCAGACCATCAATCGAGATGCCGGCGTTGTTGACCAACACCTCAATTTGCTTAAAGTCAGCAGTGACCTGAGTCAGACCGGCGTCCAGGCTTGCGACGTCGGCGATATCGATCGCGTAGCCCTTTGCCTGCTGACTGCCTCGTGCTTGGAGCTCCTGCTCGAGCGTCTTGGCCATTTCGGCGTTTGAGCGGTAGGTGAAGGCGACGTCATAGCCCTGGCTTGCCAGCTCAAGACAGACCGCGCGTCCAATACCCCGGGTGCCACCCGTGACGAGTGCCTGTGGTCTGCTCATTTGAAGGCCTCCTTGAGCTGCTCGACCGTCGAAATACTGGTGACCGGCATTTCGCGGTCAATGCGCCGGTGCAGGCCCAGCAAGGTGCGGCCCGGGCCGATCTCGTAGATGGCGTCGGTGCCCAGCACTCGGAGTTGTCGCATGCTTTCGTCCCAGCGCACGGGCCGGGCGATCTGGTCGGTGAGCAGACCGCCAAACGAGTGTTGCGCATCAATAGCGTGAGCGGTCGTATTGGGAATGACCAGGCACTCGGGGCGCTTGAATTGAACGGCCGCCAGCAGAGGCGCCATTTCTTTTTGCGCGGGAGCCATGAGGCTGCAATGAAAAGGGGCGCTGACTTGCAGGGCAATGCTGCGGCCACCTTTGAACTGCTCGTCTTCTTTCAGGAGCGTGTTGGCTTTGGCGATGCCCTCGATTGTTCCGGCGATGACGACCTGTCCGGGAGCATTGAAGTTGGCGGGCTCGACAACTTCCTTTGGTGCCAGCGCGCGAGCTTTTTTGCACAGCGCTTCGACCAGCGCGGCGTCCAGCCCTAGAATTGCGGCCATCGTGCCCTGACCGGCGGGAACTGCGTTTTGCATGGCCGTGCCGCGTTGACGAGTCAGACGCACGCCATCGACGACGCTCAGACTGCGGGCGGCGTGCAAGGCGGTGTACTCGCCCAGGCTGTGGCCGGCCGTCGCGAAAATTTTAAGCTCGGTATGGGCGTGTAGCGCCGCCAGCATCGCCGCTTCGGTGACGAAAAGCGCGGGCTGCAGATTGGGCGTAGCCGTAAGCTCGTCGAGTGGACCGTCGAAGCAAAGTTTTTTAAGATCCAGATGGATGGTGTCGGATGCTTCTTCGAAAACCAGCTTGCTCTCGCGGAAGTTGTCGTAAAAATCTTTTCCCATACCGACGGACTGGCTGCCTTGCCCTGGAAAAACCAAGGCGATTTTTTTTGTCATTATTCAATACCTCAGCAGTGTCGAGCCATAGGTGAGGCCCGCACCGAAAACGTCAAATAACACCAGATCTCCGCGCTTGATGCGCCCACTCGTCACCGCCTGATCGAGGGCGGTTGGCACCGTGGCCGCCGAGGTATTGGCAAACTCCTCGATATTCATGATGACCTTGCTCATCGGAAAATCCAGGCGTTTGGCCACCGCTTCGATGATTCGGAGATTCGCCTGATGCGGTACGAACCAGTCCAGATCAGCGATGGTGAAACCGTTCTTCTCCAAAGCCTCGATAGCGCAGTCGGCCAGCATGCGCACAGCGACTTTGTAGATTTCGCGCCCCTTCATCTGCATGTAGTGCAGCTTCTCGTCGACCGTCTTGTGGCTGGTTGGCATGGTGGAGCCACCGGCGGGTACGAAAAACAGGTCTTTGAGCCAGCCGTCGGCATAAAGATGAGACGAGTAAATCTGGCTGGTGTCGTTCTCAGGACTGCGGCCCAGCAAGGCTACGCCGGCGCCGTCGCCAAACAGAATACAGGTGCCGCGGTCGTCCCAGTTGACAATCGTGGACAGGATTTCTGAGCCGACAACGAGCACGTTTTTGCATTGACCCATGCGAATATACGCGTCGGCGATCGAGACGCCGTAGACGAAACCCGAGCAGGCGGCCGAGATATCCAGGGCGCCAGCACGCTTGGCGCCCAGCTTTTCTTGAAGGATGCAGGCCGTGTTGGGCATGATCTGGTCGGGTGAAACGGTGGCGTAGAGAATGAAGTCGATGTCGGTGGCCAGCAAACCCGCGCGCTCGAGCGCGATTTTGGTGGCGGCCATTGCAAAGCCACTGTTGGTCTCGCCTTTGGTTGGATCGGCGATGCGACGGGCGCGAATTCCCGTGCGTTCCATGATCCACTCGTCATTGGTCTCGACACGTTTTGCGAGATCCGCGTTGCTCAATCTTTGTTCCGGAAATGCGGATCCGGTTGCCAGGATTTTACTGCGATAAACCGTCATTGATCGATTCCATGGTTTTAAATTGGTCGCGCAAAATGGGGTGGAGCTTCAGTTGGATAGCTTCCTCGGCTCTCAGGATGCCATTCTTCATTGCTTGCGCGTTGGACCGACCATGACCGATAAAGCAGTTCCCGTCAACACCGAGCAGAGGCGCCGCACCCACTTCGGCATAGTCGAGTTTCTTTTGAACTTTGCGAAGAGCCGGCATTGAAAACAGCGCGCCAACCTTGGTAAAAACCGTGCGTTCGAGCTCGCTGCGCAAAATTGTCGCGACCGTCTTTCCCAGCCCCTCGAGCGACTTCAGTACGACGTTGCCCGTGAAGCCATCGGTAACCACCACATCGATTTTGCCACTGAACATTTCTTTGCCTTCGACGTAGCCGATATAATTTAGCGTGTCGTCGGCCTTGAGCAGGGCATGGGCCGCGCGAGTCAGTTCGGTCCCCTTGGACTCCTCTTCGCCATTCGAAAGTATGCCCACGGTCGGGCGCTTGTGTTTCAGATAGATGCGCGCGTAGGTCGAGCCCATATGCGCGAACTGATAAAGGTGATTGGGGCGACAGTCGACGTTTGCGCCGGCATCGAGCAGAATGACATGACCATTGATGGTGGGAAGAGCCGTGACGATCGCCGGGCGCTCCACGCCTTTAACCCGTCCGAGGGTCATGAGCGCTGCCGCGAAAACCGCGCCACTGTGGCCCGCGCTGAAAAAGGCGGAGTCGGGCGTTTCGGCGCAAAGCTGCAGGCCGCGTACAATGCTCGAGTCTTTCTTGGCGCGCACGGCCTTGGCGGGCGACTCCGACATTCCAATCGTTTCGGTGCAGTGGACGATCTCGCACTGCTTGAGGCCCTTGAACTTGGTCAGATAGGGCGCAAGAGCGGCTTGCTCTCCGAGTAATACGAGGTTGGCTCTGATCTCCGGTGCAACGAGCTGAACGCCAGCCAGCACTGCGCCGGGCGCACGATCGCCACCCATGGCGTCGACGAAGATTTTCAAAAGCTTGAAGCCGCGTTTAGGCCGTTACTTCTTTTTGCTTCGGCGCCTTCACCTGACGGCCGTCGTAGAAGCCACAGCTGCATACGCGATGCGGGCGCTTGTGCTCAAGACAGTTTGGGCAGGTGATGTAGCCGACGGCGCTCAGTGCGTAAAACTGGCGGCGAATATTTCTGCGGCCGGGTGAAACTTTTTTCTTGGGAACAGCCATCTCGAGCTCCTTGGGTTCAGTTAATTAATTCTGAAATTTTTCAACGCATTAGCCAGTGCGGGATTCTTGATCCGATGACACTGACAAGGCTGCGTGTTTTGATCTTGCCCACACACCGGGCAGATGCCTTTACAATCCTCACTGCAGAGCGGTTGAAAAGGTAACTTTAAGTAGATTTGTTCCTTTAGCACGTCCGATAGCTCTATGAAATCCTTTTCCAAGAGCTCGATTTCGAGGTCCTCACCAGTGGCGCCAGTCGGCTCGCTATGGGCAATTCCGACGTTTTCGGTCTGCTCGGTCAGCCCCTTGTCGCGGGTAAACATGCATTGAAAGCTGGAGATAAGGTTGTACTCGAAGTTATTGGCGCACCGCGAGCAAAGCAAGCCCAGTTCCAGATTCACCTTACTTTTGAGAAAAACCACTTCTTGAAGCTGGCGCAGCTCCAAGTCGACGGAATAAACAGGAGTTTTTCCTTCGAGCGGACTTTCTTGAAGCTCCTTCACGACCTCAACAAGCCACGGGTCTTGCTCACCGAAGTGCAATAGTTTTGGCGTTTCTGATAGTTCGTAGAGGTAGACTTTCATATATAATTTAAGAACGGGACCCTACATGGAACTAACAAAGCAAGTCAAGGATAGTGCAAAGCTGACCAAACCGATTGTACTGGTTGGGTTCATGGCGTGTGGCAAAAGCACGCTTGGCCTGAGCCTGGCACGCGCCCTGGGCGCGGATTTTGTCGACCTTGATGCTTTGGTGGCCAAGCGGGCGCGGATGCCCGTGGCCGAGGTGTTTGCCCGGCGAGGCGAGGTGCATTTTCGCCGGCTGGAGACGGGAGCGTTGCGGACGAACTTGCGAGCAGGCAGGGTGCTGGCGGCAGGCGGCGGGTTGGTGACGATTGCTGCCAATCTTCGGGCTTTGAAGCAGAGCGGGGCGCTGGTGGTTTGGGTGGATGTGTCCTGGGCCGGACTGTGGAAGCGGCTGCAGCAAAGTCCGCGTGCCGCGCGGCCGCTGCTGGTGGACGCGAGGACGGGTAAAGCCAAGTCAGAGGCCTCGGTGCGCCGAATTTGGAGTGGGCGGCGGGGGTTGTACGGGCGGGCTTCGGATTTTCGATTGAGGGTTCGCGACGGGGAAGGCGCGGCGGAGACGGTGGGTCGGCTGGTGCGGCTTTTGGGAGCGGGAGCGGGAGAGAGATGAGAGCGGAGCCAGAGCCTCAGGCTGAGGCTGAGGCTGAGGCTCCGCTCTCTATCTCTTCTTTCTATTTTTTCTCGTCCGAACCAAGGTAGCGCAGAGTTTTGTGGTCGAAAAAGTTGTGAAAGCCAGCCCGCGGCAGGCCGGTCGGAA
>JBBRLF010000295.1:0-6538 GCA_038231515.1 candidate division WWE3 bacterium
AACAGGGGTCAGGCGTGCATTTGCGCGGCAGCGCCAATTGGGACTGGGCGTTGGCAATGCGTATCCGAAGCGCCTACGAAGTTTGGCAATATCTGCGCTCAAGGCAGGGCATTTGTCGGGGGCCGTGGCGGCTGCGGCTGGAGTGAGCCCGCAGTCACTTTGGAACTGGGGGCATCAAGTGAGGAAGCAGATGACACCGCCTGCCGTGGAACTCAAGCTTATCAAAGAGGCCACGGGCGAGGTTAATGCTGTCCTCTGCACTTGACCATCAGCCAAATATTTCCGGCACTTACCCACTGCCCCCAACGACACCGAAAAGCGACATTTTGAACCCGCTGATGTACTGAGAGGCCATGCTTTTCCATACATACCCCATTCAAATGATTGGTCTGATGCTTCGAACCTTTCTCCCTACCATTTCAGATCTCGAAAAAGAGAATCTCATGCTCAGGTACCAGCTGATCGTTCTCCAAAGACAATGCAAACGGCCTGCGTTTACTCCGGCCGATCGAACGTTCTTGTCGCTCATCACGCAATCCATGAAGAACTGGCGCGCTTGTTGTTTTATTGTCAAACCCGAAACGATTCTTGGCTGGCATAAAAGTCTTGCGCGATGGAAATGGACGACCAATAGAAAAGGCAAACGCCCACTGGATCCCGAACTAAAAGAGCTCGTCATTAGCATGAAGAGAGCAAACCGAACTTGGGGACCAAAACGAATCCACGGCGAGCTACTCAAACTCGGATTTCAGCTTTCAGAAACCACTGTTAGAAATGTGCTAAGGCGTGTCCGGATTGATCCATGGAATGGCGAAACATCTGAGACCTGGCGCAAATTTTTTCAAAGGCACCAGGATGTCTGGGCCATCGACTTCTTCACCGTGCATACCGCATTTTTTGAGCGTCTTTTTGTCTTTGTTATCCTGGATATTCGCACAAGAAAGCTCATCACAGCGCGTGTCACGGCCCATCCTTCGGCCGTATGGGTTGGCCGCGTATTGAACTGGGAAATTACGGAAAGGGCAACGCCCCCTCAAGGCATTGTACATGATCGCGATCCCGCCTTTGAGTCCGCCACTTTTCGGTCCCTGCTAAACCTAAACCAAGTCACGAATCTGCGCTGCCCCAGCCGGTCACCCATGGCAAACGCTTATGCAGAGCGAATGAACGGGACGCTGAGGCGGGAATGCACCGATCACTACCTTTTTCTCGGTGAAAGAGACCTGCAACGGACACTGAATGAATATCGGACATACTATAACCAAGCCCGATGCCACCAAGGACTCAATCAGAGGCCACCGGCCCCAGCTCAGTGGCCGATTCCCAGACATGGGCAACCCAACCCAACCGAGATCGGTTCAAAGAAATATCTTCAAGGCCTCCATCACGAGTACTTTCACGCGGCGTGAATTTTTGAACTGAACATGTAAGAATGGGGATGCCAAGCGCTGCGAGGTGCAGTAGGTTTCCGCGTGATGACCACGATGCTCACCTCCTACATGTCGCTCACTCCCGTAATCCAAGTTCTCAAGGGCGCCCCAAAAGGCAACGACATCGCTGCAATTTATCCAGACGGCTTTCAGCTCTCTTACTGGGATCTGTGGTTTATGGTCGTGATCCAGCACCGTTTTCAGAGCGATCCCCAGGGTCTGGAAGCTTATTTCATCGATAAGATTTTAAACGAGCGATTCCGAGGCTTGTATCGGCGGGAACAAGTCGAGGATTTCTTGGCCCATCTTTGCAATCTCAGAAACCGGCTACAGGGCAAACCATCCATTGACGCCTTCCTAACCTCCATTCCGGAAAAGCTCGTGAAGAAAGAGACACAGAAGGGAATCAAAAATGTTTACGACGGAGATGGCGCCGGACTCTATCCGCTGTCTGCGGCAATGCTCAGCTCACCGCGGCGTCAGCTCCACAAAGATGCGATGCGCGGTGAGTGGCGAAATCTCCCCGTCGACCCCGGCTCTATCGCGGACAAACTCTATATCGTGTATCAGCCGCCCGGGCACTATTTTGAAAAGAAACAGATGTCTGGTCTCTGGCGCCGACTCGAAAAGGCTGTTCAAAAGCAGCTAGCCTCATCCACGCCTCTTTTTCACAAAGGTGCTCACGAATACGCTGTCTACCGGGCCGCAGCCACCCTTTACCACGAAGAGCACAACAACTGGCACGACTCCTATGGGATTATGAACGATCTCTTACAGAGCTGGATCACAAAGATGCTCGAGTTCACCCGCGAGACTATCGGGGCTCATCCGAAAGCGTTTCTGAAAGACCTTCTTCTTTTTCTATGTTGGTCCGAATACGCCTGCGTCGAAGAGACTCGCTTCAAGGAATATTTTGAAAAGCTATCTACCGACGAAAACGAGATTGCAAAAGCCATTCTCCGGGAAGCCCACCTGAAAGCGAAGCATGCGTTCCAGGACTACAAGGTCGAGAGAATCGCAAGAGTCGCCAAAACCGTCTGGCCCACTTGGTCAGGAATACTGAGCCTTGTTGCACTGCCAGGATCGCCAAAGCCGATTCCTACGCACCCTTGACCACTCCTAGTGCCGTGGGGTAGCTGTCGAGCCTATGCCGATGATCCTATCAGTATGCGTCGACGAGGTAATGAGCGAGTGGCCCGTGCAGTGGTATGGGAAGTCACGTCGCGCTGGAACCGAGGGACCCAGCAACCTACGCATGCTGAAGGCACTGTGGAATCTCGTCCGCCCGCATCTCGAAACCGATCAAGAACAACAACAGCATTTTCGGGCGCTCTGGCTCATTGGTTTTGAACTCAGCCGAGACTATATCCTTGATGAGATACTACCCTCTCTTCCGAACGAGCAGCGGCTTCGAAGGATGATTGAAGATTGCGGCCCGCTGCTTTTCGGCTACTACACTGACCAAGAGGAAGAATGCTTTGCCGAGTGCTGTGAGACGTTTGAGCGCGTCCTGCGACAAGGTGGACTTTGGGATAACATGGCAACCCAGCCTCGTCCATGTTGACTCTATCGGGTCATCAGCCGCAAGTGCCGCCTCGTCCGACTCGACTCAATCCCGACAGCCCTCTGAAACATATCGATCGGCGACCGATACCTGCGTGCACCACCTATGGGTGTATCAGACAAGCGCAGGCTCATCTTGGCGGGAGCATCGATATCGAGCAAACCGTATTCGTGCTCAGCCTTCAGCTGCTTTATGAAATCGACAATTACCCCAAGCGTCGATCGATCTTGAGTTCGAAAATATTCAATCCCCTCGGCGAACTGCGAGGCGAGAGTGCTCTGCGCATCCGCCCATCCAATTGTTTGCAGATAAACCGGTAGGTGGACTTGAAGTCGCACAACGAGATCACGGTAAGGCACGGCCTTCATAACGACGGGAAGACAAGTTTCAGGATTCACGAACATAACAAACGAGGAATGTCCCAGGCGAAAGTCGTTGCCATACCACTCGGTCATAGGGCCGGGCTGCTGGAAAGAGGCTTCGCGCTTATTCAAGCGCACGCCGAGCCGCTTACTTAGCGATAGGGTTGGGTGAAGACAGAACATACTCTGGACAATTAGCGCATCATCGGCCGCAATGCCAGCACCCAGCTATGGCATAGGAAACGACCTTACTGATTGGCCCCGAGTGGCGTGAACTGCTGAAAAGCGATCAGTCTACCACTAGCCACTCAGAACGTGATGAGCACTTCGACTATTTTTGATTTTTCGACTTTATAACGAACGTGCGCGGCAAGCGTCGCTATGTTGCCTCGCAAGCCATTAATTAATTCGGTATCGTAAACATAGGAACATTCAATGCGGCGTTTGACGATGTTGAGCGTGAGGTTTGGACTGCAATCAAAGAGATCCTTATATTTGGCTTTGAGGTCTTCAATCCCTGACACGAAGGGCATACCATTCCTGAATGCTGTGATGTCGTCGGAATAAAAAGAAGCAAATACCTCAACGTCACGTCTCCGATAGGCCTCTGCCTGGGGATCAATGACCGGATGTGGAGGAATGAGTTCAGTCATCTACTGAGACGCCGCTCTCTTTGCCGGCGGAAGTCCGGATGCCTGCCCTGCCGCCCCGAAATCAAACACAATCCGATCATACGTCGCAACCGGCCGTAGGCGCTCACGCTCGCCGTCTTTTTCCGGTACCAACTTGATGAGACCAAGACCTTCCAACGCTTTCACGTCACGGATAACGTTAGCAGGATCGCGCTTGAGAATCTGAGCCAAGTGGTACATCGAGTCCGGACGCTGATCAGCAATGGCGTAGAACAACTGAATTCGACCTGCGGTCATTGTCGTCAGAAGTGCCGTAATTGAATTTGATGCAGCTTCGTCGCGCTGGATATCGGGAACACGGGTTTTTGCTGCTTTTTCCAAACGAGCAAACATCTCTTTCGGCGTAGCCTTGGGATCATATCGAAACGTAAATGTCTTCATTTGTACTGACCTCCTTCATCTGAAATTTCACTGAGTTCGCCAAAATGCTCCGTTACTTTTTTCTGAAACAGCTGGATAGCATCCGAAAGAGAGGACCAAACAAAAGGAGATCCATCTTTGTCGTCATCAATATGAAAGTGCGTTCCTTTGGGAGCATGACAATCAAACAAAATACGCTTAGCTGGGTCAGCCTGGTCGAACGCAATCCAACTGAATCTATAGCGTTCGCCGGGATCGGCCGTTGCCTCGACCGCTGGCAACTCATACAAGTTCATCTCCATTACAATGGTCATGCCAGATGCCGTACCAAACACCTGGCGGCTTTCAAATAAGAGAGCCGCCTTCATATATGTTTTATATCACACCGATGTATTAAATAACACATAAATATGACCTCCAGTTATTTTACAGTTAAAAATTAAATAGTTACGTGCCACCGCTTCAATCATTCCCGGGTTTTGTCCCACCAGAGCCCCACCCCAATTAGACGTGCTCTCGTGGCACCAGGCTTCCATGGAAGGCCCTTGCACATTTCGTCGATCACACTGTTCTGCTCTTCCGCTGTCGGAAATCTTTCAACAAATGCACGTTCGCGCTGGGCCACCTCCTGTTCCTCTCGTGCGGTACTTAGTTGTTCAAGTCTCTTTTTTTCTGACTCTTGCTGCGCGAACTGAATCTGTGCGACCTGACTCGTTTGCAATTGCTGGACCGTCTTCAATACTTCTGGCATCGCGTGCGAAAGATAATCCCAGGGTGAATACACCGGAGCACCAGATCCAATCATTCCATTCCTGTGAACGAAGTCGAGCGCCTTACCCACCGCGACTTCGCTGAACGAACCTGCCAGCGCCAGATACGTTTGAAAATCTTTCTCTCTCCTCTTCGGTGGAAGCTGACCGGCGAAGTACCGCTTCACGGCCTCATGAGCATCGCCGCCAGGAGTGTGTGTTTTATTTGATTCTTTATTCTCTAAGATTTCTTTCTTGGGGGTTAAAATAACCCCAGTACTGAGGTTATTTTCACCAGGGTTCGCGGTATTTTTAACCTCGGCTGAATTTGACCTCAGATTATTTTGACTCCGGTTAATTTGAGCCGAGGTTAATTCAACCCGGGTCTGCTCGTAGGCGAGAAATTCCCGAACGATGGGCAGCTCGAACTGCGCAGACTGCTGATCGGCAGTGCCATGCCGCACAAAGAGAATCAGCCCCGAGTCGGCCAGAGCTGCGAGCGCCTTTCGAATATTGGACACCTCGACACCCGTCCACTTTGAAATAAACGAAAGGCTTGTTTCGCAACGAGCCCGCCGAAACCCAAGTGTAAAACGCAGAAGACAGTGAAACACCAAAAGCTCGACCTTCTTGCCGATCGCCTTGTGGGCAAACTCGTAGATCTTGTGCGGGATCATGAACGAACCTTCACTTTTTTCACAGAACTCGACCGTCAGGCCAACAGGCATAAACCGAGCGACGTCAAAGCCACTCGACGGGACTGCGATTGAATCTACCGGAGTTGATTTAACCGGGGTTGAATGAACCAAGGTTGCTTCAACCGGAGTTGTTTCAAGCCGGGGTGGTTTTACACTCGGGTCGATTTGACTGGGGGCAGAGGAATCCGGGGTTAAATCAACATGAGATTGATTCGCCCTCGGGTTATCCACACCTGTGGTTAAATTAACCTGGGGTTGATCTAACCCCGGGTTGATTTGAGCCGGGGGCGTTTTAATCCCAGCCGAAGGAGCCTTGAGCGAAATTCCGCCGGGATTTTGAAGTCGGTAGGGCTGACTGATCTTGAGAGCCCCGATGGCGTCTTTCATAAGATCGCGCTTAGCCATGTTGCACCTCGTTTGTGACCACAACGAGCGATGGGCGAGTTGCCGACGACTCACTGGCGACCTGGGACACAGGCTTGACGTTTAAACGCTCCAGCACCTCACCAGAGAGCGCCAAATAGTCGTGAGCCCCGTTGCCATCGGGGTCATGGTGAAAGATCGTACGGCCCAAAGCCGGCGCTTCTCTGAGCTTTACCGACCGCCGGATCTTCGTACTAAAAACCTGACTCGTGAATGCCGCAACCATCCCATCCCAGGTTTCCTGCGTCCTGCAGGTCTGG
>JBBRLF010000296.1:0-6498 GCA_038231515.1 candidate division WWE3 bacterium
GAGCGCAGATGCAAGGTGAGCAAACGGGTATCGACGCCCGACAAACCGGGTACGCCGAATTTTTCAAGATAATCGGGCAAGGACATCTGCGAGGTATGGTTGCTCGGAATCTGGCTATGCTCGTGCACGATAAAGCCGGCCACCTTGGGGCCGCCCACCGACTCATTGTCTTCGGCGTTCAGGCCATAATTTCCCTGGTGCGGGTAGGTCATCACGACGAGCTGCTCGGTGTAACTTGGGTCGGTCAGCACTTCCTGGTAACCGGCCATGGCGGTATTGAAAATCACCTCGCCAAAACCGGTGCGCCGCTTACCAAAGGCCCGGCCCTGAAACTCAGTGCCGTCTTCAAGCAAAAGTACGGAGTCATTGGCATTCAACTGGTCCATTTGCATACCCCTTCCACAAAGGTGGCTAGTACCCTGCCCTTGAGCTTGCGACCAAGCCACGGGCTATTCTTGCTCTTCGAGTGCAATCCGGAGTTGAGAAGCTCGCCGGAGTATTCGATATCTGAAAGCATGAGATCGGCGGCTGCCCCAACTTTAAGATTGCCCGCCGGAATACCCGCGAGCTTGGCCGGATTGACGGCTAAAACCTCGATAAGCTTTGATAGGGTGACGTCGCCGTTCTCGACCATTTCCAGCCCCACCGAAAAAGCGGTTTCCAGGCCTACCACGCCATTGGCGGCGAACTCGAACAGCACGTCCTTGTCGCGGGGCGCGTGGGGCGCGTGGTCGGTTGCGATACAGTCGATCACGCCTTCCTTGAGCGCCTGACGCAAAACCTGCACGTCTTCACGTGACCGCAAGGGCGGCGCCATCTTGAAGTTGGAGTTGTAGTCGCTGACGTCTTCATCGGTAAAACACAGGTGATGCGGCGTCACTTCACAGGTAATCTTGAGACCCGCCTCTTTTGCCCGCCGTACATGCACCAGTGCCTGCTTGGTGCTCAGGTGAGCAAAATGCAAGCGGCCATTGGTAAGTCGCGCCAGCGCGATGTCGCGCGCCACGATGATCTCTTCACTCTCGGCCGGAATTCCGCGCAGACCAAGACAGTTCGAATGATAGCCTTCGTGCATCACGCCCTGACCGACCAGATTGGCGTCTTCGGCATGAGAGATGATTGGCAGGTCAAACGCGCGGCAGTAGTCGAGCGCCTTGCGCATCAGATAGCTGTTCATGACGGGAATACCGTCGTCACTCACCGCGACGATTCCAGCCTCATGCATCTTGCCAATCTCTGCGAGCTGTTCGCCCTTCAAGCCTTTCGACAGGGCGCCGACCGGATAGACGCGCACCAGCGCGTGCAGCTGGGCCTGCGAGATGATGTATTTCGTGACGTAGGGGTTGTCGTTCACGGGATTCGTGTTGGCCATGCAAAGCACCGACGTAAATCCTCCGGCTGCAGCCGAGAGCGTGCCGGTCGCAATCGTTTCCTTGTATTCAAAGCCTGGCTCGCGCAGATGGGTGTGGACGTCGACGAGGCCCGGCACGCACAGCATGCCCTTGCCATCGACAAACTCGGGCAGGGAACCGGCCTTGCGCGCGGGCGACGTGCTCAGCACGCCCCGTGCGGTGACTTCCTTCACCTTGCCGTTTTCAATCCACAGCTCAGACGGCCCATCGATGCCGGCGGCCGGATCGACCAGGCGAACGTTCATGAGCACGAAGCTGTTGGTTTTAGGAGCTGTGATTTGAGTCATGCGCGCCCCCTTTCCTTGCCGCCAAGAATCAGGTCCATGAGCGCCATGCGAATAATAACCCCGTTGTTGACCTGGTTCAGAATGACTGAGTAGGGGCCGCTTGCGACCTCTTGCGAAATCTCGACGCCCTCGTTGAGTGGACCTGGGTGCATGATGATCGCGCCCTTTTTCATATCTGCAACCGTGCCGGCATTCAGGCCCCAGAAGCGCGAGTACTCGCCCAAGCTTGGAAACTGCATCTGGTTCTGGCGCTCGAGCTGAACGCGCAACATCATCACCACGTCGGCGTCGCGAATCGCCTTGCGCAGATCGAAGTGAGCGGCTTCAACACCCAGCCGCTCGATATTGGGCGGCATCAGACTTGGCGGTCCGCACACGGACACCTTCGCACCCATGGTACGCAGGACATAGATATTCGAGCGCGCCACGCGGGAGTGCGCGATATCACCTACCAGCACGACATTCAGGTCTTTAACACTGCCCTTGGCCTCTTCGATCGTGAACAGATCGAGCAGCGCCTGCGACGGGTGCTCATGAAAGCCGTCGCCGGCATTGATAATGGGAATCTTGAGAATTTTCGAAAGCTGATAAGGCGCGCCCGCCGAAGCATGGCGCAGCACCAGCAGATCCGGATCCATCGCTTCCAGATTGCGTGCCGTATCGAAGAGCGTCTCGCCCTTGGTGATACTCGAAGCCTCGGGCTGCAAGTTAAGCACATAAGCGCCCAGCCTGCGTGCCGCCAGCTCAAACGACGAGCGCGTGCGGGTGCTTGGCTCATAAAACAGGTTTACGACCGTACGGCCGCGCATCGCCTGATGCGGGAACTCGGTGCCACGCCAACCGCGCCAAAGTTTTTTGAACTCCATGGCCCGGTCCAATACGGCGCGAATGTCTTCCTGACTCAAACCCCGGGCTTCGATTAAACTGCGATTTAGCCAAGCCATACTCAGTTCACCTTTGTAAATAAGCGGGACCAGCGCACGTTAATAGCACTATGTTCCGTCGATGCCCCAACCGAAAAGAATATTCTGGAAGCTCTACCTTTGATGTCACTTAAAGGCAAAAAACCGAAGCTGCGGCTGTCCTGTCCCTTGGCCCGATTGTCGCCCAGCACAAAAACCTGGCCCTCGGGCACCTTTACCTGAGACATGGTGCGCGCTTCGCCCGCGGCCCCCTTCCACTGCACATAGTAATGTTTTCCGTCGAGAACCTCCTCGTAAACATCCGCTTCCATGCCGTGGCTGATCGGCTTGCCGTTGAGCGACACCACATTGTTTTTAATCTCGACCGTATCACCCGCGGTTGCCAGCACCCGTTTGATATAGTCCTTCGTCAGGTCGCTGGGAAAGGTAAACACCACTACATCGCCGCGCGCCGGCTTGCTGGGTGCGATTCCAAACACGCCGCCATAAGCGAGCTTGCTAACCAGAATATGATCGCCCGGAAGCAGCATCGGCACCATGAAGTCGGTGGGAATGCGAAAGGCTTCGACGATGTACACCCGCAGCAGCAAGGCGAATACCGCGGCGCCGACGATGGCCAAAAAGTAGTCTTTGAGCAGCGTGTAGAGGGCCGTCACCGGCGAGACCTGATAGCGATCAGCAAACTTCTTCGCGTCGGGTTTGCTTACGGTCATCAGTCCACCTTTAAAACCGCGAGGAAAGCCTCCTGCGGTATTTCGACCGTACCGACCATCTTCATGCGCTTTTTGCCCTCTTTTTGCTTTTCAAGCAGCTTGCGCTTGCGCGAGATGTCGCCGCCATAACATTTTGCCGTCACGTTCTTGCGCAAAGCCCCCTGGGTTTCGCGCGCGATGATCTTGGCGCCAATGGCCGCCTGAATGACGACCTCGAACATCTGGCGTTCGATGAGCTCTTTCAACTTTTTGACCAGCTCACGCCCGCGGGACGCCGCCTTGACGCGATGGATAATGACCGAAAGCGCATCGACCGGCTCGCCGTTGATCATGATGTCGACCTTCACCATGTCGCCTTCGCGATAATCGATGAGCTCGTAGTCCATGCTGGCATAGCCCTTGGTCGAGCTTTTAAGGCGATCAAAGAAATCAAAAACCATTTCAGAAAGCGGCATCTCGTATTCGAGCGTCACGCGGTCCGAGGTAATATAGTCGATCTTCTTCTGAATGCCGCGGCGTTCTTCGCAAAGCGAGATGACGTTGCCCACGAACTCGTTGGGCAGATGAAGCGTAAGTCGAATGTAGGGCTCTTCGATCTTCAAGATATTACCGGGTGGCGGCAGATGCGCCGGATTGTCGACGGTAAGCGTTTCGCCGTTGGTTTTGGTGACCTTGTAGATCACGGAAGGCGCCGTGGTGATGAGGCTTAAGTTATATTCGCGCTCGAGGCGTTCCTGCACGACATCCATGTGCAGCAGGCCCAGAAAGCCACACCGGAAACCAAAGCCCAGCGCGCTCGAGGTCTCGGGTTCGAAGGTGAAGGCCGAGTCGTTGAGCCGCAACTTTTCGAGCGAATCTTTAAGGTCGTTGTACTGATCGGCATCAATCGGATACAGGCCCGAAAACACCATTGGCTTCACTTCTTTAAAGCCGCTCAAGGCCGCCAGATCAGGAAAGCCGGCGCCGCAGATCGTGTCGCCCACGCGGGAGTCGCGCACGTCTTTGATGCCGCAGACGAAGCAGCCCACTTCGCCGCTGGTCAGCTGGTCGACTTCGCGAAATTTCGGCGAAAACACGCCAAGCTTCATGACTTCAAATTCTTTTCCGCTGTGAAACAGGCGAACCTTGTCGCCCTTCTTTACCTTGCCGTCGAACACGCGCGCCAGCGTAACGACGCCCTGATAAACGTCAAACCAGCTGTCAAAAATCAGCGCGCGCAGGGGCTTGTCGTCCAGGTTAGCCGGTGGCGGAAAAAACGTCACCACTGACTCGAGAATTTCGGCGATGCCGATGCCCGCCTTCGCACTGGCCAGCACGGCATGCGAAGCATCGATACCAATCACGTCTTCCACTTCCTGGCGAACGCGCTCAGGTTCGGCCGAGGGCAGATCGATTTTGTTGATGACGGGAAGAATTTCGAGGTTGTTACCCAGGGCCATGTAAACATTGGCCAGTGTCTGGGCTTCTACGCCCTGACTGGCGTCGACGACCAGAATGGCGCCCTCGCAGGCGGCCAGGCTTCGCGAAACCTCGTAGGTAAAGTCGACGTGCCCGGGGGTATCGATCAGGTTCAACTGATAGGTCTGGCCGTTCTTGGCCTTGTACGAAAGCCGAACGGTCTGCGCCTTGATCGTAATTCCGCGCTCTTTCTCGATATCCATGTTGTCGAGATACTGCGCTTCCATCTCACGCTGCGAAACCGTACCGGTCGCTTCAATAAGACGATCAGCCAAAGTCGACTTGCCGTGGTCGATGTGCGCGATAATTGAGAAATTTCGGATGTTCTTTGGATCTGCCATGGAAATGTTCCCAGAGGATTAGCACCGAGCGACGCGTAAAATCAATGATAGATCCCCTCTTATGAGTTATGAGGGCTCCTATGAATACCGGCGACACCATTGAGCTGCATATTGATCGCATGAGTTTCGGGACCGCCGCAGTGGGTCGCATCAAGCCTCCGGGCGAGGAACGCGCGATTGTGGTCTTTGTCGAGGGCGCGGCTCCCGGCGAGCTTGTCCGTGTAAAGTTGACTAAAAGCCACAAAAGCTACTGGGATGCCAAACTCATCGCCGTACTGGAGCCCTCGAGCGAGCGCGTCGAACCGCCCTGCCCGGTCTTTCAGCAATGTGGCGGCTGCCAATGGCAGCACCTGACTTATCCGGCTCAGCTCAGCGCCAAAGCCGAAATTTTGATTCACCAGCTGAACCGGTCCACCAAAATTCCCAGCGACGAGATCAAGGCCAAGCTTCAAATTCACGGCGCCTCCAGCCCTTACGGCTACCGCGCCCGCCTGCAAGCGCATGGCGATGGCAATGGCCTTGGCTTCTTTGCTCCCGCGTCGCATTCCATCGTGCACGCCGATCGCTGCCTCGTGGCGCATCCGGATATTCAGAAAGCCTGGACCGACTTTGCGGCAAACCGGCCGCTGGCCGAGCTGGCCAATGGCAGCGGTCAGTTTAAAGTGGAGTGGACCCGTACGCCCAGCGGTCAGGTCAAAGAAGCCATGAATCTGAAGCACGGTGCGTTTGGCTTTACGCAGGTGAATCCGGAGCAAAATGCGGTGCTCGTCAAGGTTATCGCCGAGCTCGCCAAGGGCGAAAAGCTCCTGTTCGATCTTTATGGCGGCGACGGCAATCTTACGCATCTGCTGACCGGTGCCTTTGCGCACATTATTTCGGTCGATAATTTTAATGATGGGCTGCCACCGGGCGCCATTCAGGCGCCGCTCAAGACCGGGCGGCATTTTGTGCGAGAAAAGGTCGAAGACTTTCTTGCCGAACAGCAGTGGCTCGACTGGGGCTTCAGCAGTCCGATTGACTGTATCATCGCCGACCCGCCCCGAGACGGATTGCGGGAGGCTGCAGGCCGAATTGCTGGCCTGCGTGCCCCCCGCGTTTTGCTCGTCTCGTGTGATCCATCCACCCTGGCCCGGGACCTTACCGCTTTTACTTCATCCCGGTACCAGGTGGACGCGATTCACCTGATCGACATGTTTCCTCAGACTTACCACATGGAAACCGTCGTCAGTTTGGTCCTGAACTAGCGACCGCAGCTGAGTGAAGCGTTTGTCGTGAAGCCGCAAGGCGCGAAGCTTACGCAAGCGTTTACACGATTGGCTGGCACAGTATGGCCTTGTTCGAGTGGTCCACCTTTGACGACTGGC
>JBBRLF010000297.1:0-6459 GCA_038231515.1 candidate division WWE3 bacterium
CGCCGCCAACCAGATTTTCAGCGGGCACTTCGCAGTTCTCAAAAATCAGCTCGCCGGTCGGACTGGCGCGCATTCCCATTTTTTTGAGTTTTTTGCCCATCTTGAAGCCCGGAAACGTCGACTCCACGATAAAAGTTGAGAGATCTTTACGACCGTCGCCGGTGCGCGCATAAACATAGAAGACGTCCCCGATGATGGCGTTCGTGATAAACATCTTGGTGCCGTTGAGAATGTACTTGTCGCCTTTTTTCACGGCCCGGGTACGCATGGCCAGCGCGTCGGAACCCGCGCCGGGCTCGGTCATGCCCATGCCGCCAATCCAGTCTCCCGCGATCATCTTGGGCAGATAGCGTTGTTTTTGTTCCGGAGACGCGTTGGTTGCGATGTTGTTTACCGTCAGATAGCTGTGCGCGAGGTCGGTCAGGGCCGTTGAGGCGTCGACGGCGCCAATCTCCTCCATGGCAATTGTTGCCGCTACGCATCCCATCTGGGTGCCGCCATATTCCTCTGGTGCCGTTATGCCCAAAAGGCCTAAATCAGCCATTTTCTTGAAGTAAGACTTGTCGAATTGCTCGGTCTCGTCGAGGTGCTCGATCCGCGGCTGTAGCACCGACTGGGCAAAATCACGTACGGATTTCTCTAATAGCCGGTGCTCTTCAGTGAAAAACCACATTGTGATACCTCGCGGGGATATGTTAGTTTTTAGGCGATGAATGGAGAGTTCTCTCGCTTTAATCCGCTGGACCTAAAAGACGCAAATCGCGCCACCAAATCGAACGCCACTCAAACCTCATCGTATACAGGGAAGCTAAAGGAAAAGGACCGCTTTTCGCAAGCGTTTAATGTGCTTGTGAACTACTGGGAACTCAAACCCACGCAATATGAAGCGCGGCTGCAAGAGCTGATTCTCAAAGATGTCCGCGTGGTCAGTGTTTTCGTGCCATGGGCTCATCTCGAAACTGACATTTACCATTCCTTGAAAAAGTTCGTGCGCGCCGCCTGGACCGTGCGCATGAACGTGCGCCTGTTTGTCATGCCCGAGTTGGGCGTGAACTATCCGAATGCCGGTTTTCCAAAAGATCTGATGGCCAATATTTCGAATCTTGCCGTCGACCGGCTCGGACGCGTGATTTATAATCACGCCGCGCCGAATATTTTTCCGTTGCCCAGCTTCTCGTCACCAGAAGTACTCAAGCGCTTTGGTAACTATCTGATCAAGGTCGGCTCGGTGCTGGGTGAGATTTTTTCAGAATGCGGCAGCTCGGATTTTTGCGAAGTGGTCGTGAGCAACTCGCTATTCAACTATTATCGCAGCCACGGCCTGCAGCTGGGCGAACACGGCGATTACTCGGCGGCGCACGTGATGGCGTTTCGCGATTTTCTGGATCGCGAATATCGTCCATCTGGCCAGGGCACGGGTCAGGACGGCGAGCAGTTCAAGATGCAGCTGTATGAAGGCTACAACCGCCACCGGTTTTTCACCCATATCGAAAAGCTGCTGCGGGAAAAAACCGACATGGTATTTGCCCGTAAAAACTCCTCGTGCAACGTAAGGCACGTGGATCTTTTCAATCCCGAGTGCGATCCGGATGCCGCTTACCAGGGACTACTGACCGAGCTGTTCGACTTCAAGCCGTCGGTCGAGCGCTATTATCGCGGAATCATCGCGGGCGGCTATCGAGGCGAGTCGATCTACCTGGGCAATTCCGGAATTTTCCGCCGCTTTTCCGACCAGGAGCGCAGCTTTCTGATGCTGGCCGCCCTGATTCATTCCGGCGAAGTCGGTGTAATGGCGGAAGAGCTGTTTCGGCTGTCGGCGAATTTTCAACGCAAGCTGCGTTCGCTCGTAACCTTTCTGGAAGAGCGCCGGTTCGTGCCTCAGACTCGCGTGACCTACGTGTCCGCCAGCAAGTTTTCGATGGAGAGCCGCTCATTCAAGATGTTTGCCGGCATGGCGCCGGGCGTGCTTTCGGTCGTACCCGGGCTGGACAGCCATACTCGTAAATTCTCCGAGCGACTGGTATTTATGGATCCGAAGTCGGTTATTCGCTTGGTTGAGCTGGCGCAGCTGCTGGCGCTGGCCCAGACGGGCAAGGTCGTCGCGATTCCAATGCCCATGCAGGGCGTGGCCAACTATGGCGCCGATGCGGCCGCGTATTTCGAAAAATTCCGCAAAGGTCGCAATCCACTGCGCCTCAATATTGGCGTGTCTTACGAGGTTTACGATTATCACCTGGGCCAGATCGTGTTTTACGATCCTCAGGCATTCTGGACCGAGGGCGAGATGCCCGAGTCTTCGCGGTTTTTCGCGGCACTCCTGGGGCTGGCCGAGGTCAGGTCGCTTTGCAGCGTCAGCGACTCGCGCCTGCATGTTGCCAGCTATGTTTCTGAAGAAGACCCCAGTCAGCGCCTGCTGTTTCTGATTAATCCCACCTCCGACGACCTTGAGGCGAAGCTGGCCTTTTCGGATATGGTGACCTTGGCGGCAATTCCTCAATCGGGTGGCTCGGCCTCAGACGGCGAAGCCGCACCCATTACCGGAAAGATTTTCGAGCTGGCGGTACCTCATTACGGCGTGCTTTCCATGCAGCTCTCCGAGCCCAGCCAGTCCGAGCTCGCCACCGGGCGTTCCAAGGCCGACGACGGGGTAGTGCAATGGACCTGAAGCACGACTGGAAAGCGTTGAATGAAGTTCTTTTTCACGGCACGAGCTGGGGCACGGGCCTTTCTGTTTCCGGCACTGCTTCGGCGTCGGGCGGCTCGAGTCTTGTCTTGCTCGAAGATGACGACGTGGTCATCGACGGTGTCGCTTCGAACGGCCGGGCCTTTACCGAATGTTATAACGACAAGGCCATCACGGGTGTTTCGTCCAGCAAGGACATCCTGGATGGGCTGGCCCGAAAATACGGTACCGAGCAAACGATCGTGCTTTCAAAAAAGGTGCTCGACCAGTGCGTGATCGAAGCGAGCACCCTGGGCACGAACTATTTTCAGCAGCTGCAGAGCCTGCGCTCCAAGGTGCTGGACCAGATTGGCCGCAAAAAAGGCGGGCTGATCGTTTCGCGTCGAAATTTTCTGCTCGATCTTTTCGGCATGAAACTCAAGCGCGTTTTGCCGCGCCGATTTAACGTGTTGCTCTTCATTGATCAGCGGGCGCCCACCTCGCAAACCGAAGCGTTTGCCTTTCGGTCGATTCTACTCTCGTATTCGGGCGGGCAGCTGGATCAGTTTTTCGAACCCGATTTTTCCAGTCTGCATGAGAACCGACTTAAAAACTGGCATCAGGAGTCAGACGCCATCGGGCAGTATCTCAACTCACGTTACATCCTGCCCTGCTACGGAATCTTCATGCACAAAGAGGAATGGGAACGCTGCCTGGAAGTGGCAAGTAGCAAGGGCCGACCCTGGGGACAGTTTGTTCGGTACTATGACGAGGGCTCGGCAGCCGTCTATCCCAATAGAATCATTACGAAAATCATGCTCGGTATTCAGCGTTTAATGGTGTATTTCGGCCGGCTTTAAAATCTGCTATAAGCCCGGCTATGACTGCAAACGCCGCGGCTGCTGAATCCATGCAGAAGCCCCATATTCTGAGCCTGCGCAAGAGCGACCTCGTCGAAGAGCTGCTCAGCATTGGCGTGCCCGAGAAGAAAGCGCACTACCACAGCCGTCAAATATTTCATTGGCTCTACCAGCGCAAGGTAACGACGTTTGAGATGATGACCGATCTTTCGAAAGTCGTGCGTGGTCATCTTTCTGAAAAGTTCGACATCACGCCGTTGCCCAAAGTGTTTCATCAGAAGAGCATCGACGGTACTCAGAAATTTCTCTTTCGTCTCTACGACGGCAAAACCATCGAAAGTGTGCTGATTCCCGCCGATGATCGGCTTACGATCTGTATCAGCTCGCAGGTTGGCTGTGCGATGGGCTGCAAGTTCTGTCTGACCGGCACCATGGGCCTGATGCGCAATCTGGGTGTGCATGAAATCGTGGGCCAGGTGCTGGAGCTCTCAAAGCTCGAGACGATCAGCAACATCGTCTTCATGGGCATGGGCGAGCCGCTGCACAATCTTGAAAACGTGTGTCGCGCCATTGAAATTCTGCTGGCGCAGGACGCGCTGAATTTTTCAAAACGCAAAGTGACCGTGAGCACCTCGGGACTCGTCTCGGCTATTCGCAAGATGAATGAGCGTCTGGTGGGCGAGAATCGCCCAAATCTGGCAATCTCGCTCAATGGCTCTTACGATGCGCAGCGCGAAGAAGTCATGCCGGTGAACAAAGCCTATCCCATCAAAGATCTGCTCGACTCGTGCCGCGAATGGCATCTTGAGCCTCATCGCCGCATTACGTTTGAGTATGTGGTGCTGGGCGGCCTGAACGATACGCTGGAAGACGCTGCTCGCGTGTCCAAGCTCTTGCGTGGCATTCCCTGCAAGGTGAATCTCATTCCTTATAATCCCCATGACGGCAGCGATTACAAGCGGCCCGAACATGAGGCGGTTCTGGCCATGCACCGCTATCTGCTTGATCACAATGTTGCCGCCATGATTCGTCATAGCCGCGGCCGCGACATTCTTGCTGCGTGTGGCCAGCTGCGTAGCGCAGTGGATGCCGCGGCTCGCACCTTCACCGCTGCCACAGTGGCTGATTCCAATGACGGGCGAGTCATCAGCGCCTGAGTCGGGCTTACGGTCTTATAGTTGACATAAGTCGTTTCCCCGGATAAACGAACGCATACATATGTAATCGCGCTCTTTTGCGCAGGGGGATAGAATGAAGAATTTAGGCGTAGTTTTGGGTCTGGCTTGTCTGGTCACGTTGGCAATGAACTCGACACCATCGTTTGCTGCAGGCAAAAGGAAGTCGAAGGATGCGGCTACGCGCCAGTCGGGTGTTTCGAAAGCTGAAGGCAGCTCTTCGCGTTACGAGGCCACCGCGCTGGCCAGCGACAGCCCTTCTTCGCTACTCGGCAAAACAGAGCTCACGGCGCAGGCCGGCTCCGCTATCATCTCGGGTTTTACGGCTGGGATCTTCAACTTCCACGGCTCTTACAAACTTCCTGTGCCAGCCATGCTGTACGGCGAAGCTGGTTTAGGTGTCGCCTTCAATACGGACAAGGTCCTTTTTCCGATCGACTTCGGCGCTCGTTACAACTTCAAAATCGCCGGCGCGCCAGCAGTGCAGCCTATCGCGCACCTTTCGCTCGGCCCTGCCTTCGCAACCTCGGGCAAGAAGATCATGTTCCACATGTTCTTTGGTCCCGGCGTGATGTACCGCGTTTCGAATAGCTATGACCTGCGCTTGGATGCTGGTTTGGTCGTGTTCAACGAGAACACGGGTTTTCAGGCTACCGCAGGCGTAGCGCTTTAATTTGTCCTCGCGCGCTTGCCGGCCTTAGATCAGGCTGGCAAGCGCGGCGACGGCTCCGCCGCTTGGAATCAAGAGCCACACTGGAAAATTAGTAAAGAGCGAGGCGAGCAGCGCAAGCACGCCTATGGCCGCGGCTAACGCATGGGTTCCGCCCGCGCCAGGTGCGCTTCCCAGGCGTACGACCGCAATCGCGATAGAGCCAATGACCGCCGCAATCGCGAACATCACGAACTGGTGGGCCGCGGGGGATTTGCCGATTTTGCGTTCCGCGATCGGAAACCAGGTCAGCATATTGAAAAAGCCCGGAAAAAAAACGCCCACGGTCGCGACCACCGCGCCGGTAAAGCCCGCAACTTTGTAGCCGATAAAGGTCGAGGTGATCAGCACCGGCCCTGGCGTGATTTGTCCGAACGCCAGCGCATCCAGAAACTGCTGCTGCGTCAGCCAGTGGTGGACCTCAACCACGTCGTGAGCCAGCAGGGGCACGATGGCCAGCCCGGTTCCGAAAATGAAAAATCCGGCTTTGAAAAATACCGTGGCAAGCTTGGTGAGTGTTCCCAGCTCAACTGCAGCACCACCGGCCAGCGTCAGCGGAACAAGGGCCAGCAATGTCTGGCCCGTCACGCGCGGCTTGAGCTTGAGCCACAGGACGCCAAACAAACCTGAGCCAATGATGATGAGCGGCTCCAGCGAGGGACGCCAGGCGGCTAGCGCACAGGCCAACAGTGCGACAACCCAAAACTGGATTTTTTGCCGATAGGGCCGCGCCAGTCGCCACATGCTGTCGACGATCACACCGAGTGCCGCCGACTGCATGCCAAAGAACAATGCTTTGCTCCACTGCAGCGACTCGACCGAGGCATAAAAAACTCCCAAGCCCAGCATCATGAGAAAAGAGGGGGCGATCAGACAGCTTCCGGCAATCAGGCCCCCGATTACACCGCCGCGCACATTTCCCAGGTAGATCGCGGTTTGAGTTGCCGTGGCGCCGGGCAGAGCTTTGATCAGCGCCAGCCCCTGCGTAAAGCGTTCGAGCGAGAGCCACTGGCGCTTCTCGACCAGGTCTTTCTGATACGCCGCCAGCAGGGC
>JBBRLF010000298.1:0-6432 GCA_038231515.1 candidate division WWE3 bacterium
TAATCAGGTTGAAGAGCTCTGCCAGCTCATTGATGACTGGCAGGTTCGTAAAGACGGCGACCTGCCACCAGCAGTCTGGAGTTTTATCAAAACCCGACGCTTCTTCGGACTCATCATTCCAAAAGAATTTGGCGGCCTGGGCTTTTCGGCGCTGGCCCACTCGGCGATTATCACCAAACTTGCCAGCCGCAGCATCACGGCGGCCGTAACCGTCATGGTGCCAAACTCACTCGGCCCTGCCGAGCTGCTGCTGCACTACGGCACCTCGGCGCAAAAGCGCTACTATCTTCCCAGGCTTGCCCGTGGCGAAGACATTCCTTGTTTTGCATTGACCGAGCCCGATGCCGGCAGCGATGCCGCGTCAACACAGAGTATCGGCGTTATTTGTCGCGGCATCTATGAAGGGCAGGAGGTGCTGGGCATTCGCATGAGCTGGCGCAAACGCTACATTACGCTGGGCCCGGTGGCCACCGTACTAGGTATTGCGTTTCGCCTGACCGACCCGGAAGAGCTGTATGGCGAACAAGTCGATCTGGGCATGACCTGCGCTCTGATTCCCACACATCTGCCGGGCATCAGCATCGGCATGCGCCACGATCCCATGGGCGTGCCGTTTCAAAACGGGCCCAATGAGGGCCACAATGTTTTTATTCCGGTCGACTTCATCATCGGCGGCTTGCCGATGGCCGGCAAAGGCTGGAAGATGTTGATGGAAAGCCTGGCTGCCGGCCGCTCGATTTCGTTGCCCGCCCTGTCGGTGGCGGGCATGCAGCTTTCGGCGCGGATCGTGGGCGCCTATGCCACGGTACGCGAACAGTTTGGCACGGCGATCGGAAATTTTGAGGGTATTGAAGAGCCACTGGCGCGTATCGGCGGCCTGACCTACATGATGAATGCGGCCCGAGTTATGACCGCCGGGGCAGTCGACCTGGGCGAGAAGCCCGCCGTTATTTCGGCGATTGTAAAATCCTACCTCACCGATACCATGCGAAAAGTCGTCTGCGACGCCATGGATATTCGGGCCGGAGCCGCCATCTGTCGCGGTCCTCGGAATATTCTCGAGCACCTGTACACGGCCGTACCCATTGCGATCACAGTGGAAGGCACCAACATCCTTACCCGTTCGATGATTATCTACGGCCAGGGTGCGATTCGCTGTCACCCCTTTGTCCAAAAAGAAATGGCCGCGATTGCCGACAAAGACCTGGTTGCCTTTGACGCGGCCTTTTTCGGACATCTGGGCTTTGTCGTGAAGAACACCTTCCGTTCCGTGTTCCGGGCACTTACCGGAAGCTACTTTGTGCGAGTACCCACGGCTGCAAAGGCTGCCATTTATTTTAAAAGAATTTCCCGCATGAGCTCGGCCTTCGCGTTGCTTTCAGATGCGGCAATGGGAACGTTGGGTGGCCGTCTCAAGCGCCATGAGAAAATCTGCGGTAGACTGGCCGATGCGCTGGCGTGGATGTACCTGGCCTCGGCTGCACTCAAGCGTTACATGGACGAAGGCCAGAAAGATGACGATCTGCCTTATCTGCGCTGGTCCTGCGACCATGCGCTGTTCCAGATACAAGACGCGCTGGACGGAGTACTGCAAAATCTTCCGAACCGCCCGGTGGCCTGGGCCCTGACACCGTTGATTTTTCCGTTCGGAAAACGCTATCAGAAGCCCAGCGACGGGCTGGGCGCGCAGGTGGCACGAGGCCTGATGGGCGATCGCGAAACGCGGGAATCGCTCACCTCAGACATCTTCATTCCGGGTTTGAACGAAATAGGACTGGGTCGACTCGAGGTTGCACTCGTCGAAGTCGCCGCTTCACTGCCGGCAGAAAAGAAGCTTCACGAGGCGATTCACGAGGAGCGTCTGGCCAAGGGACATGGAGCCGAATTCATCGGGCGGGCCTGGACGGCGGGTATTCTGACGACGGGCGAGCGCGATCAATGCCTGGAAGCGATCAAGATTCGCGAAGAGGTCATCGCGGTCGACGCGTTTCCGCAGCAGATACCGGCGACTCATTATCAAGTCGAGTCCGAGCAGTTTCATGTAGCGCCGTGACGAGCAGTCGCCGCAGCAACGCGCAAGTGCAGGGTGGCATGGCGGTTGCTAGAGTCTGCTGCAGGAGAACGATGGAAATGAACAGGAATGCTACAAAAGATAAACTCAACGGCGCCGCAAACGAACTGTCCGGGGCTCTTAAAGAAGGCTTGGGCAAGGTGCTCGCCAGCGACAAGATGCAGGCAGAAGGCCAGCAACAACAGCTCAAAGGGGCTGCCCAGCGGTCGCTTGGCATGCTCAAGGAGCAACTCTTCAAAGGCACGAAGACGCTGGGAAGTACCCTGATACGCGTTGGCGAAATGCTCGAGCGGATGGGAGATTAAATGTCAGCACAGAACGGGGCAAATCACCCCACTGATCATGGCTCAGACCTCGATGCCGCGCGGGCCCTGGCCCTGCTTACCGAGGTGCTCTTAAGCTATGACATTACCTGCCTTGCCGGCCCGCATCTGACCACCGACCTCGAAGGCCACTATGACGTCGATGGCGTCTCGCTGGCATTCAAAGGCGGGCTCAAAGTCATAGTCGCGTCTGACGCCAGTCACTGACGAGGCCCCTGGGGCAGTATTCCCCGCCGCAAGGACCCAATTCAGAGAAACCCAATCATATCCATGCGGCCCGGATCTTGCTCTATCTAGTCTTCATGAGAATGTTCGCAACGACACTCGGAAGTTTAGCTCTCGCACTCTCGGTTCACGCCGCCTCACTGGGGCCACGTATCGAGGAGGTGCCCGAAAACAGATCAGATGTTTCGCCAAGCAACGTTGAAAATCAGCGGGCGGTGCAGCCCAGAAGCATCAAGCTCCTGCGCACCAAATCCGAAGCTCGTCCCGCTGAAATTCACACCACGCCTGTTGACCCTAGATTAACTCGTGAGCAAGGCGAACTTAGCCCAAATGCGCGCTCGGAGGCTGGGTTCGGACTCACTCTGCCCCTGAGCAAGCCAAAACATAAATCAGCCAATCTTGATTCAAAGTAATCAGCAACTCGGAGGAATTCACAATGTCACAGCTATTCACACAAGATAAAGGACTCTACGGAACCAGTAACCACGGCGGTCGTGGCGGCGGGCATGGAACCACGACTGACGGATTTAACGTAAGTCGCCCCATCGTGCTGATGCTCGCAGCGGCGGTATTCGCCCTCGGAATGTTCCTCCACTTCATGGCTACGCCCTTGCGTTACGGCCCGGAGAACAACTTTTCAGCCGCAAGCACGGGGCATGTCCAAGCCATAAATCCCAGTGTCTTGAATCTTCAAAATCGAGAAGAGGCGCGTTCGCTGTGCAGAAGTCACTGAACTGGGCCATGTTTTCGGCCTTACTCCTGTGTCTGGCCGTAAACTGGGCACAGGCCGAAGAAACCAGCGACTATCCCCTGCTGCCACTATATCAATACCGCCCCACCTATTTCCTGGTGGGTCATCCCGACACAAAGATTCAAATCAGCCTGCGGGCCAAGATGATTCGCACGACCGAGCTTTACGTGGCCTATACGCAGCTCATGATGTGGGACCTGTTTAAGCCCTCGGCGCCTTTTCGCGACCTGAACTATAACCCGGAAATATTTTATCGCCTGCAGTTCAATCAGCGCACCGCCTACTGGCTTGACCTGGGCTTTTTTGAGCATGAATCCAACGGCCGCGATGGCGCGGCCTCTCGATCGTGGGACCGCACCTACCTGCGTTACCATTCCAGCGTGCAGCTTGCCGAAAAATGGGAATTATTCTGGAGCCTCAAGGCCTGGGTGCCCTACCGTTACGATGTGACAACGCCCGACTTTGCCCGCTACCGCGGCGTCTGGGAATTCGAAGCCGAGCTGCGCAATATCTTTGGCCAGCTTTTTGAATCCGATGACCTTACGCTCAGGCTCTATCCCGGCGGCCAGTACTATACCAACCCCTGGCTTGGCGGTCAGGAGCTGACCCTGCGCGGGAAAATACGAGCGCACAACTTTCTGCCTTACGTGGTAGTTCAGGTCTTTCATGGCTATGGTGAGGACATGATCGACTACAAACAGAATCGCTTCGCCTTGCGAGCGGGATTGGGGTTTTGACCATGGTGGAAAAAAAACGCAGGCACCTCATTGTCACTGGCGTGGTTCTGCTCTCTTTCGCCGCAGTCGGCACGGCCCTCTGCTTCACGGTGGACCACATCGTGAACGGCGGCATGTTGATGCGCATTATCAACTCCAATACCAAAGTCGTGCACGTCAACTACGAGTCGTGCTCGGGTTCGATGCTGGGACGCTTTCATTTCAAGGAGCTTGAGGTCGATAGCGAAGACTCCATGGTCAAATGGCAGATCCATATCAAAGACGCGATCATCTCGCCCTCAATCTGGCGGCTGCCTCTTAAAGAGTTCTATACCGGCGTGCTGCTGGCCACCGGCTTTACGTACCATCTCGAGTTCAAGCCGAAAAAAGCCGGTCCAGACGACATCAACGGCTATCGCAACAACTGGCGGCTCAAATTTGGCAAGATCGACCTTGAGCAGATTCACGAGATCACGATCGGCAAGCTTTCCTACCATGGCTCCGGTGGCGCATCGCTACAATCTGGTTTCTACTTTTGGCCCGAATACGAGCTGCAGGTCGAGCCCTCGCGCTTTCAGGCGCCCGAAGCGGAGTTCGCCGCTGATTTCAAATTTCAGCTCGGGCATGTGCGTTTTCGCGAGGCGCCGGGCCTGGCATTTTTTCGGACCTTATCGGCCGAGCTTAAATTCAGCGGGATCGACAAGGACTTCAGCTTTCTCAACTATCATCTGCGCTCGGTGCCCTGGATAAAGCTGGGTGGCGACGGCGCGCGGCTCAATGCCGCGATCACCGTCGTAAAGGGCATCGTCGATCCGGTCAGCAAGTTCAAGCTCGACGTGCCGAATCTTATATTCACCGTGCACAAGCTAACAGCCACTGGCTCGGGAACGGTTACCTTTGACCGCTCCAACCTGCGCCTGGCCCTGCGCGACTATCGACTGCAGCCCTTGGGCATTGGCGGCAAAAGCCTCGACTTCGCGGCCGTTGCCAAAAAGGTCGATCTGGCCGACCCGCTGGCTGATCTTGAGCTGAACTTTGATCTGAGTCCGACCCGCATCGATACGGCCGTGGTGCTGAACCGCTATCTGACGAACTTCAAGACGGCAAAAATAACCAAAGGCAGCGCCGTCGTGGCCGCCAAGCTGCGAATGTCCAGCGCGACCAGCAAAGTATCCGGTGTCGTCGAGGCCACGGCCAAGGGCCTGGAGCTTACGGCTGCCGGCAATACGATCAAAACCGACGCGCACCTGCTTGCGAAGCTTGCCGACTCCGTGTCAGTCGTGGGGCTCGATCTTTCTCATTTTACACTTTCGGGCGAAGCTCATCAAGGGGCCACGCAAGTCGACAACTGGTGGGGCAAGCTGGTCGTATCCGACGCGCATCTCTCGCTGGGTCAGAAAAATGATTTTACCGGCACCGCGCATCTCACGGGTCGCGACGGTAAACCCTTTTTGCTGGCCCTGCTGAACTCGGGGGCCCTACCCGTCGACTTCACCACGGTAACCTCGATGCGCGACCTTTCAGCCGAGTCTGAGATCCATGTCGACGAGCAGGCCACGCGCATCAACGATTTTCGGCTGCACAGCACGACCTTGCAGGCCCGCGGCCATTTTGAATTCAAGGATGGACGAAAATTCGGCCAGCTCAAGATCAGGCATCCGCTTCATAACTTCGAGGTCGACTTCAAATGAAACAGCTCAGCGCAATGGCACTGCTTCTGCTTGCCACGGCTGGCAGCTGCCTGGCGGCTACACCGACTCCAACGGTGATGGCCACCTCAGCGCCAAAAGCAAAGCCGGCGCCGATCTACGTCGAGGTTTACCACAACCACTCGCTCGACGATGATTCGATCATCAAAATGGCTGGTATCGACGTGGATCCCACTCTATCCGCGCTCGAGGTGACCCGCCGCCTGCAGACAACGAGCCTGTTCTCTGAAATCGAAGTCACGCGCGACGCCACCTCGATGAGGATCATCGTCAGAGAAAAAACCAACTGGTTCGCAGTACCCTATTTTTCGAGCGGCTCGGGCTCAACGGTATTCGGCGTGGCTGGCGGAAAATCCAGCGTCCTGGGCCAGAATGGCAATATGCTGGCGCGCTATCAGTTCGGCACGGGCGATCACGAAGGTTCTATCTTATTAAAAGACGAATTTTTTCTAAACTCGCGCTGGAGCCTGGGTGCAAGCTTTGATTACGAGGACGCTCTGCATCGCATCTATCAGGATCGCAACGTCATTCAGCAAACCAATAACGAGTACCATGGCGGCAGCCTGCAGCTGGGTTATCATCTGAATCCCTACGCGATATTGAATTTCAATACCTATGTCGAACGGCATCGCTTCGA